>CAZNFS010000007.1:0-39284 GCA_964572695.1 uncultured Desulfobacteraceae bacterium
CACCCCATGAATACCACATTGTGGCATATTGCAATGATAGAGATCAATAAACGAAAACGATGCTAGCGGAAAAGGCATGGCGACACAACACTAAAAGGAGGTTCTTATGAAAAGCAAAAGAGACGTTACGAATAAACAGTTTGTCCGGTTTTTAGTGATGTTTGTGGCCGGCGTATTTTTGTTTACAACGCTTGCGGTTGTACCGGCCAGCGCCATGAAACCCGGTGGCTGGCTGGATGTCTGGAAGGACTCCAAGGCGGAGTTCGAGGCCAAGACCGGCAAAAAGAAGCCGGCAAAAAAAGTGCTGGGCGCCTTCAATAAATCGAGCGGTGTCGAAAAGAGCTTAAAGAAATTGGACAAAACCTTCGAGGCCATAGATAGCGCGAACGTAACCCTCAAGGCTGTCAGCAAATTTAAAAATGCGCTCAAGAGCTATAACAAAACAAAAAACAAATACATCAAGCAGCTTAAGAGTGCCCTGGGCAAAGAACAAGATCCGGATAGCGCTTATGCCAAAGGCCTGAAAATATTAAAATCGGACTTGAAGGCCATTTACGCTGCGGCTGATGGCCAGCTTGAAGTGTACCAGAAAGCTTCCGAGTCGGGCAAGGTGTCCCGGGAAGCCTTTGATGCCGGCATGGTCAAACTTTTAATTGGCACGATTAAGGAAGGCAAGTCTTTCACCAAGAAAGTAATGTCCGAAAAAACAGCCAAAGCCCAGAGGATTAGATTCAACAAAGGGATCATGACATCCGCCCGGAATGTCACCCAGAACCTTACCAACATCGTGAAGAAAATGCCAGAAGCCGATAAGCGTAGGAAAACTGGTGAGAATCTGTCGAAGATCCTGACAGCCTGGGGCAACAAAGGCAGGAAACTCCCCGGGGACGCGACCAAAAAACAGGTCAAAAGAGAAGTTGGGGCTTACTACCAGGCCTTAAAAGGCGCTTCCAAGTGGGCTAAGAATCTTTCATAGCTGGATCGGTTCAGGCCTGATCTGACACAGGAGTTTGAAAAACGTGAGGGTTACCGGTTCTGATGGCGGCAGCATCCGATGCCATCGAAACATAAGGCGGTAACTCTCGCGCTTATCATGATGTCGCATCAAGTTTTTTAAGGGAAAATCGTGACGATAATCCATTTTCAAGGCGCAATCTGAAACAACCGGAGAAGGCCGCACAACACCAACTATGAAGAACGAAGTTCTTCGGCAAAAAGACCATTTATGAATGGACACAAGAAGGCATCTCAAAATTAGACCAAAAGACATTTTTGAGATGGCTTCTAATTAAAGTCCTTCGCTATGAGCGGCAAGATACCCCGACACACCGTCCTGGGTGGGTTCCATTCCACTTTCACCCTTTTGCCATCCGGCAGGGCAGACCTCACCGTGTTCCTCGTGGAATTGAAGCGCATCCACGGTCCGCAGCATCTCATCCACATTGCGTCCCAGAGGAAGATTGTTCACAATCTGATGCTGAACGACCCCATCTTTATCGATCAGAAAAGAGGCGCGCAAGGCTACTCCGGCCGGGTGTTCGACACCGAAGGCCTGGGTAATTTCATGTTTTACATCGGCAACAATCGGAAACTGGACCGGACCGATACCGCCCTCATTGATCGGCGTATTGCGCCAGGCGAAATGGGTGAATTGCGAGTCGATAGATACGCCTACGACTTCAACATTCTTGTCTCTGAACTGTTGAATCCGGTGATCATGGGCAATGATTTCCGTAGGGCATACAAAGGTGAAATCGAGTGGCCAGAAAAATAAAACCACATATTTGCCTCTCAAATCGGAAAGCTTAAAATTTTCCTCAATAATTCCATTCGGCATTACGGCCGGTGCAACAAAATCGGGTGCTTCCTTGGCAACGAGTATACTCATGGCATGCTCCTTTCATTCTTAAGTCGATAATTTTAAAACTTTGGCAACACTTTTTTTAATATGATTCTTAAAAATAAATTTTCAAGGTGGCTCAGAATTTTTAGGCCAGCAACAGTTTTCGCTGTACTTCATCATCGCAGAAATCCAAAGCAATCTTTCTAAACTCCTCTGAAATTTCGAGGAAGATGTCCGTAATGTCAGGGTCAAAATGGGTACCCCGGCCTTCTTGCATCCATTGGACCGCCTGGTAGTGGGGGAAAGGATTCTTATAGACTCTTTTACTTATCAGCGCGTCATAAACATCCGCCACGGACATGAGCCGTGCCGAAAGGGGAATGTCGGTCCCTTTTAGACCCAAGGGGTATCCCGAGCCATCCCATTTTTCCTGGTGGGAATAGGCAATTTCAATTGCTGTCTGCAGAAAAGAATTTTGGCCCAGCTCTTTTTCAGCCACCTGCAGTGCGCGGCGCCCGAAGTCGGTGTGCAGTTTCATTTGTTCAAATTCTTCCAGGCTGAGCCGGGCCGGTTTCAAGAGAATGTGATCCCGTATGCCGACTTTGCCGATATCATGCAGCGGGGCCATTTTATAGAAAATCTCAATGACATCATCATCTAAATCATCTTTAAATTTATGATGATGCTTTAAGCGAAGGGCAAGGGCTCTGACATAGCGCTGGGTGCGAAGAATATGACCGCCTGTTTCCGGGTCACGTGTTTCGGCCAGGGCCGCCAGGCTGCGCACGCTTACATCCTGGGTCAATGCAAGCTCACGGGTTCGCATGCGGGTTTGCTTCTCTTCATGCCAAAACTTCAGCAGGGTCAAAGTCGAAAAGTGAACTGCGATCGTTAACAACGGAAGGACCGGGGAGAGAAAAAAACCGTGTGTTCGAAGCAACCCATGCGATGCGGAATAAATTGAGACAGACGCTATCCCTAACATGATGACGCTTAAAAGAGATTTTGACCAAGTCAACAGGAGGGTGGCGCAGATCCCCAGCAAGACCACCAGCAATAACTCGATGCCGCTGGCAAAGGGCGGTCTAGAAACAAAGTCGCGCTTCAGAATATTATCCACAACGGTGGCATGGATTTCGACACCCGGAAAAGCAGGGTCAAGCGGCGTGGCCCGGATTTCCTTGAGGCCGGCGGCAGATGTTCCCACAATTACGATTTTATTCTTGAGGTGCTCATCTGAAATCGACCCATTCAGAATGTCACCGGCGGAGATGTATTCGAAGCGTCCTCGTTGTCCACGGTAATGGATCAGGAGATTACCTTTGTAATCAAGGGGAATGGTTGTATTCTCTATTTGCAACGACTCGATTCCCTCAGAAGATAAGGCAACAAGAATTTGGCGCGTCTTTCGCATTTGCATCAGGGTTGCCAGGGCGAGGCTGGGGAACACCTTGCCCTGATATTCCACCAGCATGGGTATGCGTCGCAGAACGCCGTCGACGTCGGGGGCCGCATCAAAAAAACCGGAGGAAGATGCCGCCCGAGACAAAACATCAAGGTTGCAAACCACACCCGCTGCTCTGAAAAATGGGGGTGGTTTATCCGATTGGGAGGATTTTTTCAAGTAGACCACATTCAAAGGGTGCAGAGTGCAATCTTTGCCGGAGAATTCGTCTTCAGCGTATAAAAATTTGTATCCTAAAACAAACGGTCCCTGCCCGATTGTCCGGGCCAGTATTTTATCATTGTCCTCGAATTTTGCCGGAAACCCTTTGACTTCAACATCGAATTTGAAATCACGCTTGATCTCCCGGGTTAAGAGACCGAGTGAGGTTCGATCGGGTTCGGCAAAAACCATGTCGATAGCGATGGCTTGTGCGCCAAGATGCTTTATTTTTTCTAACAGGCGGGCAATTCGGTACCTCGGCCAGGGCCATTGTCCAAACCGGGCCAGACTTTTTTCATCCACATCAACGATGACGGGCACATTAGTTATTTCAGGGTTATGGGTCGAGCGCAGAAGCGAGTCATAAATTTTGTTGTTCAAGAAGGCCAGAAAGAGGGGTTGCCAGATGTACAAACAGGCCATGAGGAACGATAACAGCAATCCGGCAATCAGGATGTGCCCACGGTCTTTTAGAAGTCTTGATAAATGCGATTTCGTATTATCACCTCACCGTGATAGCAACCCGACGGTTGCGAGGCTCATCCGTATTGTCCGGCGTTTTAACGAGAAGATTGGCTTCACCGTGGGAGGTAATGTCCAGAATATCCGGATCGATTTCGCTGTCCGTAAGAAACTTGGCCACCCCAACGGCCCGTTTGCGCGACAGCCTGGTGTTGAGGGCCGCATCCCCCACCGTGTCGGCATGCCCGACCACACTGGTATCGACTGAGCGGCGGTCCTTGATGGTGCGAATAATTTGGGGCAATAGTTTTTTTGACTCGTCGGTCAGGTCGCTTGTGCCGGCTTTGAAATAGAGCAGGAATATGACCGGGGCTTCGGGCTGGGCGGCCAGGGCCGGCTCAAAGATCTTGTCAATTTCTTTAGCATCCATCTGTTTGGGCGCTTCGGGGGCCTTCTCGATACTTTCGACATACGTCGCCTGGCCGGCCTTATCCAAAACCTGTGTTCCGGCCGGGTTGGATATGGCGATTTTACCCACCTGTCCGTCAGGGTCGGGAATCAAAATAAACAGATTTCCCTTTCCGGCGCAGCGGGCCGTCAGGCATATATAAAATCCTTTTTCATCTACACCAGCCCACCGGCCGCAGCCTGAGATGAACAAAAGGATCGCAAACCCGGCTAATATCCATGCCTTCTGATACAACCATGAAACCGGTTTCGTTTTAAAGGGGTCTATTTTTTTAGAATTATTCATCGAATGATATGCCTTTTAGAAATCACCAATACTATTCCTCCTCGAGCCTCACCAAAAACCGGGTTCCCCGTATCCCCACGGTAGCAACCGGAGTTTCCAGGCGTGCGGATTCAGGAGAGAGCTTACTGACCTGCCCGGAAAGAAAGGCCACCATCCCCTTGAAAAGCTTGGCCACGAGAGCCAAATGTCCCTCGGCCGGTGCAAATGCAAATTGATTGACGACAATCCGGGTATCGGGTCCGAGTGATAATAGCGTATCATCCCTCAGAATAACGCCGAGCTGTCCGTCAGGGCCGGTTTGGAGGATATCCTTGAGAAGCAACCGGAGGCCGGCTTTGGCCGGCATGGCTTTATCCTCGCGCAGGACTTCGGCCTTCCCCTTTGAAATCCTGATACTTCCGATGGTGCCGTCCTCCTGCGCCAGGCAAGTTGAGGAAAGAAAGAGAGACAGGCAGACCCATAGGACAAACAGCGTCCTCATAAAACCTCCTAAGTAGACGAATTTAAACAGTTTCATAATCATACCAAAGGCGGGATTTCAATGTCAACCTTGATTAATCGGATACCTATGTATCCAGCGCCAGTCAAAGCTCCTTTTTTAATCTTCGTATTTTTCTAAAACAAAAGCCGGCTTGACAGTGGCGGGTATAGGGGTAATAGTAATTCGACGGTAGCAAACCAATCAATCGTTCACGGTTAAAGGGATGTATGAAAGGAAAGCGAGATGCTTACCCTGGAAGAACTTAAACACGACAACCGGCTGGTGGACCTGATAAACTGGGAGATGACGCCTGAAGAAGCGGTGCGGCTTTATTTGGAATGGGGCAACAATTGGGCCCGCGGGGATGGATATGTTATTCGGTCCAAAGATGATCATACGCACTACTTTGTCATCAATTGCTGGGATAAGCCGTACTATATCTACCTGATCCGGCGCAATTCAGACGAAGCCGCCGAATTGGCCCGCTTTGAACTCCCGCAGCAATTTGAAAAACCGATTTGTGAACTGAAAGGGGTCTATGCCCTGGAGGGTGAAGTCAAGGCGTGGCTGCAAAAAGAATTGGGCGTTGATTAACCCATTGACGTAAGGGCATTCGCGGAAGGGGAGAAAACGGGATGGATTTTAATTTATTACCACAGGAACAAAACGTGCTGCATGACGTACGGGCTTTTATCAAGTCCGAATCGACTCCGGATTTACTGGAAGAAACATTGGTCATCGGGAATTGCTATGGCGGAAGGCTGGGACGCCGATTCATTCGGAATTTCGCTGTTAATGGGTGGCTGGTTCCCGCCTGGCCCGAGGAGTACGGCGGATTGGGGGCCTCCGCCGCACTGACCTTTGCCATCCGAGAAGAGATGGCGTATGCGCGTGTGCCATCGATTTTTGTGGCGGCACACATGGCCGGTCCGACAATCATGCATGTCGGCAGTGATGAAATGAAAACAGAATGGTTGTTGCGCATTGCCAGGGGCGAGGTCGAATTTGCCCTGGGTTACTCCGAGCCCCAGGCGGGATCGGACCTTTCAGCCGTGACCCTCGGGGCCGTTGGGGAAGAAGCGCATTATGTGCTCAATGGTGAGAAAACCTTTAATACGCATACACACGTGGCCGATTACCACTGGCTGATATGCCGCACAAACCCGGACGTGGGGAAACACAGGGGCATGTCCATGATGATTGTAGATCTCAAAAGCCCCGGGATTACGATCAGGCCAATGATCACTATGGCCGGCTGGCAGACCAATCAAGTCATCTACGATAATGTCATCGTACCTCAAAAAAACAGGGTTGGGAAAAAGAATCGGGGTTTTTATTACCTGATGGCTGCCCTGGATTACGAAAGGATGTTTCCGGACGGGTCTTATCGCCGCCTTTTTGAAGAGATTGTTGATTATGCGCGCGTAACAAAAATCGATGGGAAGCCGCTTTCCAAGAACCCGCTAATCCGGCAGAAGCTGGCCCAAATCGAAATTGAATTGGAAGCATCCAATCTTTTATTCTACAACCTGGCGTGCATTCTGGATAAAGGCCAGATCCCCAATTATCAAAGCTCGATGCAAAAAACGTTTACGACGGAAATGGCCCAACGCATAACAAACACCGGTATGGAGGTGCTGGGTCTTTACGGGCAACTTAAAAAGGGATCCAAATGGGCGGCCTTGGCCGGAAAGGTCGAGCACTATCATCGCTGGAGCATCGGCGAAACGATCTATGCCGGCACCAATGAAATCCAGAGAAATATCATTGCCCATCGGGGGTTGGGATTACCCGCCCGATAAAAAGGAGTAACGCACATGAATTACGATCTCGGCGAAGAACAAAAAAACCTAAAACAAACCGCCCAAAAAGTTTTGTCAAAGAAATGTGACAGCGGACTCGTGCGCGCCATGGCTGAGGATGAAAAGGGCTTCACTTCCGAGTTATGGCGGACAATGGCCGAACTCGGGTGGATGGGTCTTTTGGTTCCGCAGACGTATAAGGGCGTGGGCGGCTACTTCCTTGACCTGATGGTCCTTTTGTCGGAAATGGGGTATTTCGCCTTGCCGGGCCCTTATTTTTCGACCGTGGTTCTGGGCGGCCTGGCGCTCCTGGAGGCCGGCAGCGACTCTCAGAAGGCGGAAGTTTTTCCAGATCTGGCCGCCGGCAAACGGATAATGACCCTGGCCTGGATTGAAGCGGAGGGCCTTTATACCCCCGAGGCGATCAAGTTTGCGGCAACTTCGGAAGGCGACAAATGGATTCTATCCGGGACAAAACTCTTCGTACCGGATGCTCACGTGGCCGACACCTTGATATGTGCGGCCAGAACCGGAGCGGGCCAGACAGACATCAGCCTTTTTCTGGTCGATATCCGAAATTCGGCTCTCAGCGTAATCCCCCTTGTCACGATGGCCGGGGATAAGCAGTCTGAAGTCATATTCGATCGGGTTGCTGTTCCGCAAGCCAACCTTTTGGGAGAACTGAACCAAGGATGGCCGGTGCTCAAGAAAATTCAACAGATGGTGGTGGTGGCCAAGTGCGCCGAGATGATGGGTGGGGCGCGCAGAGTCTTTGATCTGGTTCTTCCCTGGACCAAGGAACGGATTCAGTTTGACCGACCCATCGGCGCATTTCAGGCCATCCAGCATCACTGTGCCGATATGATGACATTCCTCGACACCTTGACATACATGACTCTAAAGGCATCCTGGCTGATTGCGACCGGGGAATCATTTCAAAAAGAAGCCTACATGTGCAAGGCTTATGTCAGCGATTCCTATCGTAGACTCGTGGCGCTTGCTCACCAGGTGATGGGCGGTGTGGCCTTCATGGAAGAGCACGATCTGGGTCTATACTTCAAGCGCGCCAAAGCGGCCGAGCTCTTCTTGGGGGACGCTGATTATCACCGCGAGATGGTGGCCCGGGAGATGGGGCTGTAAGTGATGGCGTCGTAACAAGTCCCATCTACTGCGTTGTCTTATTTTTTCAGACACTCGGCATACTACATGTATGGCCTCGTTTCTGAAAAATAATACGCCTTGTATATGAACCTTTTTACTTAGCCATCTATTGTTCAATCCGCGATTTTTTACGGGATTGTCACAATGGCTACCAAGAAGTGTTAAAAGGCACTCAGCGGCGAGGCGCTCTAACGGTTATTGGCAGAAAATAGAACGATATTCTTTTCGATTCTCCGATCAATCAGGCCTTCTTCTTCAAGGTATCTTAAGTGGGATATCGCCTCTCCGGTGGCAAACCATTTTTGAGCCCGCGGAAAATGATCCCAGGATTCAGCCTTAATATCCCAACTCATCTGAGATGCGGTCTGATAAGCGGTTTTAGCCCCTTTTTTGAGGATTGAAAGCACCTCCGTAAGGCGTTTTTCATGGTGTTCCTTCAACTCCGTGATTCTGGTCTTGTGGTCTGTAATAAGCCTTCGGTGTCCCGGTAAAACCAGATCGATTTCCAACTCATTAACTTTGTCCAGACTGGCCATATAATTATGCAGAGGACTTTCACTATCGGACCAGCATTGAATATTGGGTGTAATGTCGATCAGAATATGATCACCGGCCACCAGAATCTTTTTTTTCGATTCATACAGACAGGTATGGCCCATGCTATGGCCGGGTGTCGAGACAACATTAAATAAATAATCGCCAACCTCGATTTCATCACCATCCAAGAGAACGCTCAACTCGGGCAGCCATTCAGAGCCGAATTTGTGACCCGGGTGCGATTCAAGTGTGGCGCGAAGCTCTTTTTCAGGGAAGCCGTTTTTCCCTGCATAGGCAATCATGGGCTCCCACCCGACCCAGGATTCAATCAATTCTGTTTCGGGCCGATTGAAAAATAGTTTGCTGGTCTCGGTCACCAGTTTGCCAACCAGGCCAAAGTGATCGGCATGCAGATGGGTGATCACAAAATCGGTCTTCGTCAAATCAATATCCAGCTGTTTCAATCCGGACTGCATCGCTTCAAGGCATTCTTTGCGGTTTAGCCCGGTGTCGACAATCAAATTGCGGTCCGCAGATCGAATCACATAGGAGTTGAGGAATTTAAGCGGGCTGTCGGGCAGGGGGATTTGGACCCGGAAAAAATCAGGTCGTATTTCTTCAATCATGAGATATCCTTGTTTTTATTAAAAATTATTATTTTTTTCGGAATTATATACCAAAAGAAGGTAACCCGGGTATTAGGGCTCTTTTGCTCTCTTTTGGTTTGGAAATTTTAAGAATCGCTAAGCTCACTACGCTAAAATGGTAAAACTCGGGCTGCGCCCTCAAACAGTTACCATTTTTTACGCTCCATTTCACTAAGCGCTTCTATAAAATTGCCAAAATATCGTTCGCAAAAACCCCCTAATACCCTCTTTAGGCCGTCACCTTTTTATTGTATATAATTCCGATTTTTTTAAAGGGCCGCGTTAAAAAATTTGGTTTCTTTTATAAAACAAAAGCGCCAAAAACAATACCTATTTGTCATAAAATCCGGGTTGAGCGGTTCAACGTTCACGGTTCAGGGTTGAAGATTGCTGCCTGGCTCGTATCAATAAGAATGATGCCTCAATAGGGGCAACGCATATGTTTCCCCCATTGGGTGAAAGATGCCGATCTGAATATTGTGTTGTAAAGAAAAGGATTTCAACGGATTACAACCTTTGAACGGTGAACCTTGAACCTGTGAATGGTTACGGAGTAACTATGATCCAGGATATATCACACAGCGGGATTTGCGCCCGTCAACTTTCAGGACCATCGTGTGATCGAGCTTAACGTGGGCAACAAACGTCGATTCGGTTTCGACGGGCAGGGAGGTGAGCCAGTCCCAATCGATATGTTCACTCTGGTCGTCCGTCACCGTGACATAGTTAATTCCCAAAGTGGTAATGTTGTGAAAAAAGTGAGACCCTTGGGAAGGTTCGGCGCTTAGCTGAGACGCGGTTGTCTCCACCATGGCGCCCACCCCGCAGATATCAGACCAATTCACAGGGATTCCCAGCCAGCGGTCGGCAGATCCCCATCTTCCAGGTCCGATCAAAAGATATTGACGCTCTGCCTTCATCAGTTTGGCATTAATCTTACTGATTTCTTGAGCAATTTTAGGCGTATGGCTGACATCAAAGACTTCCGGTTTGACATACAGGATATCGGCCATTTCGGTGTTGATGGCATTGCCCAGGGCGTGTGAAGAGATACAAAACGCCTTTTTAACTTCATCTTCATGGATATTGACCGTCATCAGCTCTTCCCGGGCGGTCATCGGCCTGAGCTGAAGAACAGCAAATTGGGGCGGGTCCTTGTGTTCAATATTAACATTGACTGAGAATTCGAGTTCGACCGAGTATCCCATTCCCGCCTGCCCCAGCTTCAATATTTCGGCGATGAGTTCCGCAAAGGGGAAAATCTTATATTTAAGGACTTGGGCAAAAGTTAGCACCCGGTAACCTGGAATTTGGGCCGTGTCTCTGATGCGGTGTTCTTCGGGTATGTATGTACTGGAGAGGATTTTCATTGCCGGTTCGTTTTCGGCATCCGTTACCTCACGTTTTTCCAAAGTGACGTTTTCATCGGTACCGAGATTAAAATCGGTCTGGTTCATGTTGAGTGTATAAAAGAAGCGCTGGGAATTCTCTAGAATATCTTCAACCGTGGAGCGCTGGGGCAGCAGCTCGGGATATTTTGGTGAAAAGCGGAGGGCTTTCTCGCCTTCGATTACCATTTTCCCCAAACCGAGAACGATTGTTGCAGTCCCTTCTTCGGATTTCATTCTGGCAAAGGGATAATAATTATAGGATTGGGCCACCCCGGATATATCGGGGTAAAAATAATTATTGTAATTCTGGCCTACCAGTCGCTGAATAATTACGGCCATTTTTTCTTCTTCGGTACGCTGACCCACACGCCTGGAGAAGTCCCTGGGACCCTGAAAATAAGTCGAGGCATACACCAGCTTAATGGCGTCTAAAAGCTGAACCAGTCGTTGCTCGAGATCGGGGTGATTGTTGGGCAACATATAGGTTTTATAAAGGCCGGCATAGGCTCTAAACTGGGCGTCTTCGAGAAGGCTGGAGGAACGGATGGCCAGGGGGTATTTAATTTGGGTCAGATAGGCTTTGAGGTCCCCGGCGATCCATTGCGGAAATGTTGATTTCAGAAAGATGTCGGCAATTTCTTCATCTGACTTTTCTGTATTTGATATGGATCCCAATCCGTTCTCATCGATGAAGGCATCGAATCCCTCGGTGGTGATGACCAGGGTCTGAGGGACCACAATGTCCACCGCGTCAAACTTTTCGAGGATATTCGAATTGTGCAGCAGCAGAGAGGATAAAAAAGCAAGTCCACGGGCCTTTCCGCCCAGGGAACCGGTTCCGATCTTGAAAAATTCCGTATCAAGATCGAATTCTTTGGTATCCAGGTTTACGACCACCCCTTTTTGCCGTCGCATGCGACGGGTGTGGATCAAGGAAAAAAGGTGCTGCCGATGGCTTTCAACACTGTAAAAGTCTTCGTCTCTTATGGGACGGACTTTAGAGGCCAGCTCTATTTCTGATCGCGCAAACAACCATCTGGAAAAATCATTACGGTTGCAATGAAACACAAACGCATCCTCGGGAATGGTCTGAAGGTGTTTTTCAATTGATCTGAGATTGGAGGCGCGGGTGATTTCGGTTCCGTCCGGCGTTTTAAAAACAAAATCACCAAAACCTAAATGGTTTAAAAAAAAGGAACGCACATCCGAATGAAGCGTCGGTGAGTTCTTGTCTACAAAGGAGGCCGGGATAAAGGCTGCCTTTTCGGCGTTGGATGGTTCCGAGCTGGCGAGCAAAAGGGGTATGTCGAAGCGTTCCTTTTTTATTTTTCTAAGGAGTTCAAATCCGGCATCATCATTGGGTTTGCTTTTCCGCGGAAAGCGTACATCTGAAATTACGCCCAATACGTAGGGCTCAAACCGTTGGTATAAATCTATCGCGTCTTCATAGCTTTCGGCCATCAGAATCTTGGGGCGGGCCCGCATGGCCAGCAGTCGATGTTCTTCATTGAGCCCCTCGCCCATCACCGCCTGGGCCTGACTGACCAGCTCTTTGTAAAGAATGGGCAAAAGCGATGAAATATAAGCCGGAGAGTCTTCCACAAAGATGACAACCCTTATTCCGGCCAATTCCGTATCATCGGCAACATTCATCAGGTCTTCCGCACTTTTGATCAGGGCCAATAAAATATCGGTATTTCCGGTCCACAAAAAAGTGCGATCGAATCCGGAATTCACACCCTGATTCGGTTGGCATTCTTCTGCCGGGGATATCCTGTGGCTCAAAAGGATTACCGGGAGATCGGGCGTTTTGGCCTTTATTTTTTGCCCCATTGACAGGGCCTCCGCATCCACATGCCGCGCGACATAGACGACCATATCAAATTTTTTTTTATCAAGAGCTGAAAAAGCTTCTTCGGACGAGGAAACCCAGTTGAGCCGGGGAGGATTGCTGAGATTTAAGCCCCGATATTCGTTAATAATTCGTTCCGACAGGCGGCAATCCTCCTCCATAATCCAGGCTTCATAGGGGGTGGATACCAGTAGTACTTCGCGAATCTTTTTTGCCATCAATTCGTGAAATATTTTAAAGCGCGGATCAAAATCAGGTTTAAAATAGTCGCTATCACTGGGCATATGAATTAATCCTTAGCGCCTCTTTTACGAGATCATCTGGTTTAGGCGCAGAAAAGCTATTCAAAAACAAAAAGAAAATGGTCTGGGTGGGTTATTAGCGAGATTGAGATTGATAGTCAACATGGGTGTTTCTGATTTATTTATTGCAGGTTCCGGATAAAACCGCCCACCGAAGCGATACCCTTCTCTTCGATAATGCGGATCATTTGGCTTCCCACCACGGCGATATCTGCTTTGCCTTTTAGATAATCGATATCGGCTTTGTACGTCACACCAAAACCGAGTGCAAGCGGTAGATGAGTCGCCTTCCGACAGCGATCAAGATATGATGTCAATTCTGCGGAAAAATCCGTGTTGGCGCCGGTGACGCCCTTTCTGGCCACACAGTAAATAAAGCCACGCCCCCAAGAAGCAATCTGCTGCATACGCCCCTGTGGGGTGGTGGGGGCAAAAATAAGAATGGGTGCAAGCCCATTTTCTTGCATGGTCGCAAGATAGGATTGTCCTTCTTCGGGAGGAAGATCGGGGATAATGCTCCCTTTTAGTTTTCTTTGGGCCATTTCCCTGACAAAACGTTCGACGCCGTATTTAAAAAGGATGTTATAGTAACTCATGACCAGAAAAGGGATGTCAAATTCGCCTGTTATCTTGCGTATAAAATCAAGGCAGGCTTCAACGGTGACGCCTTTTTCCAGGGCTTTTTGATTCGTCCGCAGGATCACTGGTCCATCTGCAATCGGCTCCGAAAAAGGGATCTGCAACTCCATCAGGTCCACCCCCGCCGTCAGCATGGCATCGATGATCGCATAACTATCTTCAAACGATGGATATCCGAGAACAATATGGGTCATCAGCAGGATATCTTTTTGCTTGAGTTTCCGTCGAATATAGGATTCAAGCATGATACTGCTCCGCTTTTTTTTGAATGAACGCCTGCCATTGCGGATCTGCAAACGCATCTGCGATGGTAAAGATATCCTTATCCCCCCGCCCTGACTGGTTGATCAGCACCATGTCATCCGTTGAAAGCTCTGAAACTTCTTTGAATGCCCAGGCAAAGGCATGGGCGGATTCCAAGGCCGGTACCAGACCTTCTTTTCTGATGGTTAGAGCCAATGCCTCAAGCACCTCCTTGTCCGTGGCGGCTTCGAACCGCACCCGGCCTTCTTCAAACAGGGAAGCAAGGATGGGCGAAACCCCTACATAATCCAGGCCGGCGGCAACGCTATGGGTTTCTTTCATCTGCCCGTCCTTGTTTTGAAGAAAATAGGTTTTGTATCCCTGAGCCACCCCCTGGGACCCGGCCTCAGACGCCAGACGTGCGGCGTGATGATCCGTCTCGACGCCCTTGCCTCCGGCTTCGACACCGATCAGTTCCACCGGATCATGCCAAAACCCGCTAAAGATTCCCAAGGCATTGGAACCACCGCCGACGCAGGCATAAATACGGGCAGGAAGTTTTTTTCTCATTTTTAAGATTTGCTCTCTGGCTTCCCGGCCAATGATGGATTGAAAATAGGAAACCATTGCCGGGAAAGGGTGCGGACCACAGGCCGTTCCAAGGACATAATGGGTGTCGTCCATATTCTTCACCCAGTCACGAAAGGCTTCATTAATGGCATCCTTTAAGATGCGCGTCCCGTCTTTTACGGGAACCACTTCGGCACCCAATCGCTCCATCCAAAAAACATTGGGTCTTTGCCTGGCAACATCCACCTCGCCCATATAAATCGTACACCGGAATCCAAATTTGGCCGCCATTGTCGCGGTGGCGACACCATGCTGACCGGCGCCGGTTTCGGCAATCACCCTTGTCTTCCCCATTCGTTTTACCAAAAGCCCCTGTCCCATGACGTTGTTGGCTTTATGGGCGCCGGTATGGTTTAAGTCTTCGCGTTTAATATAGATCCGTGCGCCCTTAAAATATTGGGTCAGGTTTTTGGCAAAGGTAATCGGTGTCGGACGTCCGGAAAAAGTGAACATGATATTGATGTATTCTTCCCAGAAGGTTGGATCTTTTACGGCATTTTGATAGGCCTCGTTGAGCTGTTCAAACGTGGCAGTTAATATTTCAGGAATAAACGCCCCGCCAAATTTTCCATAGTAACCGCTGTTATTCATTTAAGCACGCTTCCTTATTTATGGCATGGATGGTTTGCATTAAACGGGCCATAAGCGTGGGATCTTTTTTTCCGGGATGCGCTTCGATACCGCTGTTTACATCGATGGCGTACGGTTTGACGGTTGAGACGGCCTTTTCAATATTTGAAGGCCTCAAACCGCCCGATAGAATGACGGGTGAGTCCATTTTGCCAGCCTTAACCGCCAGGTGCCATTCAAATGTTTTCCCGGTACCCCCTCTTAAGCCTTGCTGGTAGGTGTCCAGAAGCTGAGCCCTGATATGGCCCTGAAAATGCGTAATGGGTAAAAGGCTTGTTTCATCCTTTAACCGAAAGGCTTTAATGACATGGGGCATGAGTTGGTGACAAAACTCGGGCGGCTCGTTTCCATGCAGCTGGATCAAGTCGAGGTTGCAAAACCGCGTTATTTCCTGTATCGGTTTTACGTCTTCATCCACGAAAATTCCCACGGTTTGAATGAAGGGCGGAAGGGTATTAATGATCGAGCGTGCTTTTTCGGGTGTCACCTGCCGTGGACTGGGGGCAAATATAAAACCGAGCGCATCGACGCCCAATTTAACCGCCGCCCAAGCATCTTGCGCATTTGTAATGCCGCAAACCTTAACTCTGATCATCTTGTATGCCACCGGCCCTGACAAATCGTCTGGTCTGTTGTGCCATATTATCACTTTTCATGATGGATGTGCCGACCAGCACCGCTTTAATGCCGCATTTCATCAGGCGCTGAATATCCGTCTCACGCTCGATGCCGCTTTCACTGACCGCGATGCAATAATCCGGCACCAACGGTACTAACTTTAGCGAAGTTTCCAGATCAACTTCGAAAGTTTTTAGGTTGCGATTATTGATCCCGATAATATCCGCGCCGCCTGCAACCGCTTTGTGGAGGTCATCCTGGTCATGAACTTCAACCAGAGCTGACATCCCCAATTCCCCAACCGAAATAAGCAATCGCTCCAATTGGGGCCGGGTTAAGATACGGGCGATCAGTAATACCGCATCGGCACCCGATAAGAACGATTGCTCCACCTGAACCTCGTCGATAATAAAATCTTTACGTAATATGGGCAATGACACCGCTTTTTTTAAAGCAGGCAAAAGACTGAGGTCGCCCCCGAAAAACTTGTGATCGGTTAAAAATGATATGGCGGCGGCGCCGGCCTTAGCATAAATTTTCCCGATCAGGAGAGGATCGGTGTATTCACGAATCATTCCTGCCGAGGGTGAAGCAAATTTTATTTCGGCAATCAGGCTGACGCTGTGCGGTACGGAAATCGCTGCCCCAAAATCACGGATAGGGAAAGCCCTATCGTTTTTATGAAACAACGATCGTGTTTTCTTGAGTCGCTTGACTTCTTCGTGTTTTGCTTCAAGTATTTGAGTTAAAAAGGATTTCATGACTTACAGCTCTTTACGAACAAACGCCTCACATTGTTGGGTATAATTAACCAGGGCGTCGAGTTTTTCTTTGGCACGACCGGAATCGATGGAATCCTTAGCCCTTACAATTCCGGCCTTAAAGTCAGGATCAAGACCCGCCGCCACAAATGCAGCGCCGGCATTGAGGAGTACAATATCCCGCTTCGCGCCTTTCTCACCATCTAATATTTTGTGGATGATGCGGGCGTTTTCTTGTGCGTCCCCCCCCTTAATGTCTTCGGGCGCCGCCCTTTCAAATCCATACTCCTCGGGCGTCATTTCAAAGGTTTTGACATCATTATCTTTAAGATGTGAAATGCGCGTCGATCCGCAGATACTGATTTCATCGAAGGTCCCCTCGCCACAAACGACAAACGCCTCCTTTGTCCCGAGCCTCAGAAGAACATGGGCCAGCGTTTCGGTCAGATCGGGATCGTAGACCCCCAGAACCTGGGCCGTGGCTCCGGCCGGGTTTGTCAGGGGCCCCAGCAGATTAAAAATGGTTCTTAGGCCTATCTCCTGTCGTGGTCCGGCCGCGTATTTTGTTGCTTGGTGAAAAAACGGGGCATAAAGAAATCCGATGCCCACCTCACGGATGCAGCCTTCCACATCACACGGATCAAGATCGAGCTTTACGCCCAGGCTTTTTAAAACATCGGCGCTGCCACACCGGCTGGATATGGCGCGGTTTCCGTGCTTGGCCACTTTGACACCGGCACCGGCGGCCACAAACGCCGTGGCGGTGGAGATATTGAATGTACTGGTGCCATCACCACCGGTGCCACAGGTATCGAGAATGGTTTCATCATCGATGTTGATTTCATCCCGGTCAAGGTTGACCAGATGATTGTTGGGCCGAACTCTGGTGGCTTTGGCCCGCATAACTTTTGCGGCCCCGGTAATTTCGGCCACGGTTTCGCCCTTGATTCTCAAGGCCGTAATAAACGCTCCGATTTGAACCGGTGTGGCTTTGCCGGTCATTATTTCCTCCATGACGGCTTGCATTTCTTTTTCGGAAAGATTATTTTTTTCGACCACCTTGGCAATTGCTTCTTTGATCATGATTATTTTCCTCCTTTTGAGATTTTTACACCTCCAGAATCCTAATTTCTGTGATGGGAATTCATGTTAAGAAAATTATGGATAATTTGTTCACCAACGGTTGTTAGGATCGATTCGGGGTGAAATTGGACACCTTCGACAGGATATTTGAGGTGTCGAAGCCCCATGATCTCTCCTTGTTGAGTATAAGCGCAGATCTCTAGACAATCCGGGAGAGAATCCTTTTCCACAATCAGCGAATGATACCGGATCGCTTCGAACGGATTGGGCAAACTGTGATAAATCGAGCGGCCATCGTGAAAAATAAGCGATGTCTTGCCATGCATAATTCTACCGGCGCGAATCACTCGTCCGCCAAAGGCTTCCGCAATCGATTGATGCCCCAGACAAACCCCAAGAATAGGAATTTGGGGTGCAAAATGATGTATGGCGCTCAAAGAGATCCCGGCCTGCTTGGGAGAGCCCGGTCCCGGGGAAATCACCAGCGCAGAAGGGCCCAATCCTTCCATTTCCGTTTGACCGATCTGGTCGTTGCGCCAGACCTGAACGGCCTCCTGGTTGGTTTGCAGCATTTGGACCAGATTGTAAGTAAAAGAGTCATAATTATCGATCATCAGGATCATATTGCACCTGCTCTTTCAATGGCCTTAAACATGGCCGCGGCTTTTCTAAGCGTTTCATCATATTCTTTTGTGGGTACGGAATCGGCCACAATACCCGCTCCGACCTGAATGCTAAGTTTTCCGTTCACAACCGTGATGGTGCGAATCGTAATGCAGAAATCCATATTCCCGTTAAAACTAAAATAACCTACCGCACCGGCGTATGGCCCTCTCGCTGTTGGCTCCAATTCGTTAATGATTTCCATGGCCCGGACCTTGGGCGCACCCGATACCGTACCGGCCGGAAAGGACGACATAAACACATCATACGCATCCAGTTCAGGTTGCAAACGGCCCTCCACGTTGGAAACAATATGCATCACGTGAGAATACCGTTCCACTTCCATAAACCGGGTCACCTCTACGGTACCGGGCAGGGCCGGCTTGCCGACATCGTTGCGACCCAGATCCACCAGCATGACATGCTCCGCGCGTTCCTTTGGATCTGCCAACAGCTCTTTTTCCAGCGTCTGGTCTTCTTCCAGCGTCTTACCCCGCGGGCGTGTCCCGGCAATGGGTCGCAGCACGATCTTGCCATCTGTCAGACGGACAAGAATCTCAGGCGAGGAGCCGATTAACTTGACCTTGTCATAATTGAGATAAAACATGTAAGGCGAAGGATTTACGCTCCTCAGGTTGCGGTAGAGCAGAAAGTCATCACCGCAAATATCGGCTGAGAATTTTTGGGATAAAACCACCTGGATAACATCACCGGCCACGATATAATCTTTGGCCTTGCAGACAGCCGATTCAAAATCGCTTTGCTTGAAATTGGATGTAAGGGCGGAGAGTGAAAGCTGCTCTTTTTCCGATATGGCCGGCAGAGGGCCTTGAAATTCATAAAGGGTTTCTTCGATTTCCTGACAGGCTTGGTCATAGGCGGTTTTCAAATTGCGGTTGTTTTTTAAATAGGCAAAGGCAACCATGCTTATTTGGTGCGTTAAGTGGTCAAAAATGATCAGTCGCCTGGCAAGCATAAAGATCGATTCGGGCATCTGCGTTTTTTCAGTCGAAATTCCGGGCAGATGCTCCCATTTTCGGATCAGGTCATAATTGAAATACCCAACAAAACCTCCCTGAAAAGGCGCCAGGTTTTCCAAGGCCACGGGTTCAAACGCTTTCATCAAATTTCTCAAAACGGTTAGCGGATTCTTAACCTTATTTAATATGTTCTTGCGGTCGTTTTCCCAGATTTCCATTGTTTGATTTCGTATGGCCGCAGTTAGATAGGGTCGATACCCGATAAAACTATAGCGTCCCCATCTCTCTGCCATATCGGCACTTTCAAGGAGGTAAGAAAAAGATTTGTTTCTAATCTTTAAATAAGCTGAAACCGGTGTTTCCGTGTCGGCCAGAAATGTATGACAAACCGGAATAAAATTTCCCTGTTGGGCCAAATTTTTAAATTCGGTAAATGAGGGTCTAATTTTCACGCTAACACTCCAATAAAAAAGGCCGTGAGGATTTCCGCCCCACGGCCTTAATTCGGACATAAAAAAACCGTGGGGCCTCTGGGAGGCGCCTACGGTTTTTTGTTTTTAGGTTATACTACAGCCGGCAGGCACTCCTCCCTTGTGAGCCGTGCCACCACCAGCTGATAAAAGATGCGCTCAAAATTATTCTTTTTTCACAATTCATAAACACCCGTATAAATGAAACCCAAAGGAGATGTCAAGCAAAATTTTTCAAGCGTGCCTTTAGAAGCCATCTCAAAAAGAGGATTTTGGATCAAGTTCAAGGCGAAACCAAGTTTCAAACCGCAGGCATACTCATGTATGTTGAGGACTTGAAACGAGGTTTTAACGCAGGCACTTTAGTGAAGCTTTAGCGCAAATGGGGCCAAAAGACTTTTTTGAGGTCGCTTATAGTTAAATTTATGCTTGACAACAGGGAAGGATTTCTTTAGAAGGTCAAAAAAGGCTTAGAAGAAATGATGAAGAAAACCAACAATCAATCTTGGCAGAATTTTTATTTTTACTACTACGGAAGACTTGCGCCCATGGATTGATTGACATCATTTGCAATTAATAAAGCCGTGGGCGGAAAAAAGCCCACGGCTTTTTTTATTTGTAAACGTCGATTTGAAAATG
Organism: uncultured Desulfobacteraceae bacterium; assembly: GCA_964572695.1. Classification (GTDB taxonomy): domain Bacteria; phylum Desulfobacterota; class Desulfobacteria; order Desulfobacterales; family CAZHA01; genus CAZHAH01. Next base: position 20,255 of record CAZNFS010000007.1, read on the forward strand.
ATGCTCCCGGGCTTGATGCACGATTTTTTTGGGGAAGAGGGAAAAGGGATTAAGTGAATATCGTATTAATCGGTTATCGGTGCAGTGGTAAAACAATGGTGGGCAACATCATCGCCCATACGCTGGGAAAAGATTTTTGTGATACCGATGCATTGATCGAAAATAATGCGGGATGTTCCATTGAGGCGATCATCTCCCAAGATGGATGGGAGTATTTTCGGAAGACTGAAAGACAAGTGGTTGAAGCGGTTGCGGAGAAAGATGATCTGATTATTGCTACCGGGGGCGGGGTGGTGATGGATGAAGCCAATATGGTCAATTTAAGGCGTAAGGGACTGATTATATGGCTGGACGCAAAGATGGAAGTTCTAGAAAAGCGAATGACCCAGGATCAGCAGACCGGCAATACCAGACCCTCGCTCACAGGCGGCGATTCCCTGCAAGAAATCAAACAGGTCCTGGATTCTAGGCGGCCGCTCTATGAAAAGGAGGCAACCATCACGGTGGACACCTCCAACCTTAGCCCGGTAGAAGTGGCAGCTGCGATCATGGAATCGCTTTCGGAAGAACTTAAAGGATAAGATTATGGCCGGGAATTCATTCGGAGATCTATTTCGCATAACCACATTTGGTGAATCGCATGGACCCGGTGTGGGGGTTGTGATTGACGGCTGCCCTTCTCGGATCAGTCTCTCCACAGAAGACTTTACGGCAGATATGGCACGCCGCAGGCCGGGCAGACATGCAATTGACACGCCCCGCAATGAAACGGATCAAGTCGAAATTCTATCCGGCCTGTTCGAAGGGTTGACCACCGGCGCACCCATTACCCTATTTATCCGCAACCGGGATGCAAACAGCAAACCCTACGAGGTTTTGCGTCAGCTTTTCCGGCCTGGGCATGCCGATTACACCTATTATAAAAAATACGGTCATTTTGATTTCCGGGGCGGAGGAAGGGCCTCAGCGCGCGAGACGGCCGCAAGAGTCGCCGCCGGTGTTGTGGCCCGAAAAATCCTGGCGCCGCCGCGAATAAGCATCAGGGCCTACACCCTGGAAATGGGTGGAGTTCGCGCCGGGCAGATCGATTTTGAGCAAATTGAAAAAAACGCCTGTTACTGTCCGGATCGTGAAGCCGCACAACAGATGGAAGCAGCCCTTTTAAGGGCCAGACAGGATAACGATTCTTTAGGAGGAATTGTGGAGGTGCGGATCAATGGGTGCCCGGCCGGACTGGGCGAGCCGGTCTTTGATAAGCTGGATGCAGATCTGGCCAAAGCGGCCATGTCGGTGGGAGCGGTCAAAGGGGTTGAGATCGGGGCCGGGTTTGAAGCCGCACGGTTGCGGGGCGTGGAAAACAATGACTCGATAACCCCTGAGGGATTTACGACGAATCGATCGGGAGGAATCCTGGGGGGCATATCCAATGGGGATGAAATCGTTATACGCGCGGCTGTAAAGCCGATTCCTTCCATTGGCCAAGAACAAAACACCGTTGATCGAAAAGGACAACCGGCCAAGCTTGCGCTTAAAGGACGGTTCGATATTTCAGCTGTTCCGCGCATTGTTCCCGTGCTTGAGGCGATGGTCAGAATTGTTCTGGCAGATCATTACTTGAGGACAAAGGCGTTGCAGGCCGATAATTGAGAGAATAAGAGAATCTTTAGCTATGAGAGACAAAGGGAGGAGAGTCTAAACCATGACGAATCTTAAACTGGCAGCATTTAATGGCGGCCACAAGCAGCGCACCGTTATCAACGTCAATGGAGTCAAAGTGGGCAAGGAGTTTGTCGTGATTGCCGGCCCCTGCAGTGTCGAGAGTGAAGAACAGACGATAAAAACAGCCCAAAAGGTAAAGGCTGCAGGTGCGAATATGCTCAGGGGCGGGGCATTCAAACCCAGAACATCGCCCTATGACTTCCAGGGGCTTGGCCTGCAGGGGTTGAAAATCCTCGAAAAAGCCAAAAAGGAAACCGGACTTCCGGTGGTGACGGAAGTGACCGATCCGAGAGATGTCTCCTGGGTATCCGAATATGCGGATGTTCTTCAGGTGGGAACCCGCAACATGCAAAACTTTACGCTTCTCAAAGAAGTTGGAAAAGTTAACAAACCGGTACTTCTAAAAAGGGGGATGTACTCCACTTTGAAGGAATGGCTCAATTGCGCCGAGTATATTCTGGCGGCAGGGAATCCGGATGTCATTCTATGTGAAAGAGGAATAAGAACATTTGAAACCCACACCCGAAATACTCTTGATCTAAGCATTGTGCCTTGTGTTAAAGAGATTTCTCATCTTCCCATCATTGTCGATCCGTCACACGGCACCGGGCGCTTGAGCATCATCGCGCAAATGAGTCTGGCCTCGATGGCCGCAGGCGCCGACGGGCTGATGATTGAAGTCCACTATGACCCGAGTGAGGCCATCTGTGACAAGGATCAAGCCATGCCGCCGGCGATGTTTACTGCTTTGATGAAGAAGTTAAACAGGCTCAATTCTTGTATGGATAATATTTATCCGGGCAATGGAAGCCCCGTTCAGGAGCAAGGATTGTGAAGGTTCATCAGATTCAGGGGATAACAGGCGCTTCAACCATAATAACCGGCGAACGCCTTCAAAATATCGAGACGTATCTGCCTTCTGAAAACGTTATTATCTTAACCGATGAGAATACGAAAAAATATCATCGCCAACATTTCCCACAGGGTGAAGTCATAACCATCGGGAGCGGTGAAGGGGTCAAAAACCTGGACACGGTCCGGGACATCTATAGCGGGTTACTGGAACTTGAAGCGGACCGGTCATCCTTTATCCTGGGGATAGGCGGTGGTGTGGTCTGTGATATCGCGGGTTTTGTGGCATCGACCTATATGCGCGGGATAAGATTTGGTTTTGTGGCTTCAACGCTTTTATCCCAGGTCGATGCCAGTGTGGGCGGCAAAAATGGTGTCAACTTCAGCGGATATAAAAATATGGTGGGGGTTTTTAACCAGCCCCAATTTGTCATTTGCGATTCCAATCTATTGAAAACCCTGCCGATACGTGAGATCCGATGCGGCTTGGCTGAAGTGATAAAACAGGCTGCCGTAGCCGACGCGGAGTTGTTTGCTTATCTTGAAAAACATCATACCCGCGCGCTTGCGCTTGAAAACGAGGTGATCGAGAAAGTGGTTCACGCTTCGGTGGTGATAAAGTCAAACATCGTCAATAGCGATGAAACCGAAAAGGGGGAGCGCCGCAAACTTAATTTCGGTCACACTTTCGGGCACGCCATAGAAAAGATAACCGGTCTGCCGCATGGGGAAGCGATTAGTATCGGTATGATGATGGCTGTAACCGTTTCTGAGATGAAAGGACGCGTCACACCCGTGGCGGTGCAAAGGCTGGAAGCGCTGTTGGAGAAATTCGAGCTTCCGACGGGACTTGAAATCGATCGGCAGAGACTTTTGAATGCACTCAGAAAAGATAAAAAACGAAACCGGGATAAAATTAGTTTTGTATTGTTGAATGGCATCGGTGATGCCGTGGTGGAGGAATTCGACCTGAAAGAACTTGAGGACGATTTTTTGAACGAACCCTTGCGATAACAACAAAATGGGAAAAAAATGAGCATACATGACATTCGAAAAAATATTGATCAATATGATTCTAAAATAGTGAAGCTTTTAAATGACCGCATGGAGCAGGTCCTGATGACCAAAAAGTTTAAGCCTGAAGTCGAAGACCTTGAAAGAGAGCAGGCGCTTTTTGCTAAAATCAAAACAAACGCAACCAAACTGATCAGTAATGAATTTATTGAAAGACTCTATTTGGAGATTATCAAAGAGAGCAAAAACCTTCAGGCAAAGAACTATAAACTGATCGCATTCCAGGGCGAACACGGGGCCTACAGTGAAGTCGCCTCAAGGAAATGGAATGATGACTTTATCCCGGTACCCTGCACCGAATTTGCCCAGATATTTGAAGGCGTCAAATCGGAGCTTTATGACTTTGGGATTGTTCCGGTTGAAAATACATTAGGCGGTATTGTCGGGGAGGCAAACGTCCTTCTCATTAATACGGATCTTCACGTGGTAGGGGCGATCGAAATCCCCATCCACCTTTGTCTGCTTGTACTGCCCGGCAGCGACCACCGCGAAATCCGTTCGGCCTATTCTCATCTTCAGGCACTGACGCAGTCGCGTCATTTTTTGGCACGAAACAGACTGGATCCGGTGCCCTACTACGATACGGCCGGGGCGGCCAGAATGCTGGCCGAAAACAGGCTCAAGGGGAGCGCGGCAATTGCCAGCAGGCTTGCCGCGAAGCTTTATAACCTTGAAATCATAAAAGAAGATATAGAAGATCTCGATCGCAACATGACCCGATTTCTCATCCTTTCCAAAGAAGCGCATCGGGGAGAAGGAGATAAATGCTCGGTAATTTTCTCGACCGAGCATAAAGCCGCCGCTCTGTTTAAGGCGCTGGAGGTTTTTGCAAAGGCGGAAATTAATCTGACCCGGATCGAATCGGTTCCCAGTGAACCGGGAAGCTATGCCTTTTTTCTCGATTTTATGGGATCGATCCAGGATGAAAAGGTAACCAGAGCGCTATCCGAAGTGCAAGCGATAACCATTAATTTTAGGCTCATGGGGTGTTACAAAGAGAGGAAGGTGGTATGAGGATTTTCATTATGGGGGCCGGGAGGATGGGGGCTTGGTTTGTGGAAGAGTTATGCATCGACCATGAGGTGGCGGTTTATGATATCGATCGCAAAAAACTCAAATATTTTATCGATGTCCAAAGGCTGCTGGACCTCAAAGAAGTAGCAGCGTTTAAGCCGGAACTTGTGATAAACGCCGTCAGCCTTTCGAATATCTATACCGCATTTGATGCGGTTCTGCCGTATCTATCAGAGGAATGTATTCTGGCGGACATTGCCTCCGTGAAAAACGATCTGTACGAATACTATCAAAAACTGGGGCAACGCTTTGTATCCACGCACCCCATGTTCGGGCCCACTTTTGCCAATATCCGCGATCTTAGCCAGGAACATGCGATTATCATTAAAGAATCAAATGAAGAAGGCAAAGCTTTTTTCCGAAATTTTTATAAAAACCTTAATCTCAGTATCTATGAATACACATTTGAAGATCACGATCAAACGATTGCCTATTCCCTCTCAACCCCGTTTGCATCGAGTATGGTTTTTGCGGCCTGTATGAAAAAGCAGGAAGCTCCCGGGACGACATTTCGAAGACATCTGGATACCGCCAAGGGGCTTTTATCGGAAGACGATCATCTGCTGGCAGAGACCATGTTCAATCCCTATGCTGCCAAACAGATTGAAGAGATCAATTCCCGGCTGGCCTATCTGACCCATATTATCAGAGCCCGGGATTATGAAGAAATGCAAAAATTTTTAAGCAGGTTGCGCGATAATATTGCCTAGTGGTTTTGGATTTATGATCTGTATTCCCATCATGGCTCGCGATACCGAAGACGCTTTGGTGAAAATTGAAAAAGCCGACCATCTGGCAGATATTCTGGAATTTCGCCTGGACGCGATGGTGTCATTTCGTCTGGAAGAAATGATCCCGGCGGCTTCCAAGCCGCTCATCGTTACCTATCGGTCCACAAGAGAAGGCGGACGGGGGGCCGCCGGTTATGACACACAGACGGATTATCTTTTGGATGCCGCTGTAAAAGGGGCCGGGTTTATCGATGTGGAGTATCGAATGCCGCTTGAATTTAGACAAAAAATTTTTCAAACCTGCGGCAAATCTAAAATTATCCTGTCGCATCATCTACCGGACGGGACTCCCCCATCCGATCAATTAGAAGCGATCTTAAAAAAGATGACCGCCACCGGTGCCGATGTGGTTAAAATTGTCACCAAGGCGCACATCCCTGACGATATTTTGCGTGTCTTAAATTTGATACCTTTGGCAAAGACAATGGGTGTTGAAGTAATTGCCTTTTGCATGGGAGCCGCAGGTCGTATGAGCCGCATCGCAGCGCCGCTTCTGGGGGGGTATTTGACTTTTGCCGCTCTTGAAACAGACCAGGAATCGGCCGCAGGACAAATTCCTGTGAGAGAGATGCGAAAAATTTTGGAGACATTGAAAAAATGAAGATCGATCAGCATACGAGTTTGTACGGTGTGATCGGATCTCCCATCGTTCATTCCCTCAGCCCGGCTATGCATAATGCGGCATTTGCGGCAACTGGGCGGAATGCGGTGTATCTGGCGTTTGAATCAAAAGACATAATTGGGTCTGTGCGGGGGATGAAAGCTTTAGGCATTAACGGCCTTAGTGTCACCATCCCTCACAAGACATCGATATTGCCCCTGCTGGATGAAGTCGATGAAATGGCGCAACAGATTGGGGCTGTCAATACGATCGTCAACGCCGATGGACGTCTCAGCGGTTATAATACCGATGCGTTTGGGGCTCTCAAAGCCCTGGAAGAGAAGACCGCCCTGCCGGGTAAGACCTGCCTTTTGCTCGGGGCCGGGGGTGCCGCACGAGCGGTCGGGTTCGCCTTGCAGGCGCACGGGGTCCATCTTTCCATCGTCAACCGGTCTAAAAAAAGGGGTTTGCGGCTGGCGCATCATTTAGGGGTTGAATTTGTACCGCTGCCGGAAATCGAAACCGTGCCAGCCGATTTGTTGATCCAAACAACGCCGATCGGAATGTATCCGGGTGCGGACCAGTCTTTGGTGCCGCCTGGGGCGCTTAAAAAGGGAATGGTCGTAATGGATGTCATCTATAATCCGGTTGAAACCCGGTTGCTGGCTGAAGCCAGAGCTCGCGGATGTGTAGCCATCAGTGGACTGACGATGTTTGTCCACCAGGGTGCCGAGCAGTTCAGGTTGTGGACAGGAAAAGAAGCGCCCCTGGGCGTGATGACAAAGGCCGCCGAACAGGCCCTGAACCCGAAGTGACGATCACCCAAATGACCCATTCCTCACCCCGTTCTCCCATCAAAGCGATTGTCGGAATTCCCGGTTCCAAGAGTATAACACACCGGGCCTTAATTGCGGCTGCGCTGGCCAAAGGAGAAAGCATCCTGAAAAATGCGCTCATCTGCGATGACACACTTCTTACGATAGCCGCTTTGAAACAGCTGGGCGCATCGATATCCATAAGCGATGTAATGGTTGGTGTTACGGGTACAGGAGGTGTTTTCGGCCGAATTCCGGATAGAAAAGAAATCTATCTGGGGGACTCGGGGACATCTTTCCGGCTTCTTCTTTCCACTGTGGCCCTTGCCCGAGGAGAGTTCACGCTAAAGGGGAGTCCACGGATGGAGGAAAGACCGATCGCTGACCTTGTCGGGGCTTTGACACAAATGGGAGTGAAGGCAATATTCTCTAAACGAAATGGGTTCCCGCCCATATATGTCAACGCAGACGGTATTGTCGGCGGCCGGGTATCGATGTCCGGCGATATTAGCAGTCAGTATGTATCTTCGATCCTGTTAGCCAGTCCCTATGCACACAAAGACGTCGAAATTAGTGTCGGCGGTAGATTGGCGTCGAAGCCGTATGTGGACCTTACCCTAGAGGTCATGCAGCGGTTTGGGGTCAAGATTTTTCGCGATGGATATCAGCATTTTAAAACTCCCTGCGGCCAGAGATATCAGCCCCGCCAATTTGTCGTTGAAGGGGATCTTTCGAGTGCCTCTTATTTTTGGGCTGCTGCAGCAGTTACGGGTGGGACGGCAACCACCCACAACATCCGACCCATTGCCACCCGGCAGGGGGATATCGGATTGCTCGAAATCCTCCAAAAAATGGGCTGCCATATCGAGAAAGAAAATGACCGCGTAACCGTTCATGGTAAAGCACTTTCCGGAATTGAGGTGGATATGAGTGCCATGCCGGACATGGTGCCGACGCTGGCGGCGGTTGCCCTTTTTGCAAAGGGTAGGACCGTGATTCGAAATGTCGCCCATTTGGTTCATAAAGAAAGCAATCGCTTAAAAGCAGTCGCTACAGAATGGCGGCGGCTGGGCGGCCAGGTCGAGGAACTGCAGGATGGATTGGTGATTCTGGGCCAGCGACCGCTTCAGGGCCTAACTGTAAAGGCCCATAACGATCATCGCATTGCCATGAGTCTGGCCGTGATCGGATTAAACGTGCCGGACATAAAGATCGCAGATGAGGAATGTGTCAACAAATCGTTTCCCGGCTTTTGGGAAAAATGGAACGCCCTATACAGAAAGTGATTATTAGAAGCTATCTCAAAAGTGTCTTTTGGTCCAATCTCTGCGTTGGGTCCTCGTTTCAATTCCTCGACATACCTCAGTATGCCTGCGGGTTGAAACTTGGCCCCGCCTTAACCTTGAACCAAAATCCTATTTTTGAGATGACTTCTACAAACATGCGATCACCCCTCTAAGCAGATTTCAGCATTTCGGAGATCATGCGATATTCAAAATCGGTACCGTCATAATCGTAGGTTGCTTCTTCGCCCGACATTGGAATCAACTTAAGCCGGCCCCTGAAAAATTCGGTCGTAATGTTTTCAATTTCCCTTATGCTCAAATCTTTTCGAATAAAATATTTGGAATAGACATTTGGATATCCGAGGCCTTCTGTAATTCGGAACAAGCGTAATTGCACATTCGGGCTGAGCCATTTGCGAAGCGAATAGGCGGCATTGACGGCATTGATATCAAACGTATGCGGATTGGCAAACATTAAACCGGAAAGACGAAACCCCTGTCTGCCGTGTGGATCGGTTTTATCGGAAACATGATACGGCGTGTCATTCAGGAGTTTAAGCGGGCGTCGACCCAGTTTGTCATTATCCTCATCAATACATACGGCCGGGAATACGATGTCAGCCTGATTTTCGGGTTTTTGCACAATATCCAGGAAATGCACAATGAACTGCTTTGGGGTCAAAGGCGAATCCGCGGCTATAAACAACGCCGGCATCTTGTTGCGGCAGGCGGCCGTGGCGGTATACCCCTTAATGAAATTTCCGGCGATTGTATTGTGTTTGACTTTTCTGGGAATGACGTTGAAATCCTGGATGACATCAGGAGTGATTCTGGAATTTTGATTTACAATGCGGCACGGTTTTTCAAATTTTTTTATAAAATTTCCCAGCCGCTGCTCAAGCAGCATCTGGTGGCCGACAATGACGATTTCATCTATTAAATCGATCTCAAAAAGGGTCTCCAGCGTATATTGGATCAACGGTTTGTTTTCTTCTTGGCCGTCCTTAAGCGTTGCGAATTCCCGCAAGGGCTTGTAACCCGACTCGATAAACTTTTGCCCGTAATTTTCAGCCACAATGCGGCTGTACTTTTTTACGGCCCGCCGGTTGCTATAGCCTGCCATCAAAATCGCGCTGACCATACCGTCACCTCTCCTCCCTTTTTCCAACTCTTATAGAATTATTGGCCTAAGTGCAAGTCCGGTTTTAGATGGCGCTGACAAAGCCTGTGTTATTGGGGCGATGTGATTTAGCTGTCAGAGAATCGCACCGGCATCCGCGTTTTTTTAATGGTGCTGTGGCGACGTTTTCTGGCGAGCCTTTTCCTTTGGGATGAAAGCGAGGGTCGCGTTTTTAGACGCGGTTTTGGTATCCAGGCTGCTTTGCGGATGGTAACAACTAAACGATTCAGGGCGTCTTTGCGGTTCAATTCCTGGGATCTGAATCGATGTGCATTGATATTCAAGATCCCTGCAGCGGTTATCCGATAATCGGATTTCAGAAGGCGCCTGCGCACACCTTCCGGCAGGGAAGGAGCGTTAAGGACATTAAAACGAAGTTGAACCGCGCTGGAGACTTTATTGACGTTTTGTCCGCCCGGTCCCGGCGAACGCATAAATTTGAATTCGATTTCGTTCTCGTGAATGGCAATTGTTTTTGTAATCTGAATCATGGAATCGATATTCGTAATGACATTAAATCTTGACTTATCTGGCAGAATATACTTAATTTTCAGGTCGCAGTCCTAATCGGCGGAAGCCGGGTCTTCAATCCGCCGGAAATTCGATTTCTAAAAGGTAACGCAGACGATGTTTATCATAGGTAATTTTTTAAAAGCGGTGGCGGTGGTTTTAAATTATGGGCTGACGCTTTTTATGTGGGTTGTCATCGCCCGGGCAATCCTTTCGTGGGTGAATCCGGATCCGTATAATCCCATCGTCCGATTTATATATAACGTAACGGAGCCTATACTCCAACCGATCCGAACCCGTATCCCGTTCGCCATCGGAATCGATATCTCGCCCATCGTTGTTATCCTGGGTGTCATTTTTTTACAAACTTTTTTAGTCGAGAGCCTAATGCGATTATCTGTGATTTTGCTTTAAACAAACCCAAAAGGCAGGTGCGATATCATGAAGCTGACCCCCCTTGATATTCAGCAACAACAGTTTAAGGTTAAATTTAGAGGCTTTGATATCCAAGAAGTCGACAATTTTCTTGAACAAATGGCCTCCGAGTTTGAAGCGCTGCAAAATGAGAATATAATGCTCCAGGAGCAAACCGGCAAACTTGAGGCTGAAATAAAGGGCTTCAAGAGTCGTGAGGACACCTTTAAACGGGCCCTGGCGAATTCTCAGAAAGTCATGGAACAGATGAAGGAAAATGCCCGCAAATCGGCCGAACTGATTTTATCAAACGCCGAGGTCAAAGCCGAAAAGCTCCTCAACAAAGCGCATAATCGACTGGCGCAGCTGCATGAGGACACGGCCGAGTTAAAGCGCCAGCGCATGCAGATCGAAATCCAGATTCGCTCCATTATTGAAACCTATACCAAACTTCTGGATATGGGGAAGGAAGAGCGCAAGAAAATGGATGAAGAGGACTCCAAAGTTGCATTCTTGAAACAATCATAGCGGTTTATTTCTTTCCGGCCCAAAAGTACAAATATTGCAATCGCTCTGAGTGACGTTTAATTTATGATTAGGGGGTAAGCATGGCGAAAATCGATGCGTTTTTCAAATTGATGAACGATCAAGGAGCTTCCGACCTTCACCTTGTCTCGGGACAGCCGCCGGCGCTCCGCATTCGTGGTGAGATGGAACGGGTTAAATACAAGGTGCTCGACGACGATGATCTAAGAAGCATGCTGTATGAAATCACAGCGGAGGAAAAAATCAAGGTATTCGAAGAGACCGGTGACGTCGATTTCGGTTATGAAATACCCGGTCTGGCCCGATATCGTGCTAATTATTTTATGCAAAAGAATGGCATCGCCGCGGTTTTTAGAGAAATCCCGAGTGAAATATTGACCGCTGAACAGCTGGGCCTTCCCCCGGTGATACCCAAACTGGCTTCTCTGCCCCGAGGCCTCGTGCTGGTTACAGGGCCCACGGGGAGCGGCAAATCAACAACCTTGGCCGCTATCATCGATGTTGCCAACAAAAACCGTAAAGACCACATTATCACCATCGAAGATCCGATCGAATTCGTCCACCAAAGCAAAGGCTGTATCGTCAATCACCGCGAGGTAGGGCTCCATACCAAAACCTTTACCGCAGCCCTGCGGGGAGCCCTGCGTGAAGACCCGGATATTATTCTGGTGGGTGAGATGCGAGACCTGGAAACCATATCCCTGGCCATCGAAGCCGCTTCCACCGGTCACCTCGTCTTTGGAACGCTGCATACCACCAGCGCCCCCAAGACAGTCGATCGTGTTATTGAAGTCTTCCCCTCCAGCGAACAGGCCCAGATCCGTTCCACCCTGTCAGATGGCCTCAGGGCCGTGGTGGCGCAAGTTCTCTTTAAAAGAGCGGATATAAAAGGACGCTGTGCGGCGATGGAAATCCTAATTGCCACCCCGGCTGTTCGCAATTTGATTCGTGAGGCCAAAACGCATCAGATTCCTTCCATGATTCAGACCGGGAAAAAATACGGGATGGCGCTTTTGGATGACGCCATTATGGAGCTGCTCAATAAAGGCTGGATCGATCCCGATGAGGCGTATTTAAAGAGCAACGACAAAGGCCGCTTCCGCTCGTTTCTCAAGAATCCGCCGGCTGATTTTACGGATGCCTAAAGGAGAAAACACGTACATAAGAACAACTGCTATGTTTCACCTAAAGGGTGAAAGAGGTTGATCTGAGTCATACCTCAGGCAACATCAATTAAGTTAAGGATATCAGAATATTATAGCCTTTGAACCTTGAACCCTGAACCTGGAACCGTTCAACTTAGATGAAAGATAGGGATTTGTCATGAAAAAGCAGGAGATTGACCATATTTTGGCTAAGATGTTAGACTCCCACGATAATGTTTCCGATCTTAACATTACCGCCGGAAAGCCCTTTCAGGTTGAAAGTTCAGGCGAACTTACCAAGGTTGACATGGATCCGCCGTTTGATGAAATCACGCCTTTTCAGGCGGAAGTGTTCGCCCTTAATCTGATCAATCAAAACCGGCGGCTTACCGAGACGTTTCTTAAGGAAGGATCTTGCGATTCATCCTATGAACTTCCCGGAAAAGCCCGCTTCAGGGTCAATATCTTTTCCCAGCGCGGCAACTACTCTACGGTACTCCGAAAACTTGAAACAAAGATTCCAACCCTGCAAGAACTCAACCTTCCCGAAGCTTTTCTGAAGATGGCCAGTGAAAGAAACGGCATTATCCTTGTGACCGGTTCTACCGGAAGCGGCAAGTCGACGTCATTGGCCGCGGTGTTAAACGAGATCAACGAGAGTAAATCGGTGCATGTGGTCACGCTGGAAGATCCGGTCGAATACCAGCATCCGCATAAAAAATCGACCTTCAATCAACGCGAGATGGGCAACGACTTCGATACCTTTGCCAGTGGACTGCGTGCCGCTCTGCGGCAGGCGCCCAAGGTGATTTTGGTAGGTGAGATGCGCGATCGCGAAACGGTTGAAATCGGTCTCAGTGCGGCTGAAACCGGGCATTTGGTTGTCAGCACCTTGCACACCGTGGACGCAGGGCAGACGATCAACCGTATCCTGGGCATGTTTAACACGGAAGAGGAGAATCAGATTCGGATTCGGTTGGCCGATACCGTAAGATGGATCGTCTGCCAGAGACTCCTTCCCAAAGAGGGCGGCGGCCGGGTGGCCGCATTTGAAATCATGGGGAGCAACCTGCGGGTCAAAGACTCAATTTTGCACGGCGAGTCGGAGGGCAAAACGTATTATGAAATCATTCAGGACGGTACTGCATTCGGCATGACCACTTTTGACGATTATATTGTCGGAATATATAAAGAAGGACTCATAACCGAAGAGACTGCCATGGCATATGCGTCGCGCAAGGGGATTGTCGGGCGCGGCCTTGATTCGGTTAAGAGCGGACGCGGCGAAGCCACCACCGACATCGAGGACCTTGAGGTCGACAGCGACTATGATAAGAAACTGGAATGACCGGATCTAGAGGAGATTATTATGGATATTGCGTGTACACACTGCCAGGCCAAGTTTAAAGTCCCGGATGAAAAACTCCCCCAAGGTCAGATCTTATCCATTGGTTGTCCCAAATGCAAAGGCAAGATTTCGATCGATACCCGCTCCAAGACACCGGAAGCTCCGCCCAAAGCGAGTGCTGAAAAGACACTCATCGATGAAGTTTCATCCGGGACATACGATGCCTCGGAGAAACCGTTTGATTTTGTAGAGGAAGGTGCCAAAACCGCCCTGTTATGCGAATCCGACTCGGCCAGTCGGAAAAAAATTGAAACGATTCTGAAACAAAATGAGTTTCACACCACGGAGCCAGCTTCTGCCTTGGAAGCGCTTAAGCAGATGCGCTTTCATGTTTTTGATGTGATCGTGATAAATGAACTTTTCGATACGCAAAACCCACAAGATAATCATGTGCTGCAGTATCTGGATCACCTTACCATGGGGGTCAGACGGAACATTTTTGTCGTTCTTTTAACCCAAACCCACCGCACCAATGATAATATGGTGGCATTTCACAAAAGTGTTAACCTCGTGGTCAATCTTAAAAACTTGGGTGAATTCGAAACGATCCTCATACGGGGTCTTGCCGACTACGACGCATTTTATCGCGTTTTCAAAGAATCGCTAGTCAAGGCCGGTCTCACTTAAATCAGACATTTCACATACCACCCTATGCCGCCGATTGAAATTACACCTGAGCTTTATCTCTTTCCCCTCGATATGAAATTAAAGGGTTTTACCTCATTCATCGGTGCGTGGTTGTACCGCGGGGCAAAAACCGTACTGGTGGATCCAGGACCGGCGGCAACTCTGCCTGCCTTGATTCGAGCCCTGGAGGAACTCGGCATTTCGTCTTTGGATGTCATTTTATTGACCCACATCCATCTCGATCATGCCGGCGGAGTGGGGGATTTGCTGGAGCGATTTCCGGGCACGCCGGTGGTTTGCCATCAGAGCGGGATCAAGCACCTGGCAGACCCGCAGCGTCTGTGGGAGGTCAGTCTCAAAACCATCGCCGATACCGCCAGGGCTTATGGACCCTTGAAACCGGTCTCGCCGGCGCTGCTATGCGATGCGGTGACGTACAAAAGTAACACGATTTTACCGATTCCGACTCCGGGCCACGCCCCCCATCACGTCAGCTACGCCATCGGGCGTTACCTGTTTGTCGGGGAAGCGGCCGGTGTCTATGTGGCCTTGCCGGATCGAAAATTCTATCTGCGCCCCTCGACACCGCCGCGCTTCTTTTTTGAAACAGGTGTCCGCAGTCTTCAAAATTTGCTTGAAATTTCGCATGATATTTGCTGCTTCGGCCATTTCGGCGCTAGCCTCAATGGCACAGACCTGCTAAGTGCTCACATCGATCAGCTTCAAAGGTGGAAGGAAGTCATCCAATCCGAGATTGAATACGGTCGCAGAGAAGATTTTTACGAAAGGTGCCTTAATCGCTTGATGAAAGAAGATCCCCTGATGGCCGGATGGAATCAGCTGGGAGAAGACCTGCAGGCCAGAGAACGCTTCTTTTTGACCAACGGCGTGCGCGGTTTTGAGGGATATCTGGAAAATCAATCTTGATGGCGTCGTAAAAAATCCCATCTACTGCGTTGTAGTATTTTTTCAGACACTCGGCATACTACATGTATAACCTCGTCCCTGAAAAAACACTACGCCTTGTATATGAACCTTTTTACTTAGCCATCTATAATTGAACCGCAACAGCCTAGGGCTGCTATTGACTGGCGGCTTTTTTGGTTTTTTCGATTTTGACGGTAAACAATTCCGGCCGGGCATCGGCCAGGGTCGTGCTGGGGGGGAGCGTAATCGCTGCCCGGCGGGGATACACCCCCGGCTTTAGTCCTTTTAAATCGACATACACCTGAATTTCCTTTCCGTTTTGAACCTTCGCAAGCGTGTTCATGGGCCCTTTAATTTCAATGCTGATAACCGATGGCGTAATAAGATACCGATAAGGTGTATTTTTTCCTTTGACGGGGATGTCCTTAATTTGACGCGAAATGATTTTTTGACTGATGCTCACTTCAGCCCGCATGATTCCAGAAGGAAAGATCACATTGATGCGCTCCGGCAGGCTAAGGGCGATTTCTTTTTTAAAGGATTCCGACACCCCTTTTAAATCGATGGGCTTGGTGCTGACCTTTTCAAGCGGAGATAAGATGTCCTCCGGGCCGCGAACAATCACAGAGTCGGGTTTGGCAATGGCGTCCATAACGATAAAACCTTTACCCGGCTTGTCCGCAAAGGAGATGATAACCGGCAGCTCCTTGGTGATTTCTTTTTCAATCCTTACCGTCAGAGACGAGGGATCGACTTTTACAATCGCAATATCCTTGGGAAGGGTGATCAGGTTCTTATCAATGGGGAAGGTTATAATACCGATATCGGCACGCGAGAGATCCACCCTATAGTTCAATTTATGGCTTAAGAGGGAACGGATGCCGGATTCCGAGCCCCGGATGCGAACCTCGATCCCTTTCAGAGGCGAACCGGTTGCGGTTAGGCCGGCCGGTGCTTTGCCAAAATTGATCGGAATCAAAAGATCGGTTTCCTGCAAAGGCGGCGCAGGTCTTAAAAAAAAGAACGCCACGCCGGCAAACACCAAAAGGGCGAATACAACCAGATTTCTGCGGTTGTAAAAAAATCGGTTTTTTGCGTTGGTCATTACACCGGATCCTCCCTGCCGGGCGGTTCAAGCATTGATTATGGCATCCATGATCTTGACCGTAGCCAGGGTTGTGTATACGTCATGCACCCGCACAATGTGTGCGCCGTTCAGGATCGCCGCCGATATCACAGCCTGGTTTCCGGTTTCGACTTCCGGCAGGTCGGGGTTGATTTCCTTTTTAACTTTTAATTTGAGAATATTTTGAATAAAAGACTTCCGCGAAGGCCCGATCAGAATCGGCACATCGAGGGTCTGCAGTGCGTTGAGATGGTAAATCAATTGTAAGTTGTGATCAACCGTTTTCCCAAAACCGATGCCAGGGTCGACAATAATTCTTTCCCGCGCCAGGCCATTTTTTTGCGCCTGATCGATCGCATCTTTTAAAAATCGTTTTACTTCGGCAACGACATCATCATAGGTGGGGGAGACCTGCATGTTCCTGGGGGCTCCCTTCATATGCATCAAAATAACAGGCACGGCCGATGCGGCTGCAAGCGTGACCATTTCAGGGTCTGACTGCAGTGAACTAATATCGTTAATGATTGAGGCGCCGGCGGCAATAGCCGCCTGGGCTACCTTTGCTTTAGTCGTATCGATTGAAATCGGGACGGCAACCTTGGGGGCCAGCTGTTCAATTACCGGGACGACGCGGCGAATCTCCTCATCGATGGAGACCGGTTCGGAAAACGGGCGGGTCGATTCACCCCCAATGTCGAGAATGTCGGCCCCCGCCTCGGCCAGTTTAAGCCCGTGCGCCACGGCCGCACCGGTGGTGTAGAATTTACCGCCATCTGAAAATGAATCCGGCGTCACATTAAGGATCCCCATAATGCGCGTATGGCGGCCCAGCTCAAGGGTGTGGCCATCCCATGCAACGGTATATACCCTGCGTCGATTCATAGGAATACGATCTAGGCCGTTTGCGGCGCTTCTTCCTCCGGGTCGGTGGTGTCATGCGGATTGGATGGAAGATCGATTCCCGGTCTCAAGGAAATAATCAATTCGTCCAGTTCCGCTCCCATAACGGTTTCTTTTTCAAGGAGCAATTCGGCCAGTTGGTGCAGGATATCCAGATTTTCATCCAGCGCTTTTTTGGCGCAGCCGTACGCGCTAAGAGCCAGTCTGTTTATTTCTACATCGATCTTGCGCGCCGTTTCTTCCGAGTAGTCCCGGCGCTGTGAGATTTCGCGTCCCAGAAAAATCTGCTCTTCACTTTGGTCATATGAAAGAGGTCCCACCTCGTCGCTCATCCCCCAGGTGCGGATCATCTTCTGGGCCAGAGCAGTGGCCTGCTTGATGTCATTTGCAGCACCGGTACTGATTCGGTTAAAGACAATCTCCTCAGCCGCTCGACCGCCAAAAGCGACCGACAATTCACTTTCAAGCTGATCCTTAAATTTGAAGTCTCTTTCTTCCGGGAGAAACCAGGTGATCCCGGCGGCACGGCCTCTGGGGATAATCGTGATTTTGTTAACCGCATCCGTATAGGGGAGGAGACGGGCCACCAGGGCATGCCCGCCTTCATGGTAGGCCGTAACTTTGCGATCCTCCTCTTTGATCACTTTCGACTTGCGCTCCAAACCCATATAGACTTTATCTTTGGCTTCTTCAAAATCAGACATGTCAATCTTCTCTTTATCCCGTTTGGCTCCGAGAAGCGCCGCCTCATTGACAAGGTTTTCAAGATCGGCTCCCGAAAATCCGGGAGTCCCCTTGGCTATAATGAGGGGCTTGACATCAGGATCGGTGGGCGTTTTTTTCATGTGAACGCGCAGAATTAGTTCACGCCCTTTGATATCGGGAAGCGAAACCACCACCTGGCGGTCAAAGCGCCCGGGGCGCAGCAGGGCCGGATCGAGGACATCGGGCCGGTTGGTGGCTGAAATTAAGATTACGCCTTCATTGGATTCGAATCCGTCCATCTCCACCAGGAGTTGGTTGAGCGTCTGTTCTCGTTCATCATGTCCGCCGCCCAGACCGGCGCCGCGATGCCGCCCCACGGCATCGATTTCATCGATAAATATGATGCAAGGGGCGTTCTTTTTACCTTGAACAAAGAGATCTCGAACTCGGGAAGCGCCCACTCCGACAAACATTTCAACAAAGTCCGATCCGCTGATGCTGAAGAAAGGAACCCCGGCTTCACCGGCAATCGCACGGGCCAGAAGGGTCTTCCCGCAGCCGGGGGGGCCCATGAGAAGGACGCCTTTGGGAATCCGACCGCCGAGACGGGTAAATTTTTTTGGTTCTTTAAGAAATTCTACGATTTCTTGAAGCTCTTCCTTGGCCTCATCGATTCCGGCGACATCTTCAAAAGTGACTTTTTCGGACTGATCCGACACCAAACGTGCCCGGCTTTTCCCAAATGAAAGCGCTTTGCCGCCACCCGCCTGCATCTGCCGCATAAAAAAGATCCAGACGCCAATCAGAATAATCATTGGAAACCAGGACATCAAAACCGACATGTACCAGGGCGATTCGTTCGGGGCTTTGGCATTTATGGACACGCCTTTGGCCCTGAGAAGCTTGATCAGATCGCCATCGGCCGGGGCATATACTTTAAAACGATTGTGGTTAACATCTGTAACGAAAAGATCCTGACCCTGCATAACCACTTCCGCAATCTGCTCATCATCCACTCTGCTTAAAAATTCGGTATAGCTGATATTGGTTTCAGCCATCTGCTGTTGATTAAAAAGGTTGTAGAGCATGATCATCATCAGCGTGATGACCAGCCACAGTGCCAGGTTTTTATAAAAAGGATTCAATGCCCTTACCTCCTATTGGGTTTGTTATTTCAATAATTTCGCCGTGTTAGGCGTGGTGTTTTAATGTTGGGTACCGGTATTCTGAAGATTGAGGGAAACTGCCGAATATAATGGCTAAAACCTCCATAGTTCATATTAATCATCATTGCCGATTAGGCAAGCAAAAGTTCCGCTTTCAAGACACT
>CAZNFS010000008.1:0-39137 GCA_964572695.1 uncultured Desulfobacteraceae bacterium
GCAACGGTGCCATCGCCCTCGGACTATTGGAAGGGGGCTGTCAGGTGGTGACCTCCTATCCGGGAACGCCCAGTTCTGAGATTTTGCCGGAGGTGGTTCGGCTCTTAAAATCAGAAGGACTGAATACGTATGTGGAATGGTCTACCAATGAAAAGGTTGCCTTTGATAACGCCTATGCGGCCGCGATCGCGGGCAAAAGGGCTGCCTGCTGTATGAAACAGGTGGGGTTGAACGTGGCGGCCGATTCTCTGATGAGTTCGGCCTATCTGGGAACCGCCGGTGCACTGGTGATTATCTCCTGTGATGACCCCGGCCCGCATTCGTCTCAGACCGAACAGGACACGCGTCTGATGGCACGCCTGGCAAAAGTGCCCGTTCTTGACCCCTCGACGCCCGGGGAAGCACGTGAAATGGTCAAGCTGGCGCTCGATCTTTCCCAGGAGTTTAAAATTCCGGTGATTCTGCGACCGGCCATCCGTGTCTGTCATGCGCGTCAAAACCTCAGCTGGGAAAAACTTCCTCAAAATGACACTAAGGCCGTGTTTGAGAAAGATCCCGCCCGGTGGGCGGCAACACCTCGCTTCCGTCTGATCCTGCATCGCGAATTAAACCAAAAACTGGAAACCATCGCACACAAATTTGAAAAACTGACGCCTTTTAATTCGCATAACCTTGATCGCGGAAAAAAGTACCCCTTCGGAATCATCTCCGGCGGCGTATCCTGGGCCGTGGTAAGCGATCTGCTTGGGGAAAAAAACCGCTCCGATATTCCGCTTCTCAAAATCGGCGCACCTTACCCTTTTCCGGATAAACTGGCCCGTGAATTTATGTCCGCCTGTGAGAAAGTACTCGTTATAGAGGAAACCGATACCGTAATCGAATACTTCCTGCGGGATCGCCAAAAAGTATACGGCCGTCTTTCCGGGCATGTTCCGTCCGAGGGCGAACTGGTGCCCCAGGTGATTGAGAAGCTGATCAACTCCGCTTTATCGCAAAACCGAATAGATCCCCTGGGGGCGGAACCGAACCCTGGGCCACTGGAACTGGTTCAAAGCCTTGGTCTCCCGATACGCAAACCGACTTTATGTGCGGGCTGTCCCCACAGAGCCTCGTTCTATGCCATTCGCAAAGCCCGCCCCAAGGCCATTTTCACCTCCGATATCGGGTGCTATACCCTCGGGCTGAATCTGGGGGGTGTGGATACGGTTCTCGATATGGGAGCCGGAATCACCCTCGCTTCGGGCTTCTATCATGCCTTTGCCAAGGATCGGATAGATCAGCCCATCGTGGCCACTATTGGGGATTCGACTTTCTATCATTCCGGTACGGCGGGGCTCTTGAATGCCGTCTACAATGATGCCAGATTTATCCTCGTAATCCTCGATAACGGCACCACCGCCATGACCGGTATGCAACCAACGCCCGGTACGGGTATTCGGGCCGACGGGACCCGGGGCAAACAAATTCCGTTGGAAAGAATCATCGCCGGATGCGGAATCGATTTTATCGAAGTCGTCGATCCCTATGACTTGAAGGCCATGCACGCCCTCCTTAAAAAGGCCACCGAATATGTCAATGCACCGGATGGCGGTATCGCGACCATCATTTCGCGCCACGCGTGTGTCATCGCAAACCGCAAGGAAGCCATTCCGCAGAAGAGGCCCGTTGCCGTTACCGAAGATTGTGACGAATGCAACTTCTGTCACACGCGGTTTGAATGCCCGGCACTCGTTAAGGATCCGCAGCTCGGACACACCACCGTCGACCCGATTCTATGCGCCCAATGCGGCGTTTGTCCCCAAATATGCCCCAAGGGCGCTATTGTAGAAAAGTAAGAATACGCGAAAGTGAAAAGATAATGCAAACGACAAACTTCATATTAAGCGGTCTGGGCGGTCAGGGCATCCTTTTTATGACCAAAATGCTGGCCCAAACGGCCTTGCGCAAGGGAATCAATGTGCTTGGAGCCGAAACTCACGGTATGGCGCAGCGGGGAGGATCGGTGGTTTCGCACCTGAAGCTGGGCGACGCCCAAAGCAGTCTTGTAAATGCGGGTGCGGCCCATTTTCTTTTAGGCCTTGAAGAAAACGAAGTTTACCGCAATCTCCCCTTTTTGACTCATGGTGCAAAACTGTTTGCCAACGCCTCCCCGGATACATTCCCGCGCCCCGAAACCAAACCCTTTTTGGACAAAATGAACATTACCTACCGGGCCGTCTCCGCCTCACAGCTGGCCCTGGATCTGGATGTTCCCCTGGCTTCGAATCTGGCCCTGATCGGTTTTATGGCCGCCTTTGATGATGGGCCGTTTCAAGCACAGGAATTGCGCGAAACCATTCAAGCAATCAGCCCGGACCGGTTTATGGCCGCAAATCTCAAGGTCTTTGAAGCGGGACTTAGAAAGGGGAAACAAACGGGTTGAGTAATGGAATCGGCAACGCCATTTGGCCGTACAATAAAGAAGGCCTTGAGAATTTGGCGCGCTATATCATCCGGGCGTCTTTCTCTCAAGAGCGGATGGCATACCCAATATGAGCGTGACGTTTATTACGATAGGATCCCTGAAGCGTTTTTGCAGTAATGTAAACCATGGCAAAGACCGTCTGGTGGTCGAGGGCCGGGAAGGAAGAAGCTTAAAAGCTGTTTGTCAGGAAATCGGACTGCCCCTGAATTTGATATCGGTATACGTTGTAAATGGGAAAGCCGAATCCAAAGATTATATTTTGCAGCATGGAGATGAAATTAAGTTGATTGCTGCAATGGGAGGCGGGTAATACCTGAGTCTTGCATGCAAAATTCAGGTATTAATCTATTATGGCGCATATCTGTCTGGAGGAAAAATGAAATACGGCATGACCGGAAAGATCCTCAGAGTTGATCTCAGCAATCAAATCCATTCCGTCGAAGAACCTGATGAAAAAATCTATCGGACCTATTTTGGCGGAAGCGGCCTCGCCTGCTATTATTTGCTTAAAGAGCGCCCGGCCGGAATCAATCCGTTCGATCCGGAAAATTTGCTCATATTTACCTCCAGTCCGTTGGTGGGCAGTGGAATTCCCGGCGCGAACCGATTCTCAGTCGCTTCGATTTCACCTCTGACCGGATGTTACGGTGAGGCAGAGGCTGGGGGATGGTGGTCTCCGGAATTAAAAAAGGCGGGTTACGATGCTGTTTTAGTGGAAGGAAAAGCCGATCGCCCGGTCTATCTGTGGATCAATGACGGAGAGGTCCAGATTCGCGATGCAACCCATATCTGGGGAAAACTCACCGGAGAAACTCAGGAGATCATTCGCACTGATACCGGACAACCCCGCGCCCGGGTCGCCTCCATCGGGCCGGCCGGTGAAAATATGGTCAGATACGCATGTGTGGTCAACAATCTCAGGCACACGAATGGCCGCTCGGGTATGGGTGCCGTGATGGGTTCAAAAAACCTTAAGGCCATTGCCGTGCGCGGGAAGCAGAAAATACCCTTTAAAAATAATGAGGCCCTCAAAAAGATAATCAGATGGTATGCAGATAATTTTATGGACCATCCGATCGAGCGAGTTATCCATGAAGGCGGCACCATTGGATGGGATGTCACCGAGTTGGATGAAGCCGGCATTTTACCGACCCGCAATTTTCACAGTGGCAGCTTCGAAGACGCCGATAAGGTTTGTGGCGAGACCTTTCACAAAGAATATTTTGTTAAAGCGGACAGCTGCCAGGCCTGTCCGATTCGATGCAAGCGCGTCGCTCGTTCGAAAGGGGAGTATCAGGTAGATCCGAGTTACGGGGGTCCCGAATATGAAACGGCTGCCGCGTTTGGATCATTATGCGGAGTATCAAACCTCGAAGCCGTATGTAAGGCCCATGAACTTTGCAATGCCTACACTCTCGATACTATTTCAACGGGCTCTTCGATTGCCTTTGGCATGGAATGTTTTGAAAACGACCTCCTGAGCCTTGAGGATACAGACGGGTTGGAACTTAACTTCGGCAATCATCAAGCCATGATTCAACTCGTTCACAAAATTGCCAATAGAGAAGGAATCGGCGATTTACTGGCTGAAGGAACCGTGCGTGCCGCACAGAAAGTCGGCCGGGGGGCTGAAAAATTTGCCATGCAGGTCAAGGGCCAGGAAATGGCGATGCATGAACCCAGGGGGAAGGGAAGTTTAGCGCTGGCGTACGCTCTTTCCTCCACCGGCGCCAATCACACGGAGGGCCCGCATGATTATTTATTCCAGGAAGGCGCTTTGGGGGCTCCCGATCTGGCCGAACTGGGTCTTATGGAGCCTACTCCGGCGCTCTATTTAGGCCCTGAGAAGGCCCGACAGTTTGCCTATATGCAAATGACCTGGAATGTCTTCAATACACTGGGGCTTTGTATTTTTACGGCCGGTCCGGGAAAACTGCTCAAGATGCATCAAGTCGCTGAAGCGGTCCGGGCCGCAACTGGATGGGATACCCATTTATGGGAGATCATGAAGTTAGGGGAGCGGACCATCACAATCAAACGCGCAGTGTCCGTCCGGGAAGGCATTTCCCGCAAGGATGATCAACTCCCGGACCGTTTTTTTGAACCTCTGGAAGGGGGCCTGCTCGAGGGAAAAGCGTTAGATCGTAATGAATTCGAAACCGCCCTGGATACTTACTATGACATAATGGGCTGGAACCGGGAAACGGGGGTGCCCCGTCCCGGCAAATTAGTTGAGCTGGGGCTTGGATGGATTAACCCATTTTTCGAGAAGAAATAGGCGACATACAAACGATTTTACGCCTTATCTCTGCACACTAAAAGCAAATTCCTATCTTTCCGCTGACTGCGCTTACAAGTATTTGCCCGCATCCGCCATAAAATCTTTATAGATTCGATAATGCTCGGTTTCTTTGTAATCGATCGATTTTACCGGGATGTGGTCGAAGCTGTAAAGGGTGGCGTCGGGACAGGCCAGAAGAATCGGTGAATGAGAAGCGATTATAAATTGCGCATGCCCGGCCCGGCCCATTTCTTGAAACACCTGCAGCAATTCCAGCTGACTCCTGGGGGAGAGGGCTGTTTCGGGTTCATCTAATAAATAAAGCCCTTTGAAACGATAGCGGGCGTTGAAAAACGACATCAACGATTGCCCGTGGCTCTGACTCACCAAAGACTTCCCGCCGAAATACTGCAGCAGATCCGGATCTGCCGCCGCCCATTCATCAAGGTATTGGGCAAAATGCTGTGATACCTCCGAATCAAAATACGACCCCGGCACTGAATCGTTAATCCACTCCGCATCCAGAAATTGAAACAGTCTTCCTTCCCAGGGGTTGATCTCAAATCGTGTCCCCCTGACGTCCCGCCAGATATGGATGCGGCACTTGCGGGCCACTGCTTCCAAAAAGGTCGACTTGCCGCTCCCGTTTTCCCCCACCAAAAAGGTAACAGGCGTTGGGAATTCGATCCTTTTCGTTTGTTGCAGAACGGGGAGATTAAACGGATAGTGCTCCCGGGTGGGACTGTTTTCGAGACGAAGGCTAATTTGCTTTAAATGCATATCGTTTTCTCGATCCACGTGTTTGACAAAACCCCCGGAGTACGATCTCCGAAGTGAAGCGAACATAAGCGAACGAATTTGGGGTGTCAAGCGGCAAATGGGACAGGCCAATAGTCGTCTTTTGCCATAAATTAATGTTGCGCTTTAGAGCAATCTTTGCTTAGGTCCCGGAAAATTATAATCCAAGGTTGATGAACTCGTAAAAAGTCGCCGATGCGGTCATTGCGAGCATGGCGAAGCAATCTCGTCGTTTGTAAGTGGATGAAATCATGAGGTTACCGCGTCGCTTCACTCCTCGCAATGACAAACTGGGGACTTTTTATAAGGGCAATAATATAACCGGTTTCAAAACCGATCCAAAAAAACAAATGAGAAGAGAGGTAGGAAAATGGATTTTTTGACGATTGACGAAACGAAATGCAAAAAAGACGCGATTTGTGCGCGGGTGTGCCCGGCAGCTGTTATTCGACTGCCCAAGGATGGTTATCCGCAATTTGTTCCCGGCGGAAATGAGATCTGTATCGCCTGCGGACACTGTGTTGCAGTGTGCCCCAATGCCGCGCTGAGCCATAAATATATTCCTCTGGAAGAGTGTCTGCCGATCGATAAAGAACTTCGGATCGATGAAGGACAGGCAGCCCAGTTCCTTCGCTCGCGCCGCTCCATCCGCGTTTATAAAGAAAAACCGGTGCCAAAAGACAAGATTCAACACCTGATCGAAACCGCACGCTATGCGCCCACCGCCAGTAACAGTCAGATGGTGGAATGGCTGGTGTATACCGACCGCGACAAAATTCGCCAAATCGGTGCATGGGTCGTGGATTGGATGCGGGAAGTCGTCAAGAAAGATTCGCAGCCGTCCAGCGCATCTTACCTGCCTATGATTGTGGCGGCCTGGGATGCCGGGTATGACGCCGTGCTCAGAAATGCCCCGGCCCTGGTGGTGGCTTCGGCGCCGCGGGAGGCGAATAATGGTCTGGTAGATCTGACTTTGGCCCTCTCCTACTTTGAACTGGCGGCGATGGGACTCGACCTCGGCACCTGCTGGGCCGGGTTGCTTCAGGGCGCCCTTCTGGCCAGCCCGCAGGTGAAAGCCGATTTAGGGATTCCCCCAGAACACCCCCACCATTACGCCTTGATGCTGGGATATCCCAAGTTCAAATATCAGCGCCTACCCGAGCGTCGGAAGCCGAAGATTACCTGGCGCTAGCCGCGTCAGGGACTTACGATGCCATCAAAGATAAGTCCTTACCTGCGTGATGTGGGTGTTTATGATTTTGCAGATTTTCTGAATCGTCTTCTCACCGTTGTATTCCAATATGATGGAGTCTGCTATTTCTATCATAACTGTTTCAAGTGTTTCGGCGATCTTCCTTAAAAGTTTTTTTAAATATGTAAATTTTAGATCGAGTTGATCCGCCATCTGTTGCCAGTGACGTTCCATAATCCAATCAAATCGGGTTTCCTTTCCGATTTTCATAGCCATTTTTTTGGAAATTTCCGGGTACACTCTTGTTGAAATTAAGTCGTAAAATGGCGCCAGGCGAATGCTTCCATCTATTTTCCGAATCAATGACAGATTTTTTCCATGGGCATCTGCATTGCCGATAAAATAGTTAAAGATGACCCATTTAACCAGCGCCTGTTTGTCCAAAATTGGCTGTGAGCTATACTGGTCAAAGATCTGACAACACGCCGCTAGGCTGGGGCCGCCTTCGTTTTCATATTTTTGGTCAGGCATACAACCCAGCACCTGGCATAGATCTTCCTGATGAAGCCGCTCAATTATACCGTCTTTCGCTTTTATTCTGTCATAACGTTCTACGATGTATGCGATGTGGTTTTTCCCTTTCCAGATGGAAGATTCGGGTACTGTCAGTTGAACAACATCGGCAAGCCTCATACAAAAATGCTCATTTTGAACCACATCATCAAAATACGGTGATTGTGGTTTCAGAATATGGGAGCTTGGGGCAATCCCAAAGGTTAAGTTAAACCTGCCGTTATCAATATATACGGGAATTTTATTCTGTGCTCCCGCGAGAGAAAGCCGTAGTTCGTCCTTTAGAATTAATACCGGGCGTATTGCATTCTCTTTGATGATATCTTCTACTTCCTGCTCTGATAAAGTGATGTAATCCTTTTCTGTGCTGAGAGCCGTGTACTCTGGAACAATGGAGACCGCGCCGGCGCATTCCCCTCCGATTGCTTCAAGCAATTTAAAATCATTGTGCTCAGAAATTTGTTTTATTTTGGAAATCAGCGATCTAACTTCACCTTCTGGTAAAAGATTGCTGAAAAACGGTCTAGCCGTGTCATTTAAATAAGGCTCTTCTCTCAATGGTAATGACAATGATAGTGGAATTGCGTCTGGATCTTCTATATAACCAGGGTCATATTGGAAGGAAAATCGGCTGGTATCATCGAGCCATAGTTGTCCTGCAAGAGAGTTGTGCAGATATATGCTCAATCTTTCCGATACCATCATCACCTTTCTCGGACGCCGAAAGTGAAGCCAAAGCGTTTCAAAACTTTGAGTGCTTTATCAAAATGCATCGTTGGCTTTCCGTTTTCAAGCTCGGAAATGAATCGCGTTCCGACATTGCACAGCCCGGCGGCATCGCTCTGGGTTAACTTCATTTGTTTGCGTTTTATGCGCAGCATGGCTCCAATGGCTTTTAGATCGGTAACTTCCACCCAGGTATTGCTGTTATTTTGAGTTGTTTGTTTCATTTTATTTTTTTTGTTCGAACGGGAAAATAACAAAATTTATTGGAAACCAAGATATAACTATTCCCGATCGGGAATAGTTATTTGCCAACATTGGGATTTATATACTTTATTACCGAACGGGATATTTCATGGTAATAAAAGGTTAAACAAAAAATATATTACCGATCGGTAATATATTCTAAATTATCATTAAAGTCAACTATCGCTTGTTGCCAAAGAAAAAAAGGTCGTCCCTGCATGTTCGAACCAAAGCATTTGGCCTACCAATCCCGGGACGATCAAGGAAAATCTACCCTATCTACCCGAGCGCCGGAAGCCGAAGATCACCTGGCGCTAGCCGCCTCAGGGACTTACTTCTTTCTCGCCGTTCTTATTCTTTCCAGCTTCCTTTGGGCCGAATACTTCCTTATAGGCTTCGCGCACCGGACACCCTTGTTCCCAGTGCTCGACTACCTTTTTGCCTATAAATGAATTCGGAAACCTCCGCCCCATATTGCATCCCGGACAGACAACACCCCAATACGCCAGCGCTTTTTTCTTTATCATAGAGCTGTCTCCTTTTGGGTTTTACATATAAGCGTTTGTCGCTTGTTTTAGATCACAAATCTACCGGGCTGTCAAAAAAGGAAGGGGTAAAGGGATTAAAGCCGGGTATTAGAAGCAGTAGTGACATGATCTATCGGTATTATGTTGCCACTGTAAAAATCAAAGGCAGACTTGATCCCTTTTTGTAAAAAAAAACGGCCCTAAACATTGGCAGTTTTTTGGGGTCTTAATACTCGAGCAAACTGCAAATGGTACTGTAACTCAATGAATTAACACATAATAAAAAATATGGATTATATTTAAAAGGGACTAGCCGAAGATAATGCCTCGGTTGGATGAAAAAAAAATAATGAAATGAAACAAAATCATACATCTATTTGATATCATAGATATAATCGGCACGCTATTTACAATTTCACTCCTTTTTTAAAGCGTACTAGTCAAAACTAATACTGAAAGTCATAGCCAAAAATTTTTTCAACAAAACGAATTCATTATAACAGACTGTAATTATATCTAAAATCGACGGGAATCCTTCGGATTAGGGTGCTATTTTCAATGGGACTAGTCAAAATTAATGCTTTCGCATTACAAAATCTGTGGTACTGAAGAATTACTCTATAGTACCAAAATTGTTTTAAAAATTAATCATAGCGAACTGGGTAACATCACTACTGTTTATCACCTCAAATAGAGGAGGAAGGAAAATGGCACGAAAGAATACTTTGGAACAAAAAAGCGCCCGCAGGCTGCGAAAACAGTTGACGGCCTATTCCGTGGCCGCCGGCGCGGCCCTGGCCCTGGCCAATCCGGCAGACGCTGCACTCATTTACAGCGGAATTGTGAATCACACACTGAACGTTGGTAGCGGACCTTATTCTATCGATTTGGATGGGGACTCGACCAATGACTTTGCCTTTAGTGCTCTCGGTACTGCAAGTTCTGGAGCTGTTTCAGTTTATGGAACAGGGGTGGGGGCGTATGTTCGCCTTCAATCGACGGCTGCCACTCTTGTTAAGAACTTTCCTAACAGCAATTCAGTTAACCTTGGGAATCCCGCCTCTTGGGGATCGTACGGATACTTACATTTTGCTACTACTTTTTACTGGGGCTTTCCAATGGGTGGCGGGCCCTTTGATGGCTCCCACGGTTTCATTGGCATTCAATTTGACATTGGTGGAAACCAACATCTGGGTTGGATTGAATACGAAGGGAACAACAATTCCGCATCGGGCACCATTGTGAGCTGGGCCTATGAGCAAAACCCGGTTCCCATCCCCGGCACCTTTGGTCTGGGCCTTCTGGCCATGGGTGCGGCCGGAATGGCGCGATTGCGCCAGCGCAAAAAGGAAGCCAAAGAAACCGCATAACCAATTGCATACCCGTTTATCTTTGCCAGGCGCCGGTCTGTTGATTCAGACCGGCGTTCCTTTTTTATGTCCTCCCTTTCCGGCTTGACTTTCGGCCTTGAGATTGAAAAAAGAAAACGAGTCTTTCTGAAATAGGAAAAAGCGAATGACAAAAAAAATACTCCTTATCGGCTGGGACGGGGCGGACTGGAAGATGATCCACCCCCTGATCGACGCGGGCAAAATGCCCCATCTCAAAAAATTCATCAAAAACGGGGTCATGGGCAACCTGGCGACCCTTTTTCCGGAATTGTCCCCCATGCTGTGGACCTCCATCGCCACCGGCAAACGTCCTTTCAAGCACGGAATCTACGGATTTACCGAGCCCGATCCCCACGGCACCGGCATCCGGCCCATCACCATCCTTTCCCGCAAGACCAAGGCCGTCTGGAACATTCTTTGCCAAAACGGTAAAAAATGCAATGTGGTGGGGTGGTGGCCCTCGCATCCGGCCGAACCCATCGACGGGGTGGTGGTATCCAACTTCTATCATCGCGCCGTGGGACCCATGGACAAGCCCTGGCCCCTGCATCCCGGAACGGTCCATCCCGATCGCATCGCTAAAAATCTGGCCGACCTGCGTCTGCACCCCCAGGAACTGACCGAAGAACATATCCTCCCGTTTGTGCCGCAGGCCGCCGAAATCGATCAGGAAAAAGACAAGCGGCTGGAGGTGCTGGCCAAAACCATTACCGAATGTACGAGCATTCAGGCCGCGGCCACCGCCACCATGCAGCTTGAATCCTGGGATTTCATGGCGGTTTACTTTGACAGCATCGACCACTTTTCACACGCTTTCATGCAATATCATCCACCGCGTCAGGAATCGGTTTCGGAAAAGGATTTTGAAATTTATAAGGATGTCGTTGAAGGCGGTTACCGCTATCACGACATGATGCTGGGTGTTCTTTTGGGGCTGGCCGGGGAGGACACCACCGTCATGCTTGCCTCGGATCACGGGTTTCACCCGGATCACCTGCGGCCGCGCAATATACCCCATGAACCCGCCGGACCGGCCGCCCAGCATCGGCCCTACGGTATTTTTGCCATGCAGGGACCGGGTATCAAAAAAGATGAACTCATCTACGGCGCCAATATTCTGGACATCTGCCCGACGATTCTGACCCTGTTCGGTCTCCCCGTGGGTCAGGACATGGACGGGGTGCCGCTGATCAACGTCTTTGAAGAAACACCCCCGATCGACGCAATACCCAGCTGGGACGCGGTTGCGGGAGAAGCCGGCACACACTCTCCGGACCGTCAGATGGATCCGGTGGCATCAATGGAGGCCGTCAATCAGCTGGTGGCCCTGGGATACATCGAAAAACCCAATGAAGATGCGCAAAAAGCCGTGTCCGAAACCGTTCGCGAGCTGCACTACAATCTGGCCCGCTCCTACATGGATGCCGGCCGCCACGTGGAAGCCATTCCCTTATTGGAGCCGCTGTTGGAAGATTGGCCCGAGGAGCATCGTTTCGGAATCCAACTGGCGACCTGCCTCCAGGCGGTGGGACGCATCAAAGACGCCCGGGGTGTGCTGGAAGATACATTTAAGCGCAAGGAAAAAACCGCTGCCCGGGCAAGGGAGAAGCTCAAGGATCTGCATGGGGAGATGAAGGATAAAAAGTTTGAGGATCTGAGCGAAGAGGAACAGGCCCGGCTGCGCAAACTGAACGTTCAGGCCGGCTTTAATCCCTACGCCATGGAATATCTCATGGGATCGCTCCTTTTTGCAGAAGGTGACGCCGAGAACGCGCTGAAGCATCTTAAAAATGCCGATCAGCCCGATATTCCGGTGCCCGCCCTGCACCAGAAACTGGGCGAAGTCTACCTGCAGATGAAACGTTTCAAGGATGCCGAGCGCTCCTTTGGCCAGGTGCTTGAGATCGATCCGGATAACGCGGCCGCTCATCTGGGGATGTGCCGGTCGTATCTTCCGCGCCGCAACAACAAAGCCGCCAAGGCCGAAGCCCTGACATCCGTAGGCCTCCTTTACCACAACCCTTACGGCCATTTTCTGCTGGGTGTGGCCCTGCACCGGCTGCTGGACATCAAACGCGCCCGGGAGGCCTTCCAGATGGCTGTCTCCCAGAATCCCAATTTTCCGGAAGCCC
Source organism: uncultured Desulfobacteraceae bacterium (assembly GCA_964572695.1). Lineage (GTDB taxonomy): Bacteria > Desulfobacterota > Desulfobacteria > Desulfobacterales > CAZHA01 > CAZHAH01. Next base: position 12,328 of record CAZNFS010000008.1, read on the forward strand.
ACGGGCGGCTGGCATACCTCTACAAAAAATGGTTTCGTGACCCGGTCAAGGTGGCCGAACACCGCAAACTGGCCCAGGAGGCTCGCAAGCGGCTGCGGGCCTTAAAACGGCATCGGGGAGAACTGCCGGCCGAAGAATCCGCAGCAGGGCCTTTAGCCGGACGCGTTACCCCGGATCAACCGCAATCGATACCCGCCGGCAAAGTTGACCGGATAATCGATCCGGAAAATGCCATCACCATCGTCTCCGGCCTCCCCCGCTCGGGCACCTCCATGATGATGCAGATGCTTGAAGCCGGCGGCATGAAGATTCTGACGGACGGCAGGCGGGAGGCGGATGAGAACAACCCCAGGGGGTACTTTGAGTTTGAGAAGGCCAAAAAACTGCGCAGCGATCGCTCCTGGCTGGATGAGGCCCGGGGCAAGACCGTGAAGATTGTGGCCCAGCTGCTCCTCTTCCTGCCGCCCGGATTTGATTACCGCATCCTCTTTATGGAGCGCGACATGAACGAAGTCGTCGCCTCACAGGAAACCATGCTGGCGGATCAGGAAAAACAAGGGGGGACCCTTTCAAAAGAAAAACTGGCAGACGTATTTCAGCAGCAGCTAAATCAGGTCAAAAAGATGCTGGCCTCGCGACCCAACATATCAACCCTTTATGTCGATCACGGCGATTGTCTGCGTGATCCTGCCACTACCGCTAGCCGGGTCAACACCTTTCTGGGCGGAGATCTGGACGCACCGGCCATGGGAGGCATCGTCGAGCCGGGGCTTTATCGTCATCGCGCCGGCTGTCTGAAAGATGAGCAGTAAACTCGAAAATAGTTTAAGTGCCTTAATTCATTAAAACAATTCACCGCAGAGGCGCAGAAAACGCAGAGAAGAAATAATTTTTATTTGTCCCGATTCCATCGGGCAAATAAAAAACATCATGCCTCCGGCAGGTTATAATAAGCAAGATTTGCCCGAAGGACCGTGGTTTTAAGCTTTCTGCCTTCTCAGCAGAAAGCTTAAAGAGATATGAACTCTGCGACCTCAGCGTCTCGAATGAGCGGAGCACATGGGCGGTGAAAGAAAATACTATAACGCAGTAGATGGGACTTTTTACGACGCCATCAAATTTTACCGGACCGCCCATCGTCACAGGGCTCATCCATATTGTCCATGCGTGAATGCTCGGCCGTACTCGATATGGTGCAGGTGGGATCATCAATACCCTCATCCTGGCTCTGAGCGTCGCTGTCTTGATCGGCGCCTTTCTCGGGTGCCTCCTCCGCCATTTTTTTCAGCTTTTCATAGCGTTCCATGAATTCCTCCTCCAGGCGTGCATGCAGTTTATCGGCCTCTTGCGGAAAGGTCTTCTCTAAACTCGCATATCGAACTTCGCCCGACAGAAACTCCCGCAGGGTTCCGTCCGGTTTTTTAGAATCGAGGATAAATGGATTTTTACCTTCGGCCTTCAACCTCGGATTGTACCGGTACATGGGCCAATAGCCGCTTTCAACCGCCAGCTTCGATTCTTCCTGGGCTTTGCCCATCCCTCTTTGGATCCCGTGATTGATGCAGGGGGAATAACACAAAATCAATGAAGGGCCGTCATAGCTTTCGGCCTCGTTAAAGGCTTTCATGAGCTGCTGTTTGCTGGCGCCCATGGCCACGCTGGCCACATACACATATCCGTAGGTCATCGCCATCTGCCCCAGGTCTTTTTTAGCGGTTTTTTTACCCGACGCCGCAAATTTGGCCACCGACCCGGTGGGGGTTGCCTTGGACGATTGGCCCCCGGTATTGGAATAGACCTCGGTATCGAAAACAGCCACATTGATATCTTCGCCGGTTGCCAGGACGTGGTCGATGCCGCCGTAGGCGATATCGTAGGCCGCGCCGTCTCCGGCAAAGACCCAGAACGACTTTTTGGTGAAAATGGACGACATGGCCGATATTTCGGCTAAGAGCTTATCTTCCGCGTATTGGGGCAGAAGCGCCTTTAACTGATCGCCATAGTTTCGCGAGCCCTCCGGATCCTGCATATGGTCGAGCCAGCCCTGCAAGGCCTCCTTGACATCCGCAGCGATCCCGTTGGCGAGCGCTTTGGCGACAAGTTCGGCCAGCTTCTCTCTCTGTTGCAGGAGTCCCAAAAACATCCCGTAGGTAAACTCGGCCGGATCCTCAAAAAGCGAGTTGCCCCAGGTCGGACCGAATCCGTCCTTATTCACACAATAGGGGCTTGAAGGTGCCGACCCGCCCCAAATGGAACTGCACCCGGTTGCATTACCGATGATCATTCGTTCGCCGAAAAGCTGCGTGATGAGTTTGGCATAGGGTGTCTCTCCGCATCCGGCACAGGCGCCCGAAAACTCAAGCAGCGGCTGCACAAACTGACTCCCCTTAACGGTGGTGCGTTTTACCAGGTTGTCGCGCACGGGGATGGTAAGCGAAAATTCATGGCAAGGAATTTGACTTTCGGTCTGGGTTTCGAGCGGTTTCATCGTCAGGGCCGTCTTTTTAGCCGGACAGATATCGGCACAATTGCCGCACCCCAGGCAATCGAGAGTATTAACCTGAATACGGAACTGATGTCCTTTCAGATCTTTTCCAATCGCTTTTTTAGCCGTAAATTCCCGGGGCGCCTCAGCCAGCTCCTCGTCCGTCAATAGGACCGGGCGTATGGCGGCATGCGGGCACACCAGGGCACACTGATTACACTGGATGCAGTTATCGATAATCCACTCCGGCACCTTGATGGCCACACCGCGCTTTTCATACTGTGACGTTGCCACCGGGAAAAGGCCATCCGCTGTGAATGCACTTACGGGAAGGCTGTCACCTCCCTGGGCCAAAATGGGACGCATCACCTGGCTAACGAAATCGGGTTCTTCCCGGGCGGACTTCTCCCCCGCCTGAGCATCGGCCCAGGCGGCCGGGTATTTGATTTCGACGAGATGTTCGAGGGTCTTGTCCACAGCCGCACAATTCATCTCAACCAGCCGTTCGCTTTTTATGCCAAACAGTTTTTTGATTTCCCCTTTCAGATAATTAACCGCGTCCTCTACGGGAATGACATTGGCCAGTTTAAAAAAAGCGGTCTGCATAATCATATTGATTCTTCCGCCCAGACCGACTTCGGAAGCGATTTCAACGGCATCGATATTGTAAAATTTGAGATTTTTAGCTGCGATCGTCTTGCGCATATGCCCCGGGAGTTTTTGCTCCATTTCTTCCACGGTCCAGTTTGAGTTCAATACAAACGTTCCGCCCGGTTTTATGCTTTCCAGTACGTCGTAAATATCCACATAGCCCGCTTTGTGACAGGCAATATAGTCGGCCGAATCGATCAGGTAGGTCGACTTTATGGGCGATTTGCCGAATCGAAGGTGGGAAATGGTGACGCCGCCCGATTTTTTAGAATCATAGGCAAAATAGCCCTGGGCATACATCTCCGTGTTATCGCCGATGATTTTAATGGCGCTTTTATTGGCACCCACAGTTCCATCGGCGCCAAGCCCCCAGAACTTGCACTGCACGGTCCCTTCGGGGGCCACGTCAAAGCCCTCCTCCACTTTCAGGGACGTATGCGAGATATCGTCGTCGATACCGACCGTAAAATGATTTTTGGGTTGGTCTGTCTGCAAGTTGTCCAATACCGCCTTCACCATACCCGGGTTGAACTCCTTTGATCCCAAGCCGTAGCGGCCGTTGACAATGACGGGGGCCTCGCGGCGCTCCATGAAGGCCGTACAAATATCCTGATAGAGGGGGTCGCCCAAAGCACCCGACTCCTTGGTCCGGTCCAGAACCGCAATCTTGCGGACAGATTTCGGAATGACGGCATTAAGGTACTCCGGTGCAAAGGGCCGGTATAATCGAACCTTTACCAAGCCGATTGCTTCTCCCTTATCGACAAGATTATCGACAACTTCTTCGATCGTCTCGCAGGAAGACCCCATGGAGATAATAATTCGCTCTGCATCAGGCGCGCCCACATAATCGAACGGTTTGTAGCTGCGGCCGGTCAATTGGCCCACCTTCTGCATGTATTCAGCGACAATAGCGGGCACTTTTTCATAAAACCGATTTGCCGCTTCACGCCCCTGAAAATAGATATCCGGGTTCTGGGCCGTTCCCCTGGTGACGGGTCTCTCGGGATTGGTCCCACGCCGTCTGAATTTTTCAACCGCTTCCCAGTTGGTCAGCTTTGCCATATCGTCATAGTCGATCATTTCGATTTTCTGGACCTCATGTGATGTCCTAAATCCATCGAAAAAATGGAGAAACGGAATACTCGATTCAATCGCCGACAGATGCGTCACCAGCCCCAGATCCATGACCTCCTGCACCGAGGCCGAAGCGATCATCCCAAAACCGGTTTGCCGTACGGCCATCACATCCTGGTGATCGCCGAAAATCGACAGGGCATGCGCGGCTATCGCCCGGGCCGTAACCTGTAAAACGCCCGGCAGCAGTTCCCCCGCCATTTTGTACATGTTCGGGATCATCAGGAGCAGGCCTTGCGATGCCGTAAAGGTTGACGTGAGGGCACCTGCGGCAAGCGCGCCGTGCACGGAAGCCGCAGCCCCGGCTTCCGATTGGAGTTGTCTTACGGTCATCGCCTGGCCGAAAATATTTTTGCGGCCACTTGCCGCCCACTCATCGGCGATCTCTCCAATGGGAGAAGAAGGCGTGATCGGATAAAGGGTGGCAACGTCGCTCATGGCATAGGCGACATGGGCCGCTGCAGTATTTCCATCAATGGTTTTCATTTCCTTTGTCATAAAATCACCTCTATTTTTTAATCTGTCTGCTTTAGATTTTTTTAAGAATGTCACTTTGAGGATCGCTATAAAATGAAAAGAGTATAAATATATTAAATTGTTTCTTTTGTAAATATAAAAACTGGCCTGTGAAGAGTAACGTCTAACTAACTATTATTGGTTAAGATAGTGGAAATTCCAAATAACAAATACCAAATAACAAGCAAATACCAATGACCAAAATCTCAAATAACAAACCCGTATATGATGTGCGAAAATTAAAATCGTTTTGGTCATTCGGATTTGGAATTTGAGATTTATTTGGAATTTGATGCTTGGAGCCTGGGATTTCATATATTCGATCAGTGGGAGAAACAACCGGGATTCAGAAGACGGGTTTAGGCCAGGAATTTCTCAAAAAAATCGTTCCCCTTGTCGTCCACGATGATAAAGGCCGGAAAATCCTTGACCCTGATCCTGAAGATAGCCTCCATACCAAGTTCGGGATATTCCAGCGTTTCCACCCGGGTGATGCATTCCTTTGCGAGTCGGGCGGCCGGCCCCCCGATCGACCCCAGGTAAAAACCGCCATGTTTCCGGCAGGCTTGCGTTACGGCTTTAGAGCGATTCCCCTTGGCCAGCATAACGAGTGAGCCGCCGTGGGCCTGGAAAAGCGGCACATATGGATCCATACGCCCTGCCGTTGTCGGCCCGAATGATCCCGAAGGATATCCGGCCGGGGTTTTGGCGGGTCCGGCATAATAGATGATGTGTTCCTTGAAATAATCGGGCAAATCTTCCCCGCGCTCCAACCGTTCATTAAGTTTGGCGTGCGCGATATCCCGGGCGACAATTATTTCGCCGCTGAGAGAAAGGCGTGTGGAAACAGGATATTGGCTCAGGATGTGCCTGATTTCATTCATGGGCCGGTTCAGATCGATTCGAACCGCACCGTCGTTCGCTGGCGGTACGCTGGGCAGGTATCGAGCCGGGTTTGTTTCGAGCCGTTCAAGAAAAATTCCCTTGGGGGTGATTTTAGCTTTGATATTGCGGTGGGCACTGCAACTGACCCCGAGGCCCACAAAGCAGGAGGCCCCGTGCCGCGGCAGACGAATCACCCTCGCATCGTGACAAAAGTATTTACCGCCAAACTGCGCACCCAGGCCGAGTTCCCGGGATCTTATAAGGAGCCTTTCTTCCAGCTCAAGATCCCGGAAGGCGTGCCCCAACCCGTTGCCTTGCGAGGGAAGACCATCCAAATAGCCCGTAGTGGCCATTTTCAGGGTCTTCAGGTTAAATTCGGCCGAAGTCCCCCCCACCACGAACGCGAGGTGATAGGGCGGGCAGGCGGCCGTACCCAGGCCCTTCATTTTGTCGGTCATAAAGTCCAACAACCGCTGGGGTGATAACAGGCTCTTGGTTTCCTGATACAGATAGGTTTTATTGGCCGATCCCCCACCTTTGGCTATAAACAGAAACGTGTATGAATCCCCTTGCACGGCATAAAGCTCGATCTGAGCCGGCAGATTACAACCTGTATTTTGCTCCGCATACATGTTCAGGGGTGCATTTTGAGAGTAGCGTAAATTATTGCGGGTATAGGCGTTAAATATTCCTTCCGCAATCGCCGCTTCATCGCAAAAATCAGTCCAGACCTGCTGCCCCTTCTTACCGATCACGATGGCCGTGCCCGTATCCTGACACATAGGAAAAATTCCGTCCGCAGCAATGACGGCATTTTTCAGCATCTCAAGGGCCACATACCTGTCATTGTCTGAGCTTTCCGGATCATCAAAGATCTTGGATAGTTGCTTGAGATGCGAGGAGCGCAGCAGATGGGCGACATCCCGGAAGGCGCTTTCGCTCAACCGCACCAGTCCCTCGGGCGCAATTTTTACCATTGGGGTGCCTTGGAATGATTCCGAGGTGACATGATCCGTGGTCAAAAGGCGGTACTCGGTCAGATCTTCAGCGAGTGGAAACATTTCCTGATAGGCAAATTGCATCATTTCCTCATCCTTTCCGTTCTTCACGCTCAACGACCCAAAAACAAACTGATTGCCAAAAGCACCGGGGTCAAAATGTTTATGACCACATTCTTGCCCATGGCCGGAATCAGCAGAGGAATATTATCGGCGTGCTTAACTGCGCCGCGGACGGTGGGCACTGCAATAACCACGGTAAGCAGAGCTATGAGGCTCAGTCCGGGAAAAAGCTTCAAAACATATCCGATGATGACGGTTACAAACGCTGCCGCCAGAAACAGGGCATAGATCCACACAGCGGTCTTTCGACCCCATACGATGAATATATGCCGTCTTCCGATACTGCGGTCCGGTTCTGCATCCGGGAACTGGTTTAGCAGCAGAAGATCGCTGACCAGAAAAAACGGTACCAGAGAAGCCAACAGTGATGTCCATGAATAGGATCCGCTCAGGATAAAATCGGTTCCCATGACCATGAGGGGGCCGAATCCCAGACCCGGCGCTATCAGACACAGAAGCGGGCTGCGGGTGGCAAACCTTGTGTACGCGACCACGTTTATCACCCCCAGAACCCCCAGGGGTAAAAGACCCCAGCCTTTTGTCTTAATGAAATAGACACCGATGAGTATTGTAACTGCCAGCGCCGTTACACCGGTAATCAGGGCCACATGCGCCTTTTCCGGATTCTGCGGGAGGGCCCCGCTTCCTCCGCTGAACGGGGTCGGCTGTGTTTTTAGATCGAGGCCGCTTTTAAAATCGTCGTATTCATTGAGGGCATTGACGCTGATATGCGCCGCAAGCCCTCCCGCCAAGGCCAGGAGCAAATAGCCAAAATTCAGCTCACTCCCCGACCATACGGCGGTGGCCGCACCCAAAAGGATGCAGGCCGGGGTAAGAATCAAAAAAGGTAACCGCATGGGTCCTAATATCGCCATTTGTAACGACTTATCCATCTTTCCTTACGCTCCTTTGTTATTGTCACTGAATTGACTCGAATAAACAGGATTTTTATTCAGGCATTTATTACCAGTATCGAACTAAATTGTAAAGATTCCCTTTGCCGCTTAAGCCTTCCCTCCGGCAAAAACAGTTTTGACAATCCTATCGAATGTGTATACTTAATAGGCACCCAATCTGTGAACATTTATTACAAAAAATCAAATTCAAACCGGATCTTAAGTTTTAGAAGTTTTGTCAGTCTCTTTTTTCTAAAAGGCATCTGTTAATGTCAAAAATGTTGAATAGTGAAGAAGAGTACCGCACACTGATTGAAAGCCTTAACGTGGGTGTCTACCGCAGCAGCGTTGATCCGCAAAGCCGGATCCTTATGGCTAATTCGGCCCTGGCTAATATATTTGGATATGATTCGGCGGAAGACATCATGCAGCTCTCGATTGCGGAAACGTATCTGAACCCGGAAGATCGTAATCAATTTATCTTGGAGCTGAAACAAAAAGGCGCTGTTCGCAATAAAGAATTGCGTTTAAAAAAGAAAGACGGCACGCCTTTTTGGGCATCTTGTACCGCCTCGATCAGACATAGTCGAGAGGACAATGTCATATGGATTGAGGGAATCATTGAGGATATCAGTGAACTGCGGCGGATCGAAAACGCCCTCAGGACGTCCGAAAAGCAGTATCGTAATCTGGTCGACAATGCTTTGGCAGGAATTTTTAAAACCAGCTTAAGCGGTGATATCCTTTATGTCAATCAAGCCCTGATAGACATGCTCGAATTCCCCTCCTTTGAAGAAATGAGCGCAGAGACGGTTTTGGGAAGATATAAGAATCCGGAAGACAGGGCAGCGCTGCTTGAAAAATTAAAAAAAACGAGGCAAGGTAAATAATTTCGAATTCGATATGGTTTGCAAAAACGGAGTTGTCAAAAACGCCATATTAAACGCGGTGCTTGAAAATGATACGATTTCCGGCATGATGATTGACAATTCCCTTCGCAAACATGCCGAGGAGAAGCTAAAACAGAGTGAGGAAAAATATCGTACGATTCTTGAAAACATCGAGGAGGGCTATTTTGAGGTCGATCTTGTCGGGAATTTTACCTTTGTGAATCAAAAATTGTGCGATTTAATGGGATATGCATACGATGAATTGATTGGCCTGAACAACCGTGAATATACGAATCTTGAAACAGCAAAAAAAATGTATCGCATCTTTAACCGAATCTATCAAACCGGAGAACCGGCTGAGATAGAAGATTACGAAGTCTTTAGAAAAGACGGAATTCCGTTAATCCTTGAAATGTCAGCTTCCCTGATGCGAGGTTTTGACGGCCAGCCCATCGGATTTCGGGGTATTGGCCGCAATGTAACCGAACGCCACCAGAAGGAAAAAGAACAAAAACGGATCCAAGCCCAATTGCAGCAGGCGGAAAAACTCGAATCCATCAGCGTTCTGGCAAGCGGTATGGCCCATGACTTCAATTCCCTGCTGACACGAATAATGGGGTATATCGATATTGCACAGATGGACGTGCCGCCTGGAAGCGAACTTGCCCATCCATTATCGGAAGCCCTCAGGGCCTGTGAACGGTCTAAAAAATTGATTCAGCGGTTTAGGGCCCTTACTCAAAGCAGCTACCCTGTGAAGCGGACCGGGTCTATAATCAAGATTGTGACCACCGCCGCACAGAATCTGTTTTCGTCTTTCAATATCAAACCCGTTCTATCTTTTGCTGACAATCTGTGGGACGTCGATTTTGACGAAAACCAAATCGAAAAGGTTTTCCTGAACCTGCTTGCCAACGCCGCCGAAGCCTCGGCAGATAGTCATCCCAACGGAAATGAAGGAAAAACAGATGATATTAAGATCTCGGCTGAAAACATAACCATTGAACCCACCGATCGCGCATCGAGTGTTTTTCCAAAGGGTGGTGACTACGTAAAAATTGCCATTCAGGATCAAGGTGCCGGGATATCGGAAGAAAATCTGCCCCGAATATTCGATCCCTATTTTTCGACCAAAGAGATCGGCATCCAAAAAGGAATGGGGCTGGGGCTCGCGGTTTCCTTCTCCATCATTGAAAAGCATGATGGATACATCCATGTCGACTCACAGGAAGAGATCGGGACCACGGTAAGTGTTTATCTGCCCGCTTCCTCGAAGTAAATCCCCCCCCCAACTGAGCAATTGTCGCTATTAATGAACCGTGGGCTTGATCCTTAATTCGCGTCCGTCCGTGGTTATCACGATCGCACCGTTTTGATTCGTACGAAATACTTGGTACCCGCGCTTCTTATATCGCTCAACAACCGATGGATGAGGAAGGTGGTAGCTTTGCGCTGCACCGGATGAAATGACCACACTTGCCGGTTGCACCCGGTTCAGGAAGGCAGGGCTACTCGAAGATCGGCTGCCGTGATGCGGAGCAACTAAAATTGTGCTTTTAAGTCTGTTTCCGGCGACTCCGGAGACATTGACCAGCTCTTTTTCAGCCGCGGCCATAATATCACCCGGAAAAAGGAATGCTGTCGTTCCGAAACTCACTTTAATTACAAGCGAGTTGTTGTTGCTGTTACGCCATTTTTCTTTTTGCCGTTTCGCAAGAAAGTCGACAGGCGGGTACAGGATTTGGAATCGAACCCCTTGTATATTCCGGTCGCGGGGTAATCGTTTAAAATTCGGAACATGTATTTCTTCTTCGCGCACGATTTTCAAAAATTTTGTATAGGCAAGGGTATTCGCTTTTTCATTGTTGGTCCAAACTTCTTTGACCTTAAAGTGCTTGGCGATGTATAAAAGTCCGTTTAAATGATCGCTGTTGGGATGAGAAAGGATGAGGGTATCGATGGTTTTTATTTTGTTGCGCCACAAAAGAGGGGCGACAATCCGTGCACCGACATCAAAGACGGAATTATCTGAAAACCCGCCGCCGTCGATCAAAAGATTTTTTCCCTTAGGCAGCTCGAGCAGGGACGCGCCCCCGTGTCCGACATCAATCATCGTTACGCGCAGGTCCTCATGGCCGAAACGACGATAAGCCCACCAGCCGGCATCGATGATCCCGGCCATCAGCGCTGTCACGATCAACACCTTGACCAAGCGTGTTTTTGACACATCCTGCCCATATGAACGCGAGGGGTGCTCCGATCGATGTCTTGCGCCAGCACTCACCAATGCCCCTAAAAGCAGGTAATAAAGACCGATTTCAAAAGGCGTAGGCGTAACCGTCCGGATCGAGGCATAGGGCCATTCGGCAAACATGTTTACCAGAACGAGTGACGCGGATAGTATCTGAGCACCGATTTTGATTCCCAGCACAGCCGCCCAGGTGCTGAACAAAGAGAGAAAGGCTGAAAACAGACCCAGAGGTACCACCACAAATCCGATCAAAGGCACAATCACAAGGTTTGCAATGGGTCCGATAAGGGAGATTTGATTAAAATAAAACATTGCCAGCGGCAAGGTTCCGCCGAGGGCCAACACTGAAATCATCAAAACATATCCGAATTTGGCATAAATGCGCCGGGGCCATTGTCTGCTTTTATGGGCTTGACCTAACCGCTTGGCGATTTGGAGGCGGTTCAGCCCGTATATGATGGAAACCACGGCGGCAAACGACAGCTGAAAGGAGATCGAAAAAAGGGCCGGCGGTTCAATAATGAGAATGATCAGAGCGGCAATGGCCACGGTGTTCATCGAATCGTGTCGGCGTCCGATTAAATAGGTCAGCAGAAAAACAGCCACCATGATGACCGCCCTTTGGGTTGAGGGCGACATCCCGGCCAAAAGACCATAAAAAACCACCGCCATCATCGCCGTAATGGCGCCCGCTTTACGGGTCCAGGCCTCTCTCAGAAAAAGCTTGCTATAAGAAAAGGCCCATACCGCAAAAAGAAATACCACGCTTGCAACGATACCGATATGAAGTCCGGATATGGCCAGCAGGTGGCCGACTCCGGCTCTGTTAAAAATATTGCGCAGATTTGCGCTGATTTCATTTCGATCGCCGATCACCAGGGCCTTTAGTACCCTTTGGGCGTCACCCTGGCAGGCATTTTCTATCAGCCGGGCAACTTTCCTTCGCCGCAGATCTATGTCAAACAGATTTTTGGGACTCCTTTTTTTCTCTACCGCGACCAGTCTCTTCAAAGGCACATACGACGTTACCCATACCTTTCTGAAAGCCATGTATCTCTGATAATTGAACCCGCCCGGATTATTCAGACTGCGGACCCTTTTGAGTCTGCCTGCAATCGTAATCCGATATCCCCTGGCCAGTTCCGGAACCTCCCCGACCAGGCTCAGACGCACCCTTCCGGTAACGGAAACAGCCGGCCGGTCATTTTGTTTATAGGCTTTCAACGTTTCTGTCTTGAGGATGACGCGCACCCCTTTGGCATAAGGCCGGGGGGTTTCATCGACCACGCCCGTAATGGTCCATAGCTTTTTTCCGGTAAAATGAACCACGTGGTGGGAAGGAAAGCGCGGGACAACCCAGGGCTGGAGGACAAGATAACCTGCCAGGCCAAAAAGGATAAGCGGGACTCCTAGGGCCCGACGATGTTTTAAAATGAGACCGGCGAGGACCGCAAGCGACGCATAGAGGGCCCCATGCACCCATATGGCGTGTCCCGGAACCAGCATGCCGATCCGGATTCCAATAATATAAAATAGCAGGAGGGGAATGATAGGGCGGAAAAATACAGGCGCATTCATCTAATCTAATGACTCTGTGTGGACGTTGAAAGGTTCAGAGTTCACCGTTCAGCCTGCGACGAGCCGTTCGACCCTGAGCTCACGGCCGAAGGGCTCAGCCGAATCGGGTTAGGGACAAGGACAATGCGGAATTCTATACCCGGACTCTTTTAATGACCGCACCGAGCCGGGCGAATTTCTTTTCCATGGATTCGTATCCGCGATCCAAATGATAGACACGATTGACCTCCGTCTCCCCTTCGGCCACCAATCCTGCCAGAATAAGGGAAGCACTGGCCCTGAGGTCCGTGGCCATCACGGGAGCAGCGGACAATTTGGGGACGCCTTGTATCATCGACGCCTGTCCGGAAATGGTGATATCCGCTCCCATCCGCTTTAGTTCGCTGACATGGATAAAGCGGTTTTCAAAGATGGTTTCGGAAATAATACTAAGGCCTTTTGCAACCGACATCAGTACCATGAACTGGGCCTGCATGTCGGTGGGAAATCCCGGGTAAGGGAGGGTTTTTACATCCACGCTGGCAATCTCTTTTCCGCCCACAACCCGGATATGGTTTGCTCCGGTTTCGATGTGTGCGCCCGTAAGACCCAGTTTGTGGATGAAGGCTTCCAGATGGTCGACTCTGCCATTGAGAAGCGTCACATCGCCCCCGGTCAGCGCGGCGGCCACCATAAAAGTTCCTGCTTCAATCCGGTCGGGAATGATCTCCACCGATACCGGATGAAGTGATTTCACCCCTTGAATCTTCAGTATCGATGTTCCCTGACCTTCGATTTTGGCCCCCATTTTATTTAGCACCTCAGTCAGGGCCACGATTTCGGGCTCATGCGCGGCGTTGCGGATGACGGTGGTCCCTTGTGCCAGCGCGGCCGCCATCATCAGATTCTCCGTGCCGGTTACCGTTGGAGTATCCAAATAAATATCATTGCCCTTCAGGTGCTTGGCCGATGCTTCCACATAGCCGTGTTTCAACTCGATCGATGCACCCAAGCGCGCAAGCCCTTTTAAGTGCAGATTTATGGGACGCTCCCCGATGGCACACCCTCCGGGCAGAGACACACGCGCTTTGCCAAGTCTGGCCAGCAAGGGACCCAGCACAAGGATCGACGCACGCATTTTACGCACGAGATCATAGGGGGCTTCGTGGTTTTTAACCCTCGAGGCATCGATGTGCACCATGCCGTCCTTGGCATCGATTTCGGCCCCCAGATTTTCCAGCAAAATGGTGGTGCTTTTCACATCCTGCAGATTGGGAACGTTGGAATAGGTATTTTCCCCATCGGTAAGAATTGAGGCCACAAGCACCGGTAAAGCTGCATTTTTAGCACCACCGATCTCGACTTCACCTTTGAGGGGATGTCCGCCCTCCACAATTATTTTATCCATGAGTTACAAAATCCAGAGTTGCGCGGTTCAACGTTCAGGGATCCGAGGTTAAACGATAATCCAGAGTATACGACTTTACAAATAAAAAAAGCGCTTCCCGGGATATCCCCATTTCGGGAGCGCCTTAATTGCACCTGAACCGGTAGCGGCAAACACCGCCATGACTTCATGCAGGTTATGGCTCATTTGATGAACAAACGGTACCCAGTCGTTTCGAAATCAATTAATTGCACGGCGATGGATTAAAATACCTCTCGGGCCAGAACCATTTGACAGCCGGCAATGATCTCATCAACGAGGGGGCCCGGCAGGGTCCCGATCTTTTGGAGCAGCCTGGATTTGTCAATCGCTGCTACTTGGCTGACGACCACAACGCTGGGCTTTGGCAAATTAGCCGTGCCTTTCCTCAGCATCACGTTTCCGGGCACCCGGGCCAATTTCTGGTTGGAGGTAATCAGAGACACCACCGTGGTGTTGACCTTGCTGCGGTTTAAAAGATCGTTCTGAACGATGACTGCTGGCCGCATGCCCGAAGGAACGGAATCACCGCTTGAGCCGAAACGGACCCAGTACACATCCCCTTGAAGCGGCGTCACCAAGGAAGTTCGTCCACGTTGATTTGATCAGCAATGGATTCGGCCATAGCTGTTTGTTCTTCGCCGACCGACGGATCGTCAAAAACCGCGTTAATTTGTCGAAGAAAAGCCTCTTCCTGCAAGCGCCGATTCTTTTCTCGGATGGCGTCGGTCACTATATGACTCAGTTTCATATTATTGGCCGCAGCGAAGGTCTTTAACTGTTTGTAAATGTCGTCCGGGACAGTGACACTCAGACGGTGGTATCCCATATATTCCTCCGGATCTTTTTATTTTTGATCAGATTATCATACGCATTATGGCATTGTCAATACCATTAAGCGTACCCGGGACACCCCCCTTTCGAGAGAGCCTTAATTACATACCTCCCGAAAAGCAGTTTCCTATCCTTTCCTTCTACAAAAAAAGCGCTTCCATGGATATACCCAAATCGGAAGCGCTTTAAATACCGCGGAAAAAGAAGACTAATGTGAGCTGTCGTCCTTTCCCTTGTAAGTGTCATAGATGGATTTAATGATACAATAGGTCATCGCCATGCCGATGATATTCAGCGCATACCAGAGCCCCCCCATAAAGACCATGTGCGACCCATCCCAAATCCATTCGAAATTAAATGGAAACATATTTGATCCTCCTTAAGTGCTCGATAGCCCTAAGCTTCAGCCGGTGTCAACGCTTCCGCGGAAGAAGCCGCGACCGTTTCTTCGTTTTCTCCCGCCGGGATCTCCGTTTCGCTCTCGACCGGTTCGATGGGATTCAATTCCTGCTCTTGTGGAAAAACCGGCAGGTAGCGATATGACAATGCGATAAAAATAATCCCGTATGCCACCGGCAATAACGTGGTGGCAACCTCCTGCCAGCTGGGGTAATACATGGCCCATGCTTCAAACGTCAGCACCGGCGCAGCCATCACCTGAAGTACCATGACCCATCGATTCACACAAAGCCCGAGAACCGCCAGGACCAGGGCCGACACCAGGGCAACCGGTGTTTTGCGCCCCTTGGCGGTAATCAGGATGGCGGCGGGGATGATACCGCAGATAACGATTTCAAGAAACAGCCACCAAATTCCGTAGAGGGGATTATCGGAGTAGAAATCCATCAGGGTGAAGCCTCGCGCCGGAGCGGTGACGGTGGCCCAGTAGATCGTATCGGCAATTTTGGCGATGATATAACCTGCCAGCATCCATCCCGAAATTTTAGCCAGGAGTTCGACCACATTGTCTTTAACGAGTTTTTTGTTGGTAATCTTTTCGGTGATCTTGGTGATCAGCAAGGTAAAGCAGGGTCCCCCGGCTGCGGCCGACCACGTAAAAAGGAAAAAAGTCCAGGGCCAAATGAAAAGTCCCTCGCGAAAGGCAAAAGGCCTTCCGAACAAAACCCCTGGAACTCCGCCCAGAGAGCCCTGGTGGAAAAATGACAAAAAGGCACCCGTGGCGGCAAACACGGCCATCACTTCATGCAGGTTATGACTCAAATGACGAAAAAACGGCACCCGCTCGGCTTGACGATTTTCAAGCATAAGGGGCAGATACTCGATACACAGGACACCGAAGTAGGCCGTCAGACAAAATGCCACTTCGGTAAGCATCGAATGCACGTTGGCATGCCAAAAGATAAACCAGCTGCGCAGCGGTTGACCCACGTCGATGGCCAAAATCAGCAACGCCGAACTGTAACAGACAAAGCCGATCAGGACGGCATAGTTGATAATGTTTTTGAGCTCATCTTTGCCGACAATGTAGTACAAAAAGCCCGTAAAAAAGGCACCGCCACCCAGGGCAATTACGGTCAGATCGGCCCAGATCCAGGTCGCAAATCCATAGGAGTCGTTCATATTGGTCTGGTTGAGGCCCTTAAACCAGCACAAGAGCATGGCCACAACGCCCCAAAGCAAAACTGCGCCCACCGGCCCCAGCCCCATAGCAAACTGCCACCATGGGCAGCGTTTCACGCCTTTCGGTATCAATGCTGTATCCATATGTTATTTGCTCCTTGAATTTACCTGATTGTTGCCTAAATCAGTATTATTTTTCCGGTGTTTCATGTTTAAGGTAATGATCGCCCACACGCCTGACCCATGCGCGGTTTGAGGCATAATAAATCTTGGGATTCGTTCCCAGCCGTTCCAGAAGCCGGAATGCCCTGGGATTCTTCGGCCGTCCGCCGTGCCTGGCATCGGGCTTGACCAATTGATGAACCGCGTGGTGAGGATTATTCAGGTCACCAAAAGTGATGGCTCCCGCCGGGCAATCCTGGGTGCAGGCGGTCTGATACTCGTCTTCTTCCAAATCGCGGCGACCTTCCACAAAAGCTTTGTTCATCGCCAGTTGATAGCGATGAAAGCAAAAACTGCATTTTTCAACCACACCCCGCATCCGGGGTGACACATTGGGACTTAAATATGCCTCCATGCCATCGGGCCAGACCGGATCCCACCAATTAAAATAGCGTGCATGATAGGGACAAGCCCCCATGCAGTATCGACACCCGAAACAGCGGGTATAAATCTGGCTCACAATACCGGTCGCCTGGCTGTAATCCGTGGCAGTTGCCGGGCATACCGAAACACAGGGAGAATGGCCGTGGTCCCCTTCGCAATGCATACAGGGTCGTGGGATGTAGCAGACCTCTGTATCGGGAAAGGGTTTTTTATTGGTAAGCTGATAGACGCGCATCCAGGTAATGCTGTCCAGTTTATTGGACTCGTCCTCCTTAAAAGGAACATTGTTTTCAGACATGCAGGCTACCATACAGGAGCCGCAACCGGTGCATTTGTCCAGATCGATCACCATTCCAAATTTTTTGGCTTTTATCTGCTTCATCAGAACCTCTTTGGATTGACGATGCTACCCTTGGCTGACATCATCAACAGGATTTAAACTTATGCTTTTGCTAGATTTGCCCTGATCCCCCAGGCAGCATCATGTCCCGAAGCGGGATCCTCAACCGGACCCACAAGACTGTTAAAATTAACACCCTTTCCCGCTAAAAACTTATCGTAAGCCGTATGCCCCAGCCCTTTCGGCATCGCCACCAGTCCCGGCATCAGGCCCTCGAAAAGATGGACCCGGACCTTGGCCTGACCCTTGGGTGTTTTTAAAACGGCATAACCGCCTTCAGACAATCCGAGGGCTGCGGCCGTCTTGGGATTGATTTCCACGAAGATATCCTTGCATTTTAATACGGTGTCGGCGACCGTTTTAATGGCAAAAGGCGGATCACCGATAAATCCACCGGCCAGCCGAATCGAGTCATACGATATCAGAATCAGCGGATATGTTTTTGAATCCCCCTCGATCTTTGCAGGACTCGGTGTGGTATAAGCCTGGGTAGCGTTGCTGAAAAGTTCCAATTTGCCGGAGTCGGTTTCAAACGATTCGGCCCAGTCGGGGGGCTGAAAGTCGGCATTATACCAGTAGCCCCCTTCAACCAGCTGCTCCCATTTGTCGGCCATGGTTTCTTCGAGGCAAGCAGCATAGTCTTCCCATTCAAAGGCTTCGGCAATCGGTGTGTCCAGTTCCTTGGCCAGACCGATGATGGTATCGCCCAGATGCCGGGTGTCAAATTGGGGTTCGACCACCGGTTTGGCCAGGCCGATGATCGGCTTGTTAAAGCCTCTCGCCTCCGGGATATCTTCATATCTTTCAAGATACACATGGTCCGGAAGGACATAATCGGCATTGACGGCCGTTTCATCCATAAAAGACGAAAAACTGACCACAAACGGAACCTTGTCAAACGCTTTGCCGACCGCCTGGGTGTCGGGCATCGTATAATGTGGGTTGGAATTGGCCACAAAAAGGGCTTCCAGCGAATAAGGCGTGCCCGCAGCGACGGCTTTTATAAAACGATTCATTAAATAGCGTGAATCCGGATATTTTTCGCCTCCGGCCCCATCGAGACGCTCTTTTTGCATTCCGGCCGAAGCAATGCTGTCCATTTCCAGTTCCGGCCAGCTGATGTAGTCCGGTTCAGGAATCGTCCAAACCCCTCCCGGTCTATTCACTCCCCCCACCAGCGCATTGAGCGCATGCACGGCCATAAATTCGCTGATGCTTCCGGGGGTTTGTCCCTGCCCGCGACCGCAGATCGCAATCGGCTTTTTAGCCTGGGAGAAGCGTCGGGCCAGAGAGATTATGGTCGATTTGTCGACACCCGTAATCCGGGCGACGTTGTCGGGGCTGTAGTTGTCGACGAGCTGCTGCCGCCATTCTTGAAATCCCGCCACATGGTTATCTATCATCGTTTTCTTAAATGTCGATTCTTTAGCGATAACGTATGCCAGACCGAGAGCCAAGGCGATCTCGGTACCGGGATTGATCGGAATCCACGTGTCTGCTTTGGTGGCCGTATTGGAAAGGCGGGACTCAACCTGAACCACCTTCGTACCTGATTCTTTCCAGCTACTGTTGACTCTGAACATCCATACGGGAGATCCCCAGCCGTCAATGATTCCGCTCCCAAAACTTAAAACAAAATCTGAGTTTTCAAAATCAAAACCCGCCCTGGCCTGAACACCCTGTGAAAGGTGCAGGCTCATTTCGTAATTATCCTGGATTGAAGGCATACGTACAAAATTGGGTGAACCATAAACGGTCAGCAGCCGGCTGATCAGCTGGGGGTTCGTTCCGCGATCTGAACCGCATACGAACCCCACCTTGTGAGAGGCCTCCTTGGATCTCAAGTCCCGCAGTTTTTCTGCAATCTCAGACATGGCTGATTCCCAGGAGACTTTGGCCCATTTTCCCTCACCTCTTTGGCCGACACGTTTCAAAGGGGTTTTGACACGCGTGGGGCCGTACAGCAGTTGCAGGCCGGATAAACCTAAAAGACAGATTCCGCCGTCATTGACCGGATGTTCCTTCAAGCCCTCAATCTTAACGGCGCGGTCACCGACTTTTCGGACGCTGATACCGCATCCGCCGGGGCAGAGGGTGCAGGTTGAAGTGACATAACTGACCTCACCATCTTCCGGTACCGGCGTCCAGGGCCACATCTGGCTCCAAATGGCCGAATCATCCTGTAGTTTCCAGGGCAGCGGCGATAAGGCGGTCCCCGCCGCGCCGCCAATTACGAATGACAGGAAATCTCTTCTATTTACTTTCATATATACTACCCCTTCAAACCTGGCTTACGTATCATCACGGAAATGCTATTTATGACAGACAAAACACGCCTCTTTTTTTGTTTGAACGCTTGAAGCTCGCTTTTTTAACCTTGCATGACATTCAGCACAATCATCCATCTTCATTCGGTCCCATGAATTTTTCTTCAAGCCGGCGATATTTTTGCCCCAGATATCGCGGCTGTACTGGCTAAGAATATTATACTCATAAATCCTTGTCGTTTCAGACTCGCCGTGGTGCCCGTGGCAGGCGACGCAATCCAGTTTGGCCGCCTTGATGTGAGCCGCATGCGAAAAGAACACACTGTCCGGCTGCCGGGAATAGACCAGCCAGGGAACCTCTCTGTCCTTTTGGACATAGTCTTCCACAAACTTGATCTCTTGCGGATCTTCGCCCTGGACCTCTTCGTGGCACTCCAGGCAGTTTTCGAGTTTGGGGATTCCCGAAAAACTCCCGTCTTCGCGCAAGTAATGGCAGCTCTCACAGCTGTCCTCCACGTTTTCCACGTGCAGCTTGTGGTTGTAATTAATCGGCTGCTCCTTTTCGGAATAGAGGACGGCCGGAAAAACTACCCATCCCACCACAAGGCTCGCTACCAATCCGATTAAAAAGAAGAGCAGAATCGGCCCCGTCGGCCCGTCCCTTTTTTCTTCCTGATTCGAATTTCCCGATGCGGCGATTTGCGCTTCGCCACCCGCATCCTCAGAAACACCCTCTGGATGATCATTTAGTTCGTTCATAAAAACCCCGTCAAATTCTGAATGGAAAAATTTCAGCATGCCAGTGTCTCACCCCGGAAAACAGGTTAACGCACCTTTTGCGGCTGGCCTTGGGCAAGCAAACGGGCTGCGTTAACCGGTATTGTTGTTAATAAATTTTTGGGGTTAGACTTGAATAAGCTAATGAAAAAACCTGAGCTTGTGTACCTATTGATCTATTTTTTGTCAAGGAAAAATCATTTGCCCTTAGGTGGGACCTGTGAAGGGGTTGATGACGCCTGACTTCAGCCTAAGCGGTCGATGGTCAACTGCCGTAGCTGTGTAAGCCGGGCAGGAGATTAACCCCGAAGTAGGTGAACAAAACCGAAATAAATCCGATGATGGAAAGCCAGGCGATGCGTTTTCCGCGCCAGCCGCGCACCATGCGCGCATGCAGCAGCGTGGCATAGATCAGCCATGTAATCAGAGACCATGTTTCTTTCGGGTCCCACCCCCAATAGCGTCCCCAGGCCGAGTTGGCCCAGACGGCACCGGTGATAATTCCGACCGACAGAAACAAGAACCCGAACATCACCATCTGATGCGCCAGCTCATCTAAAACGTTGGGTGCGGGGAAATGGCCGACCAGAGATCCCTGATTTTCAGAATCGCGCAGTTTCATAAGATACATGATGCTGATCCCGAAACCCACTGCAAACGCACCATATCCGATAAAACAGGCGATCACATGGGCGATGAGCCAGTTGCTTTTTAACGCCGGTACCAGGGGTTGAATGCGGTCGCTGATGTTGGGAGACAATGAGGCATAGGCCATCGCCAGAAAAGCCAGCGGAGTAGTAAAAACGCCGAATATGCGGTTGTGGTATTTCCATTCAACCCACAAATGGATGATGGCGATGGTCCACGCAAAAAAAATCAAAGATTCATAAAGGTTGGAAAGCGGCGCGTGGCCGATACCGAGGCTGTAGGATTCGAACCAACGCAATATAATCCCGGCGGTGTTTCCCGCCAGGGCCGCCAGGATTGTCCAGGAGGCCAGCTTGCCCGACAGCGGTTTCTTGAACACCCAGGCGACAAGGTACAAGAAGGCTGCCAAACCATATACAAAGGTTACGATTGAAAGTAGCATTGAACTGTTCATATTTTATCCCGTCCTGTCGTTCTCGTGCGGTTCAACTCAGGCCTTAATATCGGCCAGTTTTTCCGCAATATTTTTTATTTTCGTTTGCATTGCATATTTGTTTTTGTTGGCACTGCCGGATATCGCGACGCTGCTCTGCTGGCCGTTTTTTATAATTTCGATGCAAACCTGCTGATGGGACATAAAAAACGTGATGACACACCCGAGGATCATCACCACAAAACCGATGTACACGACCCAAACCCCGGGGTCGCGTGTAATCTGCAGTCCCGTATAATAGCGGTTGTCATAATTGGCCACCGATACGAAGAAATGACCCTTGCGCATCTTGTCGAAACTCGGAAACCGGACGGGTAATAATATGTCAGTGGTCTTGCCCTCTGCAGAGGTATAAACTCCATAAAACGCATCTCCAACCTTATGTCCCTGGTATTCGGCCCTGTCGCTGTATTCCCGGATAACAAACTTACCCAATTTTTCCGGGATATCAAACTGCTGCCCGATCTTGACTTTTTTAGAATAGTTCATACCGGTGGCCTTGCTTTTAAAATCGAGGGTAACGCTTTCGGGTCCGAGAGGGCCATAGCTGGATTGAAAAACCCGGATCCCCCCATAGCCCAGCGGATCGTTTACGATTATGTCCTTGGTTAAAACGGGCTTGCCCTGTTGCAGAATGGTCAGGGTCGAACGATACTCTTTGGGAGATCCGTTTTCGTAAAAGCTGACCTCGAAATCATCACATCGAATCTCAAAACCGAGTTGCTGTACGGCCATACTGTTACGCAGGTGAACCGTTTGGCTCGATTCGCCTTCCGGCACGTTCATATACCCTTCAAAGCCAAAAAGCGAGCCGATCAATCCCCCCACTAAAAGGAGGACCACGCTGAGATGCACCGTGTACACACCCAGCCGTGTTAAGCGCCCTTTTTCCGCATAGATACAAAATCCCCGCTCCGTCGTTTCACTGCGGCTGTAACTAAACTTTTTAGCGATAAATTGATCGTAAAGGCGGACGAGTTTTTGGGGTGATCGGTTTTCCTCAAATTCCGCTTTGTGGGGAAGCTTCCTGAATCTCGAAATATGAAAGATCGGATCTTTTACAAAAATAATTTTCCAGGTCGCCCTCAAGCGCTCTATCGAGCAGATAGTGAGATTTGCAGTTAATAAGAGGAGGAGTAACTGAAACCACCAGGAGTGATACATGTCAAAAAGATCCAGAACGTCAAAAACACGGTAAAAAAAAGGGCCGAAGGCCTGAAAATAGCTCGTTGGATCTTCGTTCTGGGGGATGACGGTACCGATGATGGAAGTTGCGGCAAGCGAAATCAACACCACAATCGTGAGTTTTACAGAAGTAAAAAATTTCCATATTTCTTCAAAAAAATTCAGGATACACCTCCTGTTACGGGCCCCGTTCTTCGGTTGAGCTGCTCGTTTAGTTTGGTATTGATTGGTTGCGTTTTTTTTGCCGATACCCCTTTGCCGATTACCGATTCGAGCGGCGTAACCGAATACCCTACACCATGGTTCGCACTAAACTATATTAATTATCAAAATATTCACAACAAATCAACGCGGACATCAATCGTACGGGTCGAGAGTTTTATCACGAGGCAGGACCTTTTTTCGGTTGGATGATAATCGTAGCCCCTTTTTCAAGATTCAAATACGCTTTAGCCAGGGCCGTCACCTCCGCGAGCGTCATGGCGCTGTAATCATCTTTCAGGCTGCGGCTCCATTGCAGCTGGATGGGGTTCTTTTGGGATCCGACCAGGACGCTGTTAAGCCAATATCCGTTCGTCCGGCGCAGATCCTTGATGCTTGTCAGGGCCGGTTTCAGAGCCAGTTCGAATTCATCCTGTACGACACCCTTTTGGGCCAGATCGGAAACAATGGTTTTGACCTCTTTGAGCACCGCATCAATCTCACGCGGGTCGACAAAAACCATGGCCCGCAGCACACCGTAACCCTTATACGCCCGGCTGGCCCGGTTATATGCAAACGGCGAATATGAAGCCCCGAGCTTTTCGCGGATCGTCTGGCGCAGTCTTTCGGACAAAATCTGCGCCAAAATCGATATGCGGCGCGTTTTGCGAATATCCCACATATCATCGGTCGGGAGCGCCAATATGACCAGTCCTTTGGGGATTTTGGTCTCGACATCAACGTTCAAGACCTTTTGGACGGGAAACTGCGGTTTTTTGTTCCGGATCAAAGCGGACCCGCTCAGACGTTTGGGGAGGCTCCCCAGATATCTGGATACCATTTCAATTATTCTGGGAACGTCCAGGTCACCGACGACCGACACTTCAAAATCCGTATGTTTTAGCGGCAACTCGATCCAGGATCGGATATCCTCCCGCGTCAATTGTTTAAAGGTGGCGTAAGGCGGCATCCCGAAACGTGTGTCGCCGCCGGCCAAAAAGCGGCTTCCATGCAGCCGCAGGGCACCGCCAATGGAACTTGATAAGGCCACGTACTCCTGTTTAAAGCGTTGCATGGAACGTCTGTAAGCCGATTGGCGCAATCCCGGATCAACCACATGAGCATAAAGGAGCTGAAACAGCAGCGCAACCTCTTGAGGTACCGTCGAGCCTCTAAAGAAAAACCGGTCCTCACCCACGCCAAAACTGACCGCCGTGTTCTTCCCGGCCAGCGCCCGTTCAATCTCATCGCGCTCAAGTTGTCCCAATCCGCTTTCGTTGATCACGGCTTCGCTTAAGATCCCCAGTCCGGACCGGTTTTGCGGCTCGTTTGACCGGCCGGATCCAAAGGACAGGTCCACGATAATTTCATTGGCCTTAAAATCCGTTTTTTTGAGATTCAGGCGAACCCCGTTTTCAAAGTCGACCTGCGTAATCCCCAGGTCGGAAATTTTCTCCTGCCGGACAATTTTTCCCCTGGTGTCCGGTGCAGTCAGATACGGGAACACGACCACACCTTTTTCAATCGGCGCGGAAACCGCCACCTGTATGCTTTTCTGATATGCCTTTCGAATCAGCGCCTGTGGGTTTTCTTGAGCTCCCTTAAGGTTCGCATCGCCGGAGACCAAAACCAGTCGATGCGCAGATGACCAGATGTCATTAAAGGCCTCATGAACCTCATATAGGGTCACGCGCTTTATCAACGGTGTTAAAAGGCGTTCTTCCTGCCGCGGCGATAGAAAGACTTTGTTACTGTTGATGCTGCGAATCAGCTGTCGCGCAAGGGAACCGCTGCTGCGGGTATCCGCTTTTTTAACGGCCGTCGCAAGTCCCGCCTGGACGTCCTTTTTGACCCGTTCCAGCTCCGATTGGGTAAATCCGTATTGCAATGTCTGGCGTAATGTCTGTTCGATGAGGGCCAGGGCTTTTCCCCAATTGTCGGGGCTGCTTTCGGCCGAAATGCTGGCGTATTGAATGCGGTGCAAAAAAATGTCGGACGCAATCGATGCGGAGGTAAAGGGCGTTTCCGGTTTTTGGGCCAGCGCATCCAGACGGTTTTGAACCATTTGGTTGGCCAAAGCCCGAATCAATCTTTCTTGACGAAACGCGCCCGAATCCGGCCGGGGATCGATTTCGGCAACGACTTCGATGGTGGTTTCCGTGTGCCCGGTCTCCTTCTCAAAGTGATAGAAGGTCTTGAGACCTTTATGCCGGATATTTCCGAAATCGAATTCGGGCGGAGGGGGTGTCCTGGAAGTCAGGGCCTCAAACTTTTGCCTAATAAGCGTTTGGGCCAGCTTGGGGTCGAATTGCCCCACCACAATTAAAACCATCTGCTCCGGACGATACCAGGTGTCGTAATACGCTTTCAGGCGTCTTCGGTCGGCGCTTTCTAAAATCTCACTGCGGCCGATGGGGAGGCGACGCGAAAGTCTCGCATCGGGAAATTCAAACTTCAGCGTCGATTCAAAGGTGCGGAACGAAGCCGAATCGCGGTTTCGCTTTTCGGCCAGCACCACCCGTCGTTCCCGAATTATTTCAGACTCGAGCAAAAAAGCCCCCTGGGCATAATCCGAAAGGACCGTCAGACCCTTCTCAAGGTATTCGCGATCTCCTTTGGGGAGTAAAACATCATATACGGTTTCATAAAAACCGGTATGGGCATTGGCATCCGCCCCCCATTGCATTCCGATGGATTTAAAAAATTTTACCAATTCACCCGGTTTGAAGTGGGTTGAGCCGTTAAAAAGCATATGCTCCAAAAAATGTGCCAATCCCTGCTGTTCATCGGTTTCATGCATCGATCCGGCCTGAACGTTTAGATGCAGGCTCACGCGGTCTTTGGGTTCGTGATTCACCAGCAATGCGTACCGCAAACCGTTTGCCAATCTTCCAAACACCACCGCCGGATCGGGATGCAGATCACTCTTTGCATGGGGCCATTGCGCTTGCGTTGCATCCGCATTGGGGGAAGGAGTGGTTGTCGCTGCCGGGCTGGGCCGGCTTTTGAGCAAAAAGGATTGGGCGTCGCTCGCTTTTGGGTTGATTTCCGGAATAGAAAGTATAAAACAGATGGCAATTATTAAAACAGCGGATTTAGGCGGCCAATATTTTATCCATTTTGCGATCATGGCAGTCTCCTTTAACTGCGGTTGATACCGCGCAAATGAAACAGTGCGGGAATTCTTTTATGCAAAATAAGACCTCTGAACCGGATAGCAACACGATTCAAAAAATTCCCCCTGAGCCAGAAGCCCCCGGGCGATACCACATTTCTTACGAAAAGGCGCTCAACCCCGCGCAACAGCAGGTCGTCTTTTTTGGCGAGGGGCCGCTGCTGGTTATAGCCGGTGCCGGAAGCGGTAAGACGCGCACCCTGACTTATCGGGTTGCCCGGCTTGTGGAAGATGGCGTTTCGCCGCGGGCGATCCTTCTTTTGACATTTACGCGCAAGGCCTCTTATGAAATGCTCATGCGCGCCGCTCAGCTTTTGGATAACCGTTGTGAACACGTCGCCGGCGGCACGTTTCATTCATTTGCCAATGCGGTTTTGCGCAAACACGCCGCCCATCAGAAAATAGATCCGGGATTCGCTATTCTGGATCGCGCCGATGCCGAAGGTTTGATCGGAATCATCCGCGGCGAAATGAGTCTTTCACCCGAACATCGCGCATTTCCCCGCAAGCAGACCCTGGCCGATATTTTCAGCAAGGCGGTCAACAAAGTGCTCTCGGTGGAAGATGTCATTTACAACGAATACCCCCACTTTATCGACCTGATCGAGGACATCGTCCCCCTGCACGACCTGTATATCAAACGCAAAATCGAGCACAATTTTTTAGATTACGATGACCTGCTGGTCTATCTGCTGCTTCTGCTGCAAAACCGTCCCGCCGCAAGGCAACAGATATCATCCGCATACCGTTATATAATGGTCGATGAATATCAGGACACCAATCTTCCTCAAGCCGAGATTGTTTCACTGCTCGCCGATACGCATCAAA
>CAZNFS010000009.1:0-9751 GCA_964572695.1 uncultured Desulfobacteraceae bacterium
TGGCCATATGAAAAGAGTCCCGTATAGCCGAAAATGATATTCCAGCCGATGGTCAGGATGGCATAGTAGCAGAATATACTGACCACCGTTGTCCACACTGAGGGTAAAACCCACGGTGCAACCAGGCCCAATGCGATTATTACGATGGCGAAGATAATCTCGTTTCTGTTCATAAGTGATTCAACCTGCTATTTAGTGTCTGTCCGAAAAAGGCTAATTCTCCCAATTTCTGTGTCATGCTCAAATTTTAATCCTAAAAATACTCAATGTATTCCTGTGGTTAAAATTTTCGCCTTCCTTGAACTTGAAATAATTATCTCATTTTCGGACGGACACTATTTCAGTCCGAAGAGCCCCTGGGGCCTGAACAAAAGAAAAAACGCCATCATCAAAAAACCGATGGCGTCTTTGTATGCCGATGAAATGTAAAAAGCGCCCAACGTCTCGGTGACGCCCAGCATCAATCCGGCCACCAAAGCGCCCGCGATAGAGCCCAAGCCGCCAATGGCCATGACTTCATAGCTTTTAACCAGCGGAGAACCGCCGATCATGGGCGACAAGGTAAAAATAGGGGCCACCAGGGCACCGGCGGCGCCTGCCAGTGCGCATGCCACACCACAGGAAATCCAACTCTCCTTGGCGATGTCGACGCCGTTTATCTTGGCACCGTTGCGCGACAGGGTGGTGGCTCTCCAACCGCGCCCCCGCCAGGACTTCTTTATAAACAGGGCCAGGCCCAGGACCAGCAGCGCGGAAACAATGCCGGCCAGCGCCTCGTTGCCAGTGATATTGACGCCCAGGATGTGGACGTCAAAGGGAATGTAGTCGGGTGGTTTATGACGAAAAGGTCCGAAGACTTTGATCGCCAGCTGCCGGAAAAAGAGCAGCAATGCAAACGTCATGATCAGGGCATAATCCATCGGCTTTTCAATGTCCTGCTTATGAATGGGGCTCAAGAGCAGTTTTTCGACCACCGCACCGAGTAAAAAAGTGATGGCGATGGCCGTGGGCACTGCCACATAAAAGGGCAATCCCAGCAGAACCATCGAATAGTAGGCCATATAGCCCCCGATCATATAGAACTCACCGTGGGCAAAATTGATGATCCGCATGACGCCGTTTAAAAGCGCCAGCCCGACGCCCATGAGCGCGTAAACCAAACCAATAGTTATGCCGCGTACAATCAGTTCCAATAACATGCGCTAATCTCCGAAAACAATATCCCGGGGGGAAGGGTACCCCCGGGATGTTTTGATCAGGTTAGAACCCTTTAGGGATAAACTTGCTTGCGTGTATATCCTTTTCCTTCAACGCCAGTCAGCTTGTTGATGAAAAGCTGATGTCCCATCCACTGGTTCCAGATGGGTCCTTCTTTACGTTCAAAGGTAATCAGGCCGGTGGTGCCTTCAAACTTTGTGTCCTTTAGCCCTGCGGCAATAGCTTTGGGATCGGATGATTTGATCCGCTCCATGGTCTCTGCCAGAATCATGACCTCGTCATACAGAAAAAGGGCGAAAACCGGCGGATCCATTTTGTATTTTGCCTTGTAGGCTTTTTTAAACTTTTTACCCAGGGGGGACAGCTGCAGCAAGTCCGACTCAAAGGTAGCGTAGGTCACACCGACACCCTTTTCGCCCAGGATTTCCTGAAAGGCCGGATAGGTGGGCCAGTCCCAACTGCAAAGGATCTCCATTTCGGGTGCCAAGCCGATTTCAAGGGCCTGCTTGGGTATCAGGTTGGTGGCCTCATAAACCGCGGCGATCACAAGGAGTTCCGGCTTAGGCGATTTGGCCTTCAGTTGCAGAAGCTGGGGTTTAAGATCCGTTGCCTCCTGGGGGTAGCCGATACTGTATACGTTGAGCCCAGCGGCCTTGGAAATTTTTTCCAGGTAGTCGGCAAAACCGGTACCAAAGGCATTGGTTTCATACAGGATGGCCATGGTCTTGACATTTTTCTTAATATGAGGCAACGCGAGTTGGGCAATTTCTGCGTTAAAAGGACCTACGCGATAGACATAGTCCGAATGACCTGCGGTTAAATCGTCGGACCAGCTGTAATGAAGCAACATCGGCACCTGCATCTGGGTGGCGACCTTCTCCTGGGCCACAGCCACCGAGCTGTGCCATAACCCCACGATGGCGGAGACTTTCTCTGAGGCGATCATTCTCTTCATTGCAATGACCCCGGCGGGCGGTTTGCCCTCGTCGTCGGCGATGACGACCTCAACTTTTTTGCCCAGGATCCCGCCTTTGGCATTGAGTTCCTCTACCGCCAATTCAACGGTTTGCACGTTGATTTTACCGGATCTGAAATCACCGGTGGACAGGGGCGTAACGACGCCTATTTTGATCGTATCCGCGGCGCCTGCGCCGAACGGGAGCAAAAAAACGGACAAAACTAAAGTTAGAACGGTTAATAAAATGGACTTTTTCATACAAACCTCCTTTTTTAATTGTGTTGATGTTGTGGTGTCGCAAAAAGACCCTTCAGCCGTCATTGCGAGCAGCCCCGATTCCGGGGATAAACTTCATGACGTGGCAACCTGGTAATTTTAGTCAGTTACAGAAACAAGATTGCTTCACGCCGTTTATCCCGCACTCGTTGCGGGGCTCGCAATGACATCTTTTTCGACTTTTTGCGAAACCGTTAATATTAGAGCCCCAAATAGTTTTTCTTGATGTGTTCATTACCCAGCAGCTCCTTGCTGGCCCCCTGCATGGCAAATCTGCCATTTTCAAGCAAGTAGCCGCGTTGACTGATTTTGAGCGCGTGAAAGATATTCTGTTCGGTCAATAAAATGGTGGTTTTCTCTTCCTGATTGATCCGGACGAGTGCGCTGAGGATATCTTTGACAACCAGGGGCGCCAATCCCAGGGAAGGTTCATCCAGCAGGAGCATCTTGGGATTGCTCATCAGCCCCCGACCGACAGCCAGCATCTGGCGCTCTCCGCCGCTTAAGGTTTCTTCTTGCTGCTTGCGGCGCTCAGCTAGAATCGGGAATAAATCAAAAACAACATCCATATGACGCTTTATATTTTGACGCGCCATTTTCGGGTAGGCACCCATCAAGAGGTTCTCTTCGGCACTCATTTGCCCGAAGAGCCAGCCTCCCTCCGGAACCAGCGCCAGTCCCAGGGAAGCCACCTTATAGGCCGGAAGGCCCTGAATGGGGCGCTCTTCAAAAGAGATCGCTCCCTGTCCGGGCACCAGCATGCCGGCAATGGCTTGAAGCAGCGTCGATTTTCCGGCCCCGTTGGGTCCCAAGATGCACACAAACTCCTGCGCCTGGACCTCAAGCGAAACGGAATAAAGTGCCTGAAGGCCGTCGTAAAAAACATTTATGTCTTCGATCTTCAACATAGCCAGCCTACTTATCGGAAAACAGGTATTCTTCGCCCAGATAGGCCTCAATCACTTTTTCGTCATTGGCAATATCCGCCGGACATCCCTCGGCGATGAGTGCGCCCTGGTGCAGGCAAAAAATATGTTGGGCGGTCTCCATAATGGCACTCATCACATGTTCAATCCACAGGATCGTGACGTTAAATTCCGAATGAATGCGGGCTAAAATCGCCATCATTTCCTTGGTTTCGGCCGGATTCAACCCGGCAATGGTTTCATCCAGCAGCAATAATCGGGGATCGACGGATAGAGCGCGAACCAGTTCCAAGGCCCGTCGTTCCTGAAATGTCAGCGTTTTTGCCAACCGCTCGCGCTTATCCCATAAACCGGCCAGATCAAGCAGCCATCGAATATCCACCTGCCCCGGTTTGGCGCAAACCTGGAGATTCTCAAAAACGCTCATATTCATGAACGGTCGCGGAATCTGGTAGGTGCGGCCAATACCGGTGCGACAGATTTGATGCGGACGCATGCCGGAAATGGTTCGTCCCTCAAAGACGATTTTCCCCTGGGTGGGTTTATGCACGCCGGTGATACAATTGATCAAAGTCGTTTTCCCGGCACCGTTGGGTCCAATCAGGGCCACGATTTGATGCTCGGCAATGTCGAGGCTGATATTCTTGAAGACCTCCAGGCCCCCAAAAGCCATCGAAAGATCCCTTGCCTGAAGGATCCCTACCGGTTGTGAATTGTCAGTCATCATAAACTCCGAAGCGTAAACAGCCCCTTTTCAGCATTGCATTTAAATCGGCAAAACAACTGTGACCCAATCGAGCTTATCGCCTGAATGAAATTAGGCGAAATTGAAATAAGATATTATTGAATGTAATATATCAGAAGCAATTATATGATCCCCTACAGCTTGTCAAGAAAAAATTTTTGAAATAAAATCCTATTGATAAAGCGTGGCCCCATACGATTAAAACGAACGATAATTTGACCTCATATTTCACAGAATATGATCATTGCACCAAGCGGAATTGGGTGAGACGGGGGAAAATACAGTTTAAAAAACATTTCTGAGGTAGAGCCAAGGTGTTCTGAGGCCGTCTAAAAGACGGGGTTTTATATGACTAAATAAAAGACTTGACAAAATAAATACGGTATATAATATATCAGAAACACGGCTGGGAGTGAAACCGGTACTCACAATTAATGCCGATACATGAAGCCTTTTCAATGTTACCGTCATTGCAAGCCCGCTATAAATGCGGAATAAACGGTGCCAAGCAATCTTGTTATAAAATCAAAGAGCTTGCAGCGTGGCGACGTTTATCCGGAAAATCGGAGCGGCTCGCAATGACAAAATGATATCAGTGAGTGGCGAAGTTAATGATATTGACCTCATAATTCTAATTATATACTGTCGCAAAAAAGACATTATATTGTCAGAAAAGAGGATTTTTTTATGCCAAAGTTTGCTGCCATAAAACAACCGGAATCGCTGGCCAAAATGGCCTATGAAGCCATCCGCAGCTCGATCCTTTCCGGCCAGTGGAAAATTGGTGAACTGTACAATGAAAAGGCAATTGCGGCTGATCTCGGTATTTCGCGGACACCGGTCAGAGAGGCGCTTTTGGAACTGGCCTCCCAGGATCTGATCATATTTTTGCCCCGCCGGGGATTGATGATCAATCGCTTCACCCGGCGTGATGTGGATGAAATTTTTGAATTGCGAAAAGCCATCGAGCTGGCGGCGGTGGAAAAAATCACCAAGGCCTCCCCTCCGTTTGATCTTCTGGAAATCGAAGAATCTCTGCTCGAGCAGCGCAAGGCAGCCAAGCAAAAGGATTATATCGCATTTATTGAGGCGGACAGAGTGTTTCACACCAGTTTCAGCGAGTTAACCCATAATCGCCGTTTAATTGCCATCCTGGACAACATCAGGGATATGATCCACGCCATGGGAACAAAGGCCCTGGCCCTGGAAGGCCGTGCGCTGGAAGTGATCGAAGAGCATCATACTATTTTGGATGCCGTCAAAAGGGGAAATTCCGAGGAAGCCCGCCGAGCCATGATCCATCATCTGGATCAGAGCAAGGGAGCGGTTGTAGAGTCGGAACTATAGTAAGGAGGAAAAAATGCGTATTCGGTCTTTTGACTACTGGGCGGCTCCCAGTTTGAATGAGGCGCTGAGCGAACTGGGAATTACCGGAGCGGATACCAAAGTCATTGCCGGGGGTACGGATCTGGTTTTAAATATGAAAAAGAAAAATATCCAGCCCTGCCGGGTCATCAGTCTCCACAACCTCGATGAGCTGGACTTCGTTCATGCGGATGATGCCGGGGTTCGGATCGGCGCTTTAACAAAACATGCCGATCTAGCCGCAAATCCTTTCCTGAAAAAAAATCTTCCGATCTTGTGTGAAGCGGTCGGTCTTATCGGCTCATGGCAGATACGCAATGTGGGCACGATCGGCGGCAACATTTGCAATGCATCGCCGGCGGCCGATTCGATTCCCCCGCTGATGGTGCTGAACGCACAGCTTATACTGGCATCAAAAGCGGCAGAAAAGAAAATACCCATCAATTCGTTTTTTACCGGGCCGGGTGAAACGACAATGGAACCCGGTCAAATATTAAAAGAAATTGAACTTGAACTTCCCAAACACCCCTCGGCAGGATGCTATCTGAAACTTCGCAGAAGAAAGGCGGTCGATATTTCATTGGCCGGGGTGGCGTTTCAGGCGGAGACCGGATCAGACGGAAAAACATTGGCCGAGGTCGGCATCGCTCTGGGTGGTGTAGCGCCGACGCCTATCAGGGTGCCGGAAGCCGAAGCCATTTTAGTTGGATTGACATTGGATGAGGCCATCACAAAAGTATCGCATTGCGCCCAAATTGCTGTAAAAGCTGCCAGCCCTATTGATGACGTGCGGGCCACGGCATCGTACCGACGTACCATCATCGATGTTTTTCTTCATCAATGTGCACAAAAAGTCCTGTCTACTCTCAAAAACGGCGGAGGAAATTAATAATGCGCGTTCCGATCAATATTACCGTCAACGGTGAAGAATATCATCTGGAAGTCAAACCCAACCGGGTTCTGCTGGATGTGCTGCGCGAAGATCTGGGCTTGACCGGCACGAAAAAGGGATGCGGTCTGGGCAAGTGCGGGGCCTGTACCATTTTGTTGGACGGCCGGCCGGTTCATTCCTGTTTGCTGCTGGCGGCGCATGCGGACAGAAAACAAATCACGACCATCGAGGGCATCGCCGCGGACGAACCGCATCCGCTTCAGGCCGCCTTTGTTGAAAAGGGAGCCGTTCAGTGCGGTTTCTGCACGCCCGGAATGATCAATGCGGCCAAGGCCCTGCTGGACGAGAACCCGGATCCCGACGAAGCCGAAATTAAGTCGGCCATCGCCGGTAATTTGTGCCGCTGCACCGGTTACAATCAAATCGTCTCAGCCATTCAATCCTGCACCCGGTCCGGATCGGATATTCAGGCAGAGGAAGGGGTCGATTCAAATGAATAAATTAGATGTTGTCGGTAAATCTGTTCCTCAGATTGATGCCATGGACAAAGCCATGGGCAAAACAAAGTTTGTCACGGACTTGGTCTTGCCGGGCATGCTCTACGGACGTACGCTGCGCAGCCCCTATGCGCATGCAAAAATTAAAAATCTCGATACGTCAAAGGCTAAAGCGCTTTCAGGGGTCAAAGCTGTTGTCACTTATGCGGATACGCCGGGAATTAAATTCGGGCCGCGCTCTGAAGACTGGACGATTTTTGCATCAGATAAGGCACGATTTCACGGAGATGAGGTTGCGGCCGTCGCCGCAATTGATGAAGATACGGCCGAAGAAGCCCTGGAGTTGATAGAGGTCGAGTATGAAGAACTGCCGTTTGTAACAGATTCGCTGGAAGCCATGCAGCCGGGAGCGCCTTTGGTGCACGATGACAAGCCCGCCAATATTGCCGCTGAATTTAAAGTAGAAGCCGGCGATGTGGACCAGGCTTTTAAAGATTCGTATATCATCTATGAAGACCGCTACTATACCAACCAGGTTTACCAGGCCTATATGGAACCGATGTCTGCACTGGCCGACGTTGATCTTTCAGGACGGATTACGATGTGGACCGGCAGTCAAATTCCAAGCATGATGCGCATGACATATGCCAAAGCGCTGGGCATTTCCGTAGATAACATCCGCGTCATAATTCCCGACTACGGTGGGGCCTTTGGCGCCAAGATGGAAAACAACATCCATCTCGTCGCCGCAGTCTTAGCCCAAAAGGCGCGCGCACCGGTAAGATTGGTCAACACCCGTTATGAAGATTTTATTGCCGGAAACCCGCGGGTACCAATGTACATCGACATCAAACTGGGTGCCACCAAAGAGGGTATCTTAACCGGGAAAGAGGTGCAGGTTGTCGGTGCCGCCGGTTCCCGGCTGGTGTATTCCATGGTGATTGTGTCCACGGCCTGCTACCGGGTTGACTCGCTGTATCGTTTTCAGCATGTGCGTTCAAAAGGCTATACTGTTTATACGAATACGGTGCCCACATCCTGTTTCCGCGGTTTCGGCAACTCTCAGGCGACCTTTGTGCTTGAATCGGCGTTAGACATGATCGCCGATCAGTTGAATATGGATCCGGCTGAGCTGCGAATAAAAAATGGTATAGGACCGAACGAAACCAGCATTCACGGCTGGAAAATTACCAGCTCGGGTTTAAAGGAGTGTGTTACCAAAGCAACCGCGAAAGCCGACTGGGAAAAGACACGCCGGCAAAAAGAGCCGCTTAAAGGAATCGGATTGGCCTGCTGTAACCATGTATCCGGAAACCGTCCATTTGCCCGTGAATTTGACGGCGGAGCGGGTATCGTCCGTATTGGAAGAGACGGCCGGGTGACTGTATACCACGGTGAATCCGACATGGGCCAGGGGCAAAAGACCACTTTCGCCCAGATTGCGGCCGAACGTTTGGGGGTTCCGTTGGAGATGGTCCATGTAGCCGATGTCGATACCGACATTTCTCCTTTTGGACTGGGCAGTTTCGCCACCCGCGGCACGCTTATGGGCGGAAACGGAGTTTTGGCGGCTGCCGATGAAGCCTTCAAACAACTGGCCGAGGTGGCGGCTGAAATGCTTGAGGCCGATATCAAAGATATTGAATGCCGCCAAGGCAGATTCTTCGTCAGTGGTACTCCCGAAAAGCATGTGCCGTTTAAAGAAGTGGCTGAACAGGCCACCTTTAACCGCCATGGAGCACCGGTGGTTGCGACCGGATTTTGGGAACCACCGACGGTTTTGCCGGATCCGGAAACGAAATACGGCAATATTTCTCCAGCCTATCCTTTTGCCTGCCAGATTGCAGAAGTGGAAGTCGACCCGGACACCGGCCAGGTAACAGTTACCAATTTTGTGGGTGCCCATGATGTCGGACGGGCTATTAATCCGTTGTCCACGGAAGGGCAAATAAGAGGCGGTGTGGCCCAGGGTCTCGGCTGGACGCTCATGGAAAATATGGCCTACCAA
Source organism: uncultured Desulfobacteraceae bacterium (assembly GCA_964572695.1). Classification (GTDB taxonomy): domain Bacteria; phylum Desulfobacterota; class Desulfobacteria; order Desulfobacterales; family CAZHA01; genus CAZHAH01. The sequence continues at coordinate 8,886 of CAZNFS010000009.1, forward strand.
GACGGCAAGATCATCAATGCTGATTTTGTTGATTATATAGTTCCGAGTGCTTTGGATGTGCCCGAAATAAAACCAATTCTGGTGGAACCCATCGAACCTAACGGCCCTTACGGTGCTAAAGGCATCGGAGAGCCGGCACTGAATCCAACAATGGCGGCCATAACCAATGCCATTTACGATGCCACCGGAATCAGGGTTAAAGAGTTACCCGTTTCACCGGAAAAATTGTTGACCGAGCTGAAAAAGAACGCAAACAGCTGACGGGTTTGAACCCAGTTGAGTTAAAAACGCCTTATTGGGCGTTTCTTGTTCAATTTGTTTCTTAATAATGGATTTTGTGTTTTTTATGGCAAAAAAATTAGCGGATATTGTGGCATTAACTATAAATCGATGATTTTCGATTGTTGATTGCCGGAGCGAAGCGACTTCCACCAATCGACAATCATCAATCACCAATCATCAATCCATTTCCGGTTTATCCGGGTTAGGATATAAAAGGAGGAATACAACCATGGCCAAGCCTGAAATCGAATTTAAAGATTATGACACGCACTACGAATGGCGCCCGGTGGAAGGAGACACCCTGGGGATCAAAGAAAAAATTCTCAGCCTCGATCCGGACACCGGCGATTACACCCGCATGCTGAAATTCCCGCCGGGCATCGAAACCGCGGAGACCCTGGTCCATGATTTTTGGGAGGAAGTATTGATCGTGGAGGGCAGCCTCTACGATATGGCCAAAAAGGAAACTTTCCTGCCGGGATATTATGCCTGTCGCCCCCCCGGAATGATCCACGGACCCTATAAGATTCCTTACGGGTGCGTCACATTTGAAATCAGATACCATAATAAGTAATCCGAATTGA
>CAZNFS010000009.1:9851-14667 GCA_964572695.1 uncultured Desulfobacteraceae bacterium
CCTTACGGGTGCGTCACATTTGAAATCAGATACCATAATAAGTAATCCGAATTGATCGGCTGCCGATCCGCCCGGGTTAGACTCACTTAATGATTAGGAGAAGAAGATTGAAATTAGATCTCGTGCTGGAAAACAAACAGGAGCGCCGGCCGCTGTCATTTAGTTACGGCCGTATGATCAACGCCGGCTATGTAGGCAAAAATCAGGAAGAAGTTCGCCGGCACATCGATGAGCTGGCCGCCAAGGGCATTCCCGGGCCGAAATCGATACCCGTTTTATTTCCGGTGGTTTGCAGTGCCCTGACAACTGATTCGCAAATTGAGGTCTATGGCGGTGAAACCTCCGGTGAAGTGGAATATGTTCTTTGTATCGTCACAGAAGACGAAATATATGTCGGCCTGGGCAGCGACCATACGGACCGTCATCTGGAAGAAACCGATATCCCGCGGGCGAAACAGATTTGTCCCAACTTGATGAGTCGGATGGTTTGGCCCCTGGATGAGGTTGAAGGACACTGGGATGACCTTCTAATGCGCGCCAGTGTTATCAAAGACGGCCAAGACACCCTCTACCAGGAAGGCCGTCTGGGGTTACTTTTGAATCCGGGGGAACTGATGGCGTTTGTAAAAAGCAAAATTCCGGGCCCTTTGGAGAATCTGATCCTCTATTCAGGAACCATGGGAATGCTGACGGGAGAATTTATTTTCAGTGAAAAATTTTCGGCCCAATTGATTGACGAAAAACTCAATCGTCGCCTGGAAATCTCTTATGACGTCAAACCACTGGACTACCTCACGGTGGAGTAGGTATGCCCCTAATTGAGTGAAAGGCACCCGATTAATCCCTAACAAATAACCCATTACGCCCTTCAGGGTACGAAAGAAGGAAGCTTATGAACGTCGCATCGATTCAAATGTCCGTGGTTTCGGGCGATAAAACGGCCACTATCGACAAAGCGGTTGAAAATATTCACCGCTGTCAAGGAATGGATCTTGTCATTTTACCGGAAATCTGGAACGTCGGCTTTATGAGCTTTGACCGCTACGTCTCGGAGGCCGAGGACAATGACGGGCAAACTTTAAAAAGGCTGCGCGAAGCTGGAAAAGAGATCGGTGCGTATTTGCATACGGGCAGCTTCGTTGAAGAAAAAAGCGGCAAATTCTACAATTCCAGCTATCTGATATCCCCCGACGGCGATGTTCTGGCCAACTATCTCAAGATACACCTTTTCGGTTACAATTCCAAAGAAACCCGCATCCTGACTCCCGGTGATACGGTCGTCGTGGTGGATACGCCCATCGCTAAAATCGGTCTGGCCACCTGCTATGACCTTCGCTTTCCGGAACTGTTTCGCGCAATGGTCGAACAGGGAACCGAAATTTTTCTGATATGCTCCGCCTGGCCGTATCCGAGGCTTGGGCACTGGCTGATGTTAAACCGGGTGCGCGCCCTTGAAAACCAGTGTTTTCTTATGTCTTCCAACTCCGTGGGATTCAATCAGGGCATTCAGTTTGTCGGCCACAGCATGATCACCGATCCCTGGGGTACGATTCTGGCCGGTGCCGGTGACAAGGAAGTCATCATCAAATCCGAAATTGATCTGGCCGACTTGGAAACCGCACGACAGCAGTTCCCGGCTCTGGCCGATCGTAAAGATTGGCTGAAGGGGGCAGAGGCGTAATTGCAGGTTTCGGATTGTTCCATTATTCCAGCATAGCGCTATGCTTCACTGCGTGCCCAACATTCCAATTGGGGCGAAGCCTCTAAATTCAGTTTATTATCGGTAACAAAGGAGAAACAGCATGGCAAATTTAGAAATTAATTTTTGCGGTGTGCGCATCAAAAACCCCTTGGTGGCGGCTTCGGCCGAACCGACCTTAAACGCCAACAATATGAAAAAATGTATTGATACCGGCGCAGGCGGTGTTATTGCCAAGACCATGACGGATTCACCGGAAATGCGCGAATTGACCACCCGAGCCAAATGGCGCTTTTTAAACCCGCGCCACGAAGTCTGTCATGGTAAAGTCCCGCGCAGTTTCAGTCTTTACAGCCGCAGCGGCCTTGCCATCGAACCGCCGGAAGACTTTATCAAAGAGATTAAGACAACGTTGAAATATGCGGATGAGCATGGTGCCGTTGTCATCGGCAGTATCGGCTCGATTGAACTTGACGGTTGGGTGACACTGGGCAAACAGATGGAAGATGCCGGCGTGCCGCTGATTGAGCTGAATTTCGGCTGTCCCCATCCGAAGCTGATGCCCGGCGTCAGAACCGGTATGAATGTGGGCCAGGATTTTGATTACGCCTGTGAAATTACGCAGGCCGTAGCCGAAGCCGTCAACGTTCCGATCATGATTAAAGTGACGCCTCAGGTGGCCGACCTGGTGGAATTTTCAGGAAGGCTGAGAGATGTGGGCGCGGCTGCGGTTACCCTGACCAATCGTTTCATCGGTTTTGTCCCCGACATCGAAACCGGCAAGCCCTTGATTTACGGACAGGCCGGTGTCGGCGGTCCCTGGACCAAGCCGTTGACCCTGCGCTGGATCAATGAAGTCAGAAAGGCCTACGGCGGAGAAATTTTTATCGCCGGAACCAACGGTGCCTACGACTGGCGCGACATCGTCATGTTTATCATGAGCGGGGCCCACATCGTGGAAATGTGCTCCGCCGTCATGTGTTACGGCTACAGCTGGCTGGGAAAGCAGGTCGAAGGCCTGGAAAAATTCATGGATGAAAAAGGATATAAGACCATCGATGAAATGCTTGGGATTGCATCGGATGCCGCCATGGCCTACTGCGATATGCCCGCTGAGAAGGCACGCGTGGTTGCCGAAAACTGCATCAACTGCAAGATGTGTCTCAAAGCCTGTTTTGCAGACGCCATGCAAGATGGAGAAACGCATACCCGGGTCAATACCGGCAACTGTGTCGGCTGCGGTGGATGTTACTCGGTGTGTCCGGCCGAGGGCGCCATCGAGATCGAAGTCGTATCCGAATCCGAAACGTCTGAAAAAAAACGAATATCGAATATCGAATAATGAATATCGAATATCGAAGTAAGGTATTCTGTCTATTTTATTAAAAGGACTGAGCAAAGCGAATTCACCCTTCGATATTCGACATTCGAAATTTTGCGGTTCTACGGTTCGCTGTTCAACTTTTTACTCATACCGTCTTTCCCAAAAAAATGGTGTCGTATATGAAACCGATTATCCAATTTTTGTCCGATGAAGAAGTTAAACGCCTTCACGATCAATCGCTGCAGATTCTAAAAGAAATCGGTATGCGAATGCCCCATGAGGAGGCGCTCGAGCTGATGTCGCAAAACGGGGCCGAAATTGTGGATGGTGATGTGGTTCGTATCCCGGAACGATTGGTTGCTGCCGCCATCGAATCGGTACCGAAGCGCAAAGATGTTACCCTGTACGGTCGCGATCCCAAACATGACATCACCTTTGAAAAACACGAACCGGCCCTGGCCTGCATGACCATGGCGGTATACGTCATTGATCCGCACACCCGGCAGAAGCGGCCGGCAACCAACGATGATCTGGCGGCTTTGACGCGCATGGCCGACCAGCTGGAAACCATTCGCGTCAACGGTTGTCTGGTGACACCCCAGGAGGTACCGGGGGAATTCAACGATTGGTACTCATGGGCCACAACCATTAAAAACACCACCAAGCACATTACGGGCGGGATGCTGGGGGCCCGCTGTGTGCAGGACGCAGCCAAAATGGGGGCAATTGCGCTTGGGGATGAGAAACGCTTCCGCGAAAGACCGTTCATCTCCGGCTGGGTGTTGACCCTGCCGCCTTTCGCAATAGATTCAGAGTCCCTGGAAGCACTGATGGAAATGAGCCGCTGGAAAATACCGGTCATGCTGAGCTCCGGTCCGATCCTGGGAACATCTTCGCCGGTCACCATTGCCGGCACAATCGCCCAGGCGCATGCCGAAATACTGGGGTGCATGACGGTATCCCAGCTGACAAATCCCGGAGCCCCGATTGTATACACCAGCTTTGCACGCGGGATTGATATGAAAATCGGCAACATATCCATGGCCTGCCCCGAATTCGGGATTCTTAAAGTTGCCATGGCCCAGATGGGAAAATATCTGGGCCTGCCCATCCGGATGCCGTCGATGCTAAGGGATTCCAAATTGTTGGATGCCCAGGCCGGGTTTGAAACCGGTATGATCGGTACGGTAACCGGACTAATTGCCGATTTAATGGACGGCATGCAGCTGGATATGGATCTTGTGGTCGATTTTGCGGATCTTGTATTTTGTGATGACTGTATGGCCGGTATTCGCCGCATGGCCGGCGATCTTGTGGTTGATGAAGATTCGCTGGCTCTGGAAGTCATGCAGGCGGTCGGTCCGGGAGGCACGTTTCTCAGTCAAGACCATACTTTCGACTACTTTCGGCAGGAGTTGTGGGTGCCAAAACTGTTGGAACGCAGAAATTGGGAATTGTGGGAAACCGACGGATCTCAGGATATTTTTAAAGTGGCCGAAAAAAAAGCCCTGGAAATGCTGGCCCAAAAACCGGCGGCCTCGCTTCCAACAGAGATTGAAAATCAAATTGATGAGATTGTCAGGCTGGCCCAGTAAAAAAACACCGGTCCTTAGTTTTAATCACTCCCAGCAAATTAGCCAAATCTTTCGTAACTTCTCAATACGTTCGGGTAAATCATATGTTGCACCGGCTCAGTGGATTCCCGCCTTCGCGGGAATGACAGGCCCTTACACCCAATCGTCATTCCCGCGGAGGCGGGAATCCATAGCTATTACCTGCACTTATTGCAGATC
>CAZNFS010000009.1:14677-38181 GCA_964572695.1 uncultured Desulfobacteraceae bacterium
CGATGGCGGGAATCCACTATCTGTGACCCGGGCTTTTTCCTCACCGAACCGGAATTCCACCCAGGCCTTTTCGCTTCCCGAACCGACATTACAGGCGGCAGTAGAAACGCCGTAGTGGTTGTCAAAATAACGGAATCAGTATATTATATATTTGAGGGGTCGGGGTGTTTTTCCTCTAAATAGCTGAAACAGTTTAATCGGTATTCGGCAGCGCAATCGCGTCCGCCGCAGGCGGACTGGACGGACACTAGTGAACACTCACCCGGAGTTTTTAATGCGTACCCGTTATCCGCTAACGAAAAACCAAATTCTTTTTGAAAACAAGGATATTTTTTTAAAGCTGCTTGTCGTTTTCGTTCCGTTGGCTCTGTTGGCTTTTTTAATCTATGGGAACATGCAATCCTGGAAAAGTGCGCGTAAATTAAGCCGGCAACTCACCCTGAATCAATCCGCAGCCGTTGCCGAAGAATTGGCCTTATGTATTTACGTATTTACGGGACGTTCCTTCATATGTTGATATGTCGTATCTTCCAAAAAAACAGGAAAGTTACGTCCATAGGTTTATACGTTTCTCCTCAATTCAGCTAAAATTCTTTCTTCCTTTTTTGTTTTTGCATAAACGCTATTCCGCCATCTTGACCGGTACTATCAGAGGTATAACCCTTTGATATTTTAATATATAACACCCTTTAGTTTTCCAGTCTAGTGATCTTTAAGCGTATAGCCGTGATCTTGAGCTATTTTTTCTCCGTGATTTTGCCGACGCTCCTCACTTTTACACTTTCTATCTGTTGTTGCCCTTGACTGATAGATTTGGAGGGGGATTCATTTTTTATTTCATCTTTCTTTTCGGTTTGTTACCGTAACGCGCTATCTTTTCTTTGACGGTGAATCCAATTTTCTTTTTCTTTGTAGCTGGTGGTTCCATCAGCGCCTGAATTGCATCAAAAACGACTTTGAATTGTTTATCATATTTTTTCTCCAAGCGGCCAAACTTTCGAGCGAGATCTTCATGGGAAGCGATCATCCGGCGTAAATGAACGAATGCACGCATGATGGCGATATTAACTTCAATTGCCCTTTTGCTTTTCAATACGCCTGAGAGCATCGCTACACCCTGCTCCGTGAATGCCATGGGGGAATATCTTGGTCCGCCCCAACTTGAGGTCACAATTTGTGACCTCAAGATTGTAAATTCTTCTTTCGTCAGTTCAAACAAAAAATCATCTGGAAACCGGTCGATATTCCGCCGAACTGCCTGTTTTAGAATTTTTGTTTCCACATCGTAAAGTTCAGCCAAATCCCTGTCCAGCATAACTTTCATGCCTCGTATTAGATAAATTTTACTCGCAATCCTTTCAGTCGGCACCAACGTTTTCATTTTAAAGTGTCTTCTCTTTTAGCAAATTGTAAATAACTTCTGATCTTCAGGCTGAAAACAAAAAACCCCACTTCTCTTCTGAAAAGAAACGGGGTTTTCATTTTCAATCCATGGCAGCCTCGGATCTGGAGGTAACCTTAGCTTTCGCTCATTTAGGATGTAAATTTATTTTGAAACGCGGGGAATCAAGTTAAACTTTTATCATAACTATAAAAAATTACAAGGATTATTAATTAAGGATGCGAAGGAGGTTAAACCTGATAATTCACCCATAAAGTGCCTATATAAAATGGGGATTACGGGAAGGAAAAAAAACAGTTGTCAGCCCCCTGGATCGGGTGAGCTGAGTTTTAGCAAATATTTCCGGGCTGCCGCCGGGGTTGCGGGAGGGAGATCTTCGAGGAATAAAAACGATTGCTATCCCGTTCTAAAAAAATCATCGCTTTTTTGCGATTATCAGGTATCTGCTGGTGACACCGAGTATTCTTTTCTTTTGCATGGCGGATACGATTCCGGCATCGAAACGTTCTTGCAAAGTCCCCAGCCAAGCGCTAGATCCATGCAATAATGTTTTGCAATGTAATCCATGTCCCGGCCTTGGGAGAGCAAAGTGTCGATTTCACCAAAATTGGTATTTCCGATAATTTCTGATACGCGATTTTGGCTCAGCCACACTGTTTTTGAGATCTTTTCCTGAGGCCATCCAAGGCGGTTCAGCCGGATAATAACGGTGTCTCGGCTTGCTTTCTGCCGGGCACGGATATCGGAGATCCAGGTGTTTACGGTCTGCTGTATCACCCCTAATTTCTGTGCCAGGGCCTCTTCAGTCCATGTGCACTCAGGGTCTGAAGTCACTATGTCACGAGCGACCTGCTTTTTGTCCCTTGGGCTTAGGCGGTTTCCATGCCTGGTGTTGCATTCTTATCCCCGGACTCCATTTTGGAGGCGTATTTATGTGAACGGTTACGGAAATTCCGATACAATCCGGCTTACACCATGCGCTGGATCTGCTTCAATTTCTCATCCAGGCGCTTTCTGGAAACCGGGGTCGATGTCTTCAGTTCCTGGGCAAAGATCGAGACCTTGTATTCTTCAAGTAACCAAAAAAAATCTTCGATCGCCCCTTGCTTCTCTGCCGTGGTCAGGGGTGAGATCGATTTAACAAGATCATTTAGTCTTTCAGTATGGATCATCAATTCAGAGGCTCGCTCCTGGTCCTTCTCGAGGTTTAAAATACCTCTTTGGGCCCGGATGCCGATCGCTTTGATATAGCGCACCATCCGGCCTAACTGCGCATCGCTGTACAAGGAAATGAAGGTTTCCGGTACGAGCGTTGCAAGCTCGTTCCTGAGGCGCTTCAAAAAACCGATTGCACGGGCATTGGCCCTGTTTGTCGTTTCCAGATTAGAAACGATTTTTCGCGTGTCCTGGTATGTTTCCAAAACACCCACAGCCCTGTTCAAGCGCTTCTCACCAAAATCGAGAATTCCCAGTTTCAAAACCACCCCGGCATGGGCCTTGAAATCGGCGGCCATGCGTATATTTCGATAAAAAAGATCCTGCACGATGGATTCATAAAGGCTTTTTTCGAAATGCTTTTGCCCCCCAAAATAATCGGCCGGTTTTTGCGACCCTTTGGGTAATCCGATTTTTCGCTTTAGAAATCTTAATTCATTTGAAAAATGGATCGTAAAAAGCCTGGCCACACCTTTTTGGTGGGCCCGCAGGGCTTCTTCCCGCTCTTTGAACAGACACAGCCGGACCTGCCGCTTGTCATCGGGATCATCCTTTAGGGCCGGGTAAAGGATCCATTGGGTCCCGGATTTCCCCCGAACCGTCACGGAATCCGGCAGATCGTCAAAATCCCAGCGCCTGATTCCGGCCTTTTGCCAGACCTTCTGGGCCGATTCAAATTCATCCGCATCGATTGTGCTTAAAACCGCCTGCTTGAGTACGCCCTTGTCCCGGCTGGTTTGAATTTCTTTTCCCTCGGCGTCTTGTATGCATAAGCGCATTTTTAAATAATCCGGCAGCCCCTTTTCGGACCAGGCGGGACCCGGAATGTCGATCCCGAACCGTGCATAAATGAATTTTCCCAGCGTGGTAATCAGGGGCCCTTCTCCCTGGGGGATTTCGGCCATGATTTTCTCCACGCATTCGGCAATGGGGACCAGTTTTTTGCGGTATTGCTTCGGAAGCCCCTTTATGAGTGCCGTAATTTTTTCCTTTAGAAGCGCGGGGACCAGCCAGTCAATGGCATCGGAGGAGACAGTCGGCACGAGGTCAGACGGGATCTTCAGCGTTACACCGTCGTCCTCCTGCTCGGGGCTGAAGCGATAGGCGCACTTAAACTCGTGGTTGCCGATGGAAATCTCATCCGGGAAAAGGGCCAGCTCCGTTTCATCGGGATCATATAACATGAGGTCTTTGGGGCTCATTTTTAAAAAGCCGTCGCCGCCCCGCTCCTTTATTCGCTGCCGGAGTGTCTTTAGATCATAAACCCCTTCCAGGAGTTTGCTGTACAATCGCAATATCTCCTCTTCACTGACCAGGAGATCTCTTCTTCGGATCCGATTCTCTTTGTCCCGAATTTCTTCAAGCAGCTTGCGATTGTGGCGTATGAAAGGCAGCAGGGTATTGAGGCCCTCTCCCATGACGGCATCCCGGATAAAGATTTGCGAAGCTTCGCGAGGGTTTATTCTCACATAGGATACCTTACGCTGAGGAATGATGATCAGCCCGTACAGGCTTACCTGCTCATCGGCTACCACGTTTTGGCGGCCCCGATCCCAGCGCGGGTTGCGATATGAATATTTACACTGCGATCGGCCGAGTTCCTCTAGCCACCGGCAGTCGATGTTGGCCACCGTTCTGGCAAAAAGCCTGCTGGTCTCCACCATTTCGGCGGCCACGATCCAGGCGCCGGCCCGATCAAACAAACCCGACCCCGGAAAGATCATCGTTTCTTTTCCATTGGCCCCCTGAAAATAGTGTTTCTCCTTTTTAAGGGCGATATTGGAGAGAAAACCGCTTAATATCGACTTATGGATTTTTGCATACTGCGGGTCGTGAATTCCACCCGAAGGATCCCGTTGGGATAATGCCGAATCCGGTATTTTCATCTTGGAATCCTTTGGTTTTAACATCCTAAATTCCCTCAGCATCCCGATGATCTGCCCATGGATATCTTGCCACTCCCGCATCCTTCGGTAGGAAAGATAGTGCGCCTGGCAAAATTTTTTGACCTGCTTGATGTTCCGGCTGGTACTTTGGTCGGTTTGCCAGATTTGCCTGTATTTTCCCCAGATATTAAGCAAAGTGAGGAAATCCGACTCGGGCTGATCAAAAGCCGCATGCGCCCGATCCGCTTCCTGAGCTTTCTCTACCGGTCGCTCGCGGGGATCCTGAATGCTCAAAGCCGATGCGATGACGGCCATTTCCGGCAGACAGCCTTCCTTGTGAGCTTCGATAAGGATCCGGGATAATCTCGGGTCCAAGGGCACTTTAGCCATCATTTTTCCAATGGCGGTCAGCACAAACCGACCTCCTCGCTTTCTGCGCCTGCCACCTCTTGCTTTCTCTTTACTCGTAATCGCACCCAGCTCAAAAAGCAGATCGATGCCGTCTTTTATGTTTTTGGCGGCCGGTTTATCGATAAAAGGAAAATCGTAAACCTCACCCAGCTTTAGCGCGATCATTCTCAAAATGACCTCCGCCAGATTGGCTCGCAAGATCTCCGGCGCGGTGAAGGGCGGACTTGTCTCGTAATCGGTTTCCGAAAACAAGCGAATGCAAATCCCGTTGGCAACACGGCCGCAGCGTCCTTTACGCTGATCGGCACTGCTTTTGGAGATCGGCAAAACCGGAAGCGATGTCACTCTCAAGCGCGGAGAGTATTGAGAAATACGGGCCAGGCCGGTATCAACTACGTATTTGATTCCCGGTATTGTGATGGAGGTTTCGGCCACATTGGTGGCGATTATTATTTTTCTCTCTTTTGTTTTCCGAAAGACCTTTTGCTGATCGCGTGAGGGAAGCCGCGCATACAGGGGCAGGATGACGACATTGCGATATGGCTTTCCTCTAATGATATCGCAGGTCTCGCGAATATCCTGTTCGGTGGGCATAAAAACCAGAATACTCCCGGTCGAAGATTCACGCTGGATCTCATCTATGGCTTGGACCGCCCGTTCGACATGTGTTTGTTCGGCAGTCTTTTCAAGTTCTGTCTCGCCGGCAGAATATTGAACCTCTACCGGATACATCCGTCCCGACACCTCGATAACGGGTGCCTTGTGAAAAGCGGTTGAAAATTTTTGCGTGTCAATAGTTGCTGAAGTGATGATCACCTTGAGGTCATTTCGTTTCGGCGTCAGTTCTTTTATTAACCCCAGAATAAAATCAATATTCAGACTGCGTTCATGGGCTTCGTCCACAATGATGGTGTCATAATCGTACAAATATGGATCGTTCAGCGTCTCGGCCAGCAGGATGCCGTCGGTCATTACTTTTATAAACCCATGCGGGCCGGTCTGTTCTTTAAACCTCATCTTATACCCCACCGACCGGCCGATCGACTCTCCCAATTCTTCGGCAATCCGGTGCGCTACGGTCGTGGTGGAGATTCTCCTGGGCTGGGTGCACCCGATAATCCCATCGATACCCCGCCCCGCCGCGAGGCAAAATTTCGGGATTTGAGTCGTCTTGCCCGAACCGGTTTCGCCCGATATCACCACCACCTGATTTTTTAAAATCGTATCGATGATTTCGGCTTTATAGGCCACAATCGGCAGCTCTCGATTGTAGTTCAGCCGCGGACGGGCTTCCTTACGCCGGATTTTTCTCCGCATCGATTTTTGGTGCCTCTTTTCGACATCCAAAATCCTTTTCTTAAGCTTCCCGTCCGAACCGGCACCGACCTGATAACGCTTGATGCGAGTCAGTTCCTGGGCGATGAGCGCCCGATCCGCAGCCATGACCTCGGGCAGCAATGCCTCCAATTTTTTAATTAAAGCGTTTAGCATCCTATTATTCGATTTAACTTCCGGCTTAGGTCACTCGTTCCTAAATACGGTCACGTATCATCTATATTTTACCTCACCGCAAAGGCGCAAAGTTCGCAAAGTTTTTTTCAATGCCTTTTCCTGATCGGGGCAACCGATCAGAAAAAACAGCATGCCCTTCGGGCATAACAAACCAAATTTCTACAATTGCAAAAACCCGCCCAAGGCATGGCGGTCTTCATTTGCCGGCCTCTCAACGGCAAATGGAGAATGGGAGGTCTCCGCGTCCTTTGCGTCTCTGCGGTGAAAGCGCTTTTTAATATATTTTGTCAATGGTTTTCTCGATTTGGGCCCTTTTTTGACCCGGAATCAACATAATGGCCGGAAATGCCCCGAGAGCGGCCGGGCACCTAAAGATTTCTTCCCCCGAAACCCTAAAATACTTTTAAGAAAGATTGACTTCCAGGGCTAAATTAATTTAAAATTTATTTTACTGAAAAAACCATGAGGTAGAAATGTTAAAAAAACAACCGAACGTATGCGCCTTTTTGGGGGAAGACACCGAAACTGAAGGGGACTTGTCATTCAATGGAACTGCCAGGATTGACGGCACCTACAAAGGCAAAATTTCGGCCGAAGGAAATCTTATTATCGGCGAAACAGCGGACATCGAGTCCGATATTCATACCCGCCGCATTGTGGTCAGCGGGAAGATCAGAGGAAAGATCCGGGCAACGGAAAAAATCGAAATCAGTCCTTCCGGACGAGTATATGGAGATATCCAGGCCCCCGATTTAATGATCCATCCGGGGGCGATATTTGAGGGAAACTGTTTGATCTTTCAGCCAAACCAGATGGACAATGAAAGATTGTCCATTGTTAATTCAAACAAATCCTATAAGCTGGATCGTATAGAAGACATAAAAGACGAATTCTAATCGAGACCTTTGCAAAACACCTCCTTTTGCCCAATTTGCGCTAAAGCTTCACTGAAGTGCCTGCGTCAGACTCAAATTTAATCCTCAAAATACTCAATGTATTCCTGTGGTTGCACGCAGTGAAGCGTCAGCACCAAATTATCCTCTTTCTTGAACTTGAACAAAATTAGACGTTTTTCAAAGATCTCTATTCCCAAAGAGTGCATCCACACAAAACCCATGAACGGTGAACGCTGAACCCTGGTCGCCTCCGGCGCCGCCAAAGGCGGGTAAACCTTTGAACGCCTATCATTCCTTTTGGGACCAAAATTGATAAAAATGATGAACCGGGCCGTGGCCCTGGCCGATGCGGTATTCGGAACCGGCCCGAATCGCCATATGAATATAATCTTTGGCTTTGCGGGCCGCCTCTTCAATCGTAAATCCCCGGGCCAAATATGAGGCAATGGCTGAAGAGAGCGTGCACCCGGTACCGTGGTTGTTGCGGGTCTCGATGCGTTCACCTTCGAGAATTATGAATCGATCCTCATCTGTCAAATAAAGCAGATCCGTACTGTCGTTGTCCTCTAAATGACCGCCTTTCAAGTAAACGCATCTACTCCGATAGCGGGCCAGCTCCTTTGAACCAGCTTTCATTTCCTCGATCCCGGGCAGTTTTTGGCCCAGGATGACTTCAGCTTCCGGCAGATTGGGCGTAATCACCATCGCCAGCGGCATTAAGCTTTGACATAGGGCATCGATGGCTTCATCCTGCAAAAGCTTGTCGCCGCTCTGGGCCACCATGACCGGATCGAGTACAATTTTTTTGACGGCATGTTTTTTCAATTGCCGGGCAACGGTCTCAATCAGTTCAGCCGAGTAGAGCATACCGATTTTGACCGCATCGGCTCCAATATCGGTCAAAACCGCCTCAATTTGTTGCGCCACAAACGCAGGCGGGATAGGAAATATTCCGCTAACGCCTTTCGTATTTTGGGCCGTGAGGGCCGTAACCACAGACATGCCGTAGCATCCATTGGCTGCAAATGTCTTCAGATCAGCTTGAATGCCGGCGCCGCCGCCGCTGTCCGACCCTGCAATGGTGAGGACCCTGTGATACTGTTCGGTCATTGTTCTTTCCTCGCTTTAAAGTGATCCCATCCGGTTGGGATTATCGGTTTTGTCTCTCCCTCCGGGTAGCAGATTTCCATACGTTTTGAATCGGTAATTTCACCGATGGGGTAAATCGGTTGATCAAACTTCTTGATGTAATCGGCTTCCACCCCGGCGGTTTCCTGCGGCGACACCGTAAAAAGAAGCGTGTAATCCTCCCCACCGGAAAGGGCATAATCAACCGGATCGAAATCGAACCGGGTACAAAAGTATTTTAGTTCGGGAGAAACCGGTATCTTATCGGCATAAATCCGTGCGCCGACGCTGCTTTCTTGTACGATATGCCCCAAATCCGAACTAAGACCGTCACTCACATCAATCGCTGCGTGAACCTCTCCTCGGATTGCCAGAAAACGTCCTTCATAAAGATACGCTTTGGGAAGAATGTGGGCTTTAAGGAGCGCTTTCAGCTCCATAGAATCGGCTTCGATATCGTTTAGGATCAGATGCAGCCCGGCACGACTGTCACCCAGATATCCGCTTGAATAGATCAGATCCCCTTTTTGGGCCGAATCCCGGGTCAGGATTTCCTCTTCCGGAATTGACCCGACCACGGCGATATTGATAATCAAATCATCCGTGGAGCGGGTTGTATCCCCTCCTAAAAGATTAACCTCATATTCAGTCGCCAGTGATTTTAGGCCTTCATACAGATCATATAGATACTCGACCGGACAATCTTTGGGAACGGCAATGCTGATAAAGGCCTCGCGGGCGGTTCCGCCCATGGCGGCAATATCGCTCAGGTTAACCGCCAACGATTTGTACCCCAGATTAAATCCGGTTGTGACATCACGTAAAAAATGGATTCGTTCCACCAGCAGATCGGTGGTGACAAGAATGACTTCATCCGGGGCGACGTTGAATGCCGCCGCATCATCGCCAATGGCCTTGATGATATGCCGGGGTCGAATCAAACAGCCGCGGCTGATCTTGCGGATAAACCCAAACTCACCGATCTCTTTTAAGTTCATGCTTGATAATCTCCTTTAGCTGCCGGGCGGCTTCTTCAGGATCATCGGCAGACACAATGGCCGACACCACGGCAACCCCGTCGGCCCCGTAGCGGATGACCTCTCGGGCATTATCGGCATTGAGTCCGCCGATTCCGACCAGTGGGATATTTACCCGTTCACGGATCCGGGCCAGGCCTTCCAGCCCAAGCGCAGGGGCTGTATCTGTTTTGGTGGGTGTTGCGTAGATCGGACTTACACCGATATAATCGGCGCCCGCGTTTTCAGCCTCAACCGCATCTTCAAAAGATTCCGCCGAAATCCCGATAATCATCGCGTTTTTAACGATTGCCTTTGCCGTTTTAAACGGCATGTCGCTTTGGCCCAGATGAACGCCATCTGCGCCAACGGCTTGGGCCACATCCAAACGGTCATTGATGATCAGGGGAATCGCATGGGTCTTCAAAATATCCTTGATCGCAAGTGCTTCGCTGATAAAATCGCGGGTCGAGCATGTTTTTTCTCTCAACTGGACACAGGTAACACCGCCGCGGACTGCGGCTGCAACAATTTCACGGGTGTTGCGACCCCGGGACAATCCCCTGTCGGTCACCAGATACAATGCAAAATCGATGGCCATGACTCCCTCATCGATGAATTTCTAGGCTACGACATCAATCCTGCAGCGATCTTCCAGCATCTCCGGTGTAATGGTATAAAGTGCATTTAGCATTTCGATCATAAAGCTCCCCGGTGCCGCTGCTTTTTCTCCGGCCGCTTCTCCGGCAAGTCCGAAATAGGCCAATGCGGTGGCCGAAGCCGAAACCGGATCATCATCGACCGCTAAAAATGCCCCCATGGTCGCCGTCGCCGTGCATCCGGTGCCGGTCACGCTTGCCATCAACGGGTGTCCATTTGATATCTGGATAATCCTTTCACCATCCGTGACCAGATCTTTGGGGCCGGTTATGGCAAGGGTTGAGCGCAATTCTTGAGCCAGCATCTTGGCCGTATCGGCTGCGTCATCCACCGAGTGGATCGAATCCACGCCCTTGGTTTTTGAATCGCTGTGTCGCAGGGATAATATCTCGGACGCATTTCCCCGAATGACGCGCACATCGACCGCATCGATAATCTTTTTGGCCGAAGCCGTCCTCAATGAAGTCGCCCCTGCTCCAACCGGGTCGAGAATTACAGGCGTCTGCTGTGCGGACGCTTTTTTGCCCGCCTTGATCATCGATTCAATCCAATCATCCGTCAAGGTGCCGATATTGAGGACCAGCGCTCCGGCAAACGATACCATTTCTTCAACCTCATTTGGGGCATGGGCCATGACCGGTGAGGCGCCCATGGCCAAAAGGGCGTTAGCGGTGTAGTTCATGACGACATAGTTGGTGATGTTGTGAATCAGTGGTTTGGTTTCTCTCAATTTTGATAAATTTCCGGCCGCCTGTGCTGATAAATTGTCCATTTGTCTCACCCCTTTAAATAAAAAAACCATCCCGGCTGCAGGATGGTTCAATTTGAATTTGTCGTTTCCTACGCCGGTATTATCCGGATCAGGTAAAACGGTAAGACCCACAGCCGTATCAAGGGCCCCTCTCAGCCCGGTTTTTCCGGGCTCCCGGGTTAATCTCGTGTATATCAGTAAAGCTTTCACTAAAATCTGTCAAGCGAATTTCCGCGCCCGATTTTAGACCGCCGTCACCCTTCACACAATCTTGAAAGGCACATTTCCCTTGACATATTATCAAAAACGTTAAATGGAACATTTCCTGTAAAACAAACTATACATAAATAATTTCACCCGCGAATATTCTTAGAATTCAGTGCACTTCAGTGTTAATCTGTGGTGAACCTTTTCTATATTTATTCAATCAAGGACTTATCGTAAGCATAAATTGTAGTTGTTAAAAGGGAGGCATCAAATGTCTGATATCAAAGAAACGGTAATGAATAGAGATCCGCATGAAAAAGAGTTCCATCAAGCAGTAGATGAAGTTTTCGAATCGGTAAAGCCGGTCCTCGATCAAAACCCGGAATATCGACAGGTTAAGATTTTAGAAAGAATCGTTGAACCGGATCGAGTGATCATGTTTCGGGTCCCCTGGATGGATGATCAAGGGGGCGTTCATGTCAACCGGGGCTTCCGGATTGAAATGAACAGCGCCATCGGCCCTTACAAGGGCGGGCTCCGCTTTCATCCCTCGGTCACTTTGAGTATTCTCAAATTCCTGGCCTTTGAGCAGGTGTTTAAAAATGCCCTGACAACCCTTCCCATGGGGGGTGGTAAGGGCGGATCGGATTTCGATCCCAAGGGGAAATCAGATACCGAGGTCATGCGCTTTTGTCAGAGCTTTATGTGTGAGTTGTTTCGCCATATCGGACCGAATACCGATGTCCCCGCCGGAGATATCGGTGTGGGCGCGCGTGAGATCGGATATCTGTTCGGAATGTATAAAAAACTGCGCAATGAATTTACGGGTGTATTGACCGGCAAAAGCCTGAACTGGGGCGGGAGCCTCATCCGTCCTGAAGCCACTGGTTACGGTTCGGTCTATTTTGCCGCCGAAATGCTGGCGACCCGCAATAAAACCCTTGAAGGAATGAATTGCCTTGTTTCCGGCTCAGGAAATGTGGCCCAGTACACAATAGAAAAACTGATCGAATTAGGCGCTAAGGTCGTCACCCTCTCCGACTCCTCCGGTTATATCTTCGACGAAGCGGGGGTTGATACCGAAAAACTCGAATATCTTAAGAAGCTAAAAAATATCCAGCGCGGGCGCATCAAAGAATATGCCGAAAAGTATCCCTCGGCGGTATATACGGCCCTCGATCCTGAATTGGATAACAACCCCCTTTGGAATCATAAGGCCGAGTGTGCCTTTCCGAGCGCAACCCAGAATGAAATCAATGCCAGGGATGCCCGGAATTTGATTGATAATGGCGTTTTTCTGGTGAGTGAAGGGGCCAACATGCCGACTGTCCCGGCAGAGGTCGATATTTTTCTTGACAATGCGCTTCTCTACGGTCCGGGGAAAGCCGCCAATGCCGGCGGTGTTTCTGTATCCGGGCTGGAAATGACGCAAAACAGTATGCGTCTCAGTTGGACGCGGGAAGAGGTCGATCAGCGTCTGAAGATCATCATGAAAAGCATTCACCAGTCCTGCACCGACGCGGCCGATCAATACGGGACCCCCGGTAATTATGTGAATGGCGCCAATATCGCCGGTTTTGTCAAAGTGGTGGAGGCGATGCTGGATCAGGGATTGGTTTAACCCGCCTGTTTCGATTTCCGCAAAGACTAAGGGCAGTGTCAGTAGACACTGCCCTTAGTCTTCAGCTTTTATTGGATGAGATTATCGCAAGTGTTACGCCACAATCCCCGCAAGAATCCCCGACTCGGTGGGCCCCTGCCAGGGGAGGCGCCTTATGTCTTTGACGCCGGCTGCCTTTAGCATTTCGTTTAGTTGGGCTTCCGAATAGGCCTGACCGCCTTCGGTTCCCAAAAGCATGTTGAGGGCAAAAAGAGCCGGAAAAAGGGGACCGTCCAGCGTGTTTTTTAATATAAACTCATGGATAATGATCTGACCGCCGGGTTTCAGGACGGATACCGCCTTTTGAATGATGTTCTGACAATTTTCAGGGTCTTCGCCATGCAGAATGTGCGAAAGCCACGCCACGTCATAGATCCCTTCGATATCATCCGTTAAAAAACTTCCACTTTGAAAATCGATTCGATCGCTCAAATTAAACTTGGCGATGGTCTTTTCGGCAAACGGCCGGGTTGTGGGGAGATCAAACACGGTCGCTTTTAAGCGGGGATTGGTCAGACAAAAATGAATCGCATAGGTCCCCGGCCCGCCGCCGAGATCCAACAGGTGTTGACGGTCTGAGAGATCTATTGTTTTAGCCAGTTGCGGGCCGATGCTCATAGCCATGTTGAACATCCCCATCAGGAAAGCCTCGCGTCGTTTTTCATCATCCACCACAGAAGTTCGCCCTCTCAAAGGTCCCCCGTCCCTGACACCCTCATCGAGCTTATTCCATGAATCTACAAGGTGGGCATGGTGCCTGATCATATAGCCGATGTATTGGGGCGATGACTTGGATAGAAACTTCAAGGAAGACGGCGTGTTGGAAAACATATCCTTTTTCTTTATGAGGAGCTCCATGGCAACCAGGGCATTCAGAAACATGGCCGTGGCGCGCGCATCGGTTTGAAGCTTTTGGGCGATTTCGGCACCGGTTAATGCCTCTTCGCCGATGGTGGTAAAAACATCGAGCTTAACACCCGTGTGGAGGGTGCAGGTCTTCCAGTAGTAGCCCGATATTTGGAGCAGCTCTCCAGGGTTATATTCGCCTGTGCTCATGATATTTATCCTTTCTTTAGGGTTATCAGCGCAATCTCGCTCTGGGTAAAAAACCGAACCGGGATACCGACCGTTCCCGATCCCTGGTTGGTGTAGCCGGTCATGTCCGCATATTTCCACAGTCCGCGATAAAATCTTTTCCCTGCATCGAGATGCGTTACGATGGGGATACCTCCCGGAAGACAAACCTGTCCGCCATGGGTATGGCCGCACAGATATAGGCGGTAGTTGTTTTCAGCCGCCCAATCATACAGTTCGGGGGTATGGACCAACGCCACCTTAAACCCCTCAAACTGATTTTGGAGGGCAAACCTGGCCTGGTCTGTAAAATAGTAGTGGGGGTCATCTATGCCGGTCAATACGAGTTGATCTTCACCCTTGGGAATCACAATCGATTCATTGGCCAAAAACCGAATCCCCATATTTTCCAAGCCATCGACCATGGCACAGGTGTCATGGTTACCCAGAATTGCATAAACTCCGTCTTTCGTCTGCACTGTATCAACGATTTTTTGGAGGGGCTTCATTATTTGTTGAAAATCACCCTTGGTTCCCGCCCGATAATCCCCGGTTAAGACACACAGATCACATGTTATCGCTTTAATTTTTTCGCAAACCCTGTTTTCAATACCCGTGATAAAGTCAAGGTGCAGGTCCGTCAGATGTAAAATTCGATATCCATCCAGTGTTTCGGGCAGATCATGAATTTTGACTTCAACACGGTTTACAATGATCTTTTTCGCATTGCGGTTCCCTATGTCATATATCCGGGTCGCTTTTAAGGGGACCTTAAAATACAATAGCAGATACACAAAGAGGTTCCAAAGACTCTTCTTCCGCTTTCCATAGCGGTTGTGCTTATAGTGGTTTTCCTCTAAAGCTTTGCGGGTGCGCAGCCACACGCTTCGTTTCTCTTTTTGATCAACCGCTGAATCCGGATTCATTTTCAAAAGCACTTTGGTAAAGTTCTCCCTGAAATAGCAACCAGCTTAAAAGGTTAAAAACTGTATTTTATTTCCACGTAAAGCCGATCATTCTCCCCGATGTTGCGGTAAAACCCCTGGTCGCCGGATTCGTAAAATGCCGCTCCGCCGACGGCTTTAATCGCATCCGTAAACGCATACGCGATCGTAAACCGCTGAATTAGGCCGTCCTGACCGGTGGCGCCAAATAATGATAAAAGATAGGTCAGTGTCAAGGTTTGATTGAAAAAATCGCGTGAAAGCCTGAAAACAGACTGAATTTCGTCCTCTTCGGTTTGATCGGGAAATAACCTCAATGCGGCCTCATAATCGAGTATCCGCCGGTTGACCGATTCGATGCTCAATGTCGTATCCCTGAAACCCGAATATTCGATCCCGGCACCGAGGTCGATTCGGGAAAATTTTTGGCCGGGTGCGTTAAAAAATTCAAACCCCTCCAGATAGGCCCCTTCCATTTTTAATAACCAATTGCCATACGCTGCATTAAACGCCGATCCCAGCATCTTCAGGCGTGCATGCTGCAGTTCGGTTTGAGTCTGCGAGTCCTTTATAACAATCGCCGTATGTGCAACGTCGTCAAATACTTCGGCAGCATAAAAAGCAATATCCCAGCCGCTGAAAATTCCGGCCATAGACGCTGCATATTCGGTGTTCCCGTCACCATTTGCGGGGATTTTTTCGTAGGGAAGAGGATTGACCCCTGGAAAAAAGTCGTGCCCGAAAGTCGGCATTTTATTGAAACGGATTTCAGGCACGGCAATCCCGGTGATGCTCCAATCTCCAAAATAATAGTCGAGCCGCGTCATTGTGACGGGTAGCCTCAAATCCTCTATATCGGTTAAACCGGGCTCTCTTAGATCCAGGGGATTCAGCATATCGGTGATGCGGATGTTGTCCGATTTACCCCAAACCACAATCTGGCGCCCGATTTTTACATCAAGATTATCAAACAAACTCCCCTGTATATACGTCTCGCGAAACTCCCATTCTTCTTCGTATGCATCCAGCACCCGGGTGCTGTACCTGTCTCTGCCGTTGATACCGTAGGCCAGATCATAGGACCCTTTGCCACTGGCCGATCCTTTCCATCTATCGCTCAACTTCAGGCTGATATCGAGCTGCAGCTCGGAACGCAGCCGCGAAAGACCGCGCCAATCGGTCTCGCCCGTTTTTGGAGCGTCGTGGGCGAAGTTGTAGGAGGATCCGATTTTTGCGTATCCATCCACCTGAACCGGAGATGGCACCGTGGTCTTTGTTGTCTCACGGTCGGGTTTCCCCACTTCATCTTCATCAAACCCTTTTAAAGCCTCTTCTTCTGTTTCGGAAATATCGGAAAAATTTTCATCCTCAAATCCTTTCAGCACCTCCTCAACAGGCGTATTATTTTGGGCCATTGCCGCAGGCATTTCTAAAAAGCATACCCCAAGGGCAACAATGAAAATACCCAGGATTTTCCACTTTTGGCCAAACTTCATTGCTCACCATCACTCATCCCGCAACCTGTCCCACCTCACAGTCCCTTTTCCAATCGCCGAACGGTAAAGAGTTCATCATCCAGTTTCTGATCGAACTTGATTTTACTAAACTTGAGAATGGTTTTATGAGCCGTCTTTTTCCCTTTTTTCTTGGTGACGTGCATCTCCGTGCCGATCCATATCCCATCGATTTGTTCAAGTTTTTTAACATCAACAAATTTCAAATAGCCCCCGTCGCGCACCCAGTTGACGCCGCGGACCACATAAAAATTGTCCTGCCGTACAAACAAAAGCGCCTTTGTATACCCGGTCTCTTCGATTACTTTTTTCGTGCGGGGGACTGATTCGATCAGCCATGTCTTTTTGCCCCTGACTTCGATTTCTTTTTTAAGACTAAAAGCGTAATCTTTAAGATCTCGGGATGTCAGATCGGCATATGTCAGATCCGACCCCATAAAGCTTTTGCTCTTGTCGTTTGAGGCAATGCGTTTGGTTTTTCTTAATGCCGGCAAATAGAGCCATTGGTCATCATCCCTGTCCGAGTTATCATAGTCAAATGTGAGAAAACCGGTGTCTTTTACATCTGCAGGATGAAGAAAAAACATCAGCCGCAACGAATCCTCACCTTTGTCTTTGCGTAAGGTATGGATCTTGCGGATTCTTTTTTTACCCCTTTTATCGATGAGAATCATTTCCATATCGGCTACCTGATTGTCACCCTCATCCCTTGCATCGACCTTTTCCATGATGGCCCGGGCTTTGGGGTCATCGGCATATCCGTCCGGCACAAATAGAAAAGCAACGATCGCGAGCGCGGCGATTATTTGACTGCATACTCGAAACATAATTCCTCCTATAAATCCAATACCACTATTGGGGGCCCTTATCCTGTCTTACGATTTACGATCACCATCAGCGCCGGGGCAATGAAATAGTCCGCCAAAAGCGCCATGATGATGGTAAAACCGGTTAACAGCCCAAAATAAAAAAGATTGTCCATGGTCGCAAACATAAAGATGAAAAACCCGATCGAGAGCACACATGATGTTACCAGCATGGCTCTGCCGGTGGTATGAAGTGTTTCCATTACCGCTTTTTTGGCATCCTTATGCGCTTCAAAATACCTTCGGAAATTATGCATAAAATGAATCGTATCATCAACGGCAAGCCCGATAGCGATATTTCCGACCAGCATGGTGAAAAGATTCAAGGGAATATTGAACCAACCGATGAGGCCAAGGGTGATGACTATCGGCGACAGATTGGGAATCATGCTCAAAAGCCCGATGCGCACACGACCGATAAGAAAAATCATCAGAATGGTAATAATGATTAGCGCATAGATATAGCTTTTTTTCATACCCGTCATGGCATTTGTGACCGTCCTGAAAAGGAGCGCCGTCATCCCGGTAATCGTAATGTCGGCATCCGGATAGCTGCTGTGCAAATGTTTGCGCACAACGTCAATGAAGTTGCTGTACCCGATCGCATCCTTAAACGGCACCTTGAGCGTCAGACGCGCTTTGGCAAACTGACTGTCCGTTAAATCTTCCAGATCATCCGAGCCGCTGTTCTCAAATAGCAACAGCTCCTGGGCAATCAATTTGCGGTTCGATGGGATCGTGTAAAATTCCTCGCGGTTTTCATTTAAAGCGCGATGGGTCTCTTTTAAAATGGTGGTCAGCGACCAGGCTTTGCCCACAAAAATGTCGCCAACATGCACTTTTTCCAAATACGCAGCCGTATTGTCGAGCCGCTTCAGCAAGTCGTAATCATAGAGCCCGTTTTCTTTTCCGGTGTCGACCACAACCTCCAGGCCGACCGATCCGCGAAGTTCGTGATCGATTTTTTCAGTGGCGATGCGCACCGAGTTTTCTTTCGGAAACCATCTCAGGACATCATGCGAAAAGCGAACCATCATCAGGCCGGCACCCGCCAGGGAGATGATGCTGACCGACACAATCAAGATGACAAAAGGATATGTGGTTGCGATGCTGCCCACGGCCGACAGGAGTTTGTCCGTCAGGGTTGTTTTGTGCGCTCTCTGATCCCATCGAGTCGGCTTAAGCGGCACAATTCCAAACAATGCCGGCAACAGGATGATCGTATAAAGCATTGCCAGTAAAACCCCGCAACCGGCAAAGCGGCCTAAATCCGCAATGGGCGCCACCTCTGAAGTGGAAAAAGAGAATAATCCGCCCGCCGTGGTGACGGCCGTCATCAGGACCGCCAGGCCGGAATGGCCGATGGCATATGTGATGGCCTCTTCTTTGGAACGGCGTTTTCGAAAGTGGTGATAAAATAATGCCAGGATGTGGACCGAATATCCGACACTGACAGCCAATAAAAACGAGGGCAGAATCTGGGTCGGAATTTTTATCGATGCTTTGAAAATCGCCATAATAGCAACGGTGGAAAGAAGGGAAAGGAGAACGATCAAGAGCGGAAAGACCATAGCCGTCACTCGCCGAAACATGATAAATAAAAAAACGGCAATCGTTAATAAGGCCAGGCTCATAAATTTCCGCATATCCTTAAACATAGATCGTTTAAGAAAATGGGTGACCGCAGACGACCCGGCGATATCGATCTGAAAATCAGGCGTTCTGTATTTATCTGCAATCCGATTGACGGCTGCGACAACCTCGCTGTTCTCCGCATCCGTTAAATAATCTCTGCCTTCATCCCGGTTTTCGCCGCTCGGCGTCTCCGAAAGGTCACTATCCGTCCCGGAGTTTTCATCAAATTGCTTTAACACGTCAATTTCCACGCCTTCGGATGAATACGTCTGGGTTTTGATCACGATGGTCGTAAATTTGCCGTCAACGGAGATTAAAAGATTTTGATAAAGGGGGTTCGCCAGGACTCGTTTTCTGAGGATTTCCCTTTGCGCTTCCGTTTCAGGCCAATTATGCAGCAGATCCTCTACAATCAGCGCATCGGCCTCACCGTGAGTATTGCGTGCGTTGACAAGGCTGGTAATGTCCTCCACAAAGGGAACATTATCCACCAACTCCTCATGCAGTTTTTTGAGCTTGCGCAGAAACGCCTCGCCAAATACGTCCTCAGAACGGATGGCGATAATAATCAGTTCATCACGTCCAAACTGATCCCGGAATGCATTATAGTCCATCAGAGTCGGATCGTTTTCATGCAGGAAACCTTCTGTGGAAACATCGATTGTGATCTTCGGAATTTGGGA
Source organism: uncultured Desulfobacteraceae bacterium (assembly GCA_964572695.1). Lineage (GTDB taxonomy): Bacteria > Desulfobacterota > Desulfobacteria > Desulfobacterales > CAZHA01 > CAZHAH01. The sequence continues at coordinate 34,138 of CAZNFS010000009.1, forward strand.
CAACAGCATCGCAAGGAATAAGAGCATCGCCAGGAGGGTTTTGTAATGGTGGCGGTAAAATGCCCGGGCAACCGTCTCAAACCATTTTTCAATCCGATCCCGTATGTTTGCCATCTCAATCCTCCTTCTTTGCCCCCGCTGCGATTCCGCGCATCATGATGGCCGCTTTGTCAACCTTTTTTGCGTTTGAATAAGATTTTAGGGTTGTGCTGAATGGGCACTATTTAATAGAACCTTATTATCTTCAGAGTGAAAAGGGAACAACGTGGAAAGCCGAATCACATTTCATTCTCAAAATTATTTAATTGAAGGGCTATTTAATGTCGGAGGCAAAAGCAAAGGTGTCGTCGTCACCCATCCCCATCCCATGTATGGGGGCAACATGTACAATCCGGTGGTCGAAACAATCGTCAAAGCCTATCGGCAGAAAGGATATGCAACTTTAAGATTCAATTTCAGGGGAGTCGATCAAAGCGAGGGACAATTTGATAACGGAGTCGGTGAGCAGGACGATGTCAAATCCGCGCTGAAATTTTTATCTGCTTCCGGAACCAGCCAGATAGATCTGGTCGGCTACTCTTTTGGGGCCTGGGTCAATGCCCATCTCACCTCAGATGATCTTCCCCCGCAGAGCATGGTTATGGTGTCTCCACCCTTGGGGTTTATCGACTTCCCCGCCTCTCACGGTCTTGATTCTCTGCGGCTTGTCATTACCGGCAGCCGTGATGAAATTGCCCCGGCCTCAGCAATTAAAAAAATGTTGCCCCAGTGGAATCAAAAAGCATACATTGAGATAATCCAGGAGGCTGACCATTTTTACGGCGGATATCTTGATAAACTGGAGGCGGTACTGTCTCGGTTCATATAAAAGTGGTTTCAAAACCCTATTTAGTGCTTTTAAATTACGTTCAATCGAAGTAAACTAAAACATGCAAAAAGAAAAACAAAAGGCCGTCGAAACCGCCGCCTTTCTGAGCGAGCGTATCGATCAGCGGCCGACCTTGGGATTATTGACCGGTACGGGTTTGGGGAAAAACGCCGAAGCCATCGATTCGGCCGTCATTTTCGAATACCAGGACCTGCCCTATTTTCCCCTTTCAACGGTGCAAACTCACCGGGGGAGGCTTCACATCGGGAAAATGCAGGGACATCCGGTTATCGCCCTGCAAGGCCGGTTTCACCTGTATGAAGGCTATTCTCCGCTTCAGATCACCTTTCCAATTCGAGTCATGCAGGAATTAGGGGTCAAAACCCTTATTCTGTCCAATGCCTCCGGAGGTCTCAACCCACGCTTTAATCCGGGCGACATAATGATTATTGCCGATCATATCAACCTTACCGGGGCGAATCCTCTCATCGGGCCGAATGAAGATACCTGGGGTGACCGCTTTCCCGATATGACCAAGGCTTACAGCCCCAGACTGATACAATCCGCCCGATCCGCCGCTCGCCTCAGCGGTCACAAAACGCAGCAGGGAGTTTACGTCGGATTGAAAGGCCCGTCCCTTGAGACACCGGCAGAAGTCTGTTTCCTACAAACCATCGGTGCCGATGCGGTCGGATTTTCGACCGTTCCGGAAGTCATTGCCGCGGTACACGCCGGCATGCACGTTCTCGGATTTTCGATTATTACCAATGTCCATGACCCTGATCATCCGGTTCCGGCAAACGTGGACCAAATCATCTCGACCGCCGAAAATACGGCACCCAAACTCGATAGCATCATTCAGAAAGTGATTGCAGAGCTGCCGTTTTGAATACAATTGCCGCCATCATCATCATTACACTTCTGGGTGATTTCATTCTGCATATTATCGCCGACAAACGGAATCTGGCAATACTGCGGAGTGAACTCCCGGTTGAGTTTGAGAGCCTCTATGCCGCGGACCGATACCGACAATCCCAGGCCTATCTGAAAGTAAACACCCGTTTCGGTTGGCTGACCTCGACCTTCAGCCTGTTTTTGATCCTTATTTTCTGGTTCGGGAAAGGCTTTCCCTTCATGGATCAATGGGCCCGATCGGCAGGGCTTGGACCGGTATGGACCGGGCTGATTTTTATCGGCATCCTGGTGCTGCTGAAAATGGTGATCTCGCTTCCGTTTAGTATTTATGCAACGTTTGTGATCGAAAATCGTTTCGGTTTTAATCGCACCACAAAGGGTACTTTTGCGCTTGATTTGATTAAAACTCTGGCCCTGGCAATTCTGCTGGGCGGACCTCTCCTGGCAGGAATTTTGGCCTTTTTTGAATATGCCGGTACTCACGCCTGGCTTTATTGCTGGGGAGCCGCCACCGGTTACATGCTCGTGGTTCAATACGTTGCCCCGACGTGGATTTTACCCCTGTTTAACAAATTTGATCCGATTGAAGAAGGGCCGCTAAAAAATGCAATCCTCTCCTACGCTCGCTCGATTCAATTTCCCTTAAAAAACGTTTATGTCATGGACGGCTCAAAGCGCTCCACCAAATCAAACGCTTTTTTCACCGGATTCGGAAAACATAGACGAATTGTTCTCTTTGACACCTTGATCAAACAACATTCGATTGAGGAACTGCTGGGCATCCTGGCGCACGAAATGGGTCATTACAAGAAAAAGCATCTCCTTGTGATGCTCATATTGGGTATTGCGGAAATCGGACTGATGTTTTTTTTACTTTCCTTTTTTATTTCCTACACGAAGCTGTTTGAAGCGTTTTACATGGATCAAATATCTGTTTACGCCGGTATGATTTTTTTCGGAATGCTCTACAGCCCGATCGTCTTTTTTCTGGGTCTGTTCACGTTGATGATATCACGCAGGAATGAGTATGCCGCCGATCGGTTTGCCATAAAGACAACGGGCGACTCCCAATCTTTGGCAATGGCACTTAAGAAGCTCTCTGTTGACAATCTGTCCAATCTGCTTCCCCACCCCCTGTACGTGTTTCTAAACTATTCCCATCCACCGATCCTGGAGCGGCTGAAAGCAATCAAAGAGATAAACATTTAGACTCAAACGGGCACAAACAGGAGGGTGAAAAATGCTCAATCGGAAAAACCGGCCTTATCTATGTGGCCAAAGAGGAAGTCGCCATGAAATTTGATCTGGTTGTTCACAACGGCACCGTTTTGACGGTCAACCCGGCCTTTGATACGATTGAAGACGGCATCGTCTGCATCCGAGACGAAAAAATCGAAACCCTCTTCCCCCGCAAAGACGGTTCCCCGCTTCCTGAAGCACAGGAATTTCTCGATGCAAAGGGCGGCCTCATCATGCCCGGTCTGGTGAACACCCACACCCATCTCCCCATGACCCTCTTCAGAGGTCTGGCCGATGACCTTCCCCTCGACACCTGGCTCAATGAACATATTTTTCCGGCGGAAGGAAAATACATCAATTCGGAAAACGTAAAACTCGGGGCCGAACTGGGCTGTGCCGAAATGCTGCTGGCCGGCACCACCACGGTTTGTGACGGCTATTTTATCGAAGATGAGGTGGCCGCTACGGTGCTTGCTTCAGGAATGCGGGCCGTTCTGGGCCAGGGGGTGATTGACTTTCCGGCCCCCGGCGTGCCGGACCCGTCCCGCAACGTGGAGGCCGCGGTCGCTTTTATCGAAAAGTGGCACGATGTTTCACCTCTGATCAGCCCGTCTGTCTTTTGTCACTCCCCCTATACCTGCTCTGAAGAAACGTTGAGAAAGGCGAAAAGGGCGGCAAATTCGCTGGATGTTCTTTTTCAGATCCACGTAGCCGAAACACAAAATGAGTCGACCCAAATTCCTTCTCAAAATCGGGAATCCCCGTTTGCGTACTTAAACCGCATCGGCCTCCTGGATCAGAACACCCTTTTGGTCCATGCCGTGTGGGCCGACAACCATGATGTCGAATTTATTGCCGGGTCGGGTGCAAAGATTTCTCACACTCCGGAAAGCAACATGAAGCTGGCTTCCGGAATTGCACCGGTTTCTCTGTTCCTGGATTCGGACATTACAGTCGGTCTCGGAACAGACGGGTGCGCCAGCAACAACGACATGGATCTTTTCCAGGAATTAGACACAACC
>CAZNFS010000010.1:0-25574 GCA_964572695.1 uncultured Desulfobacteraceae bacterium
GAAATCCCCGTCAGCCCATCATCAAGCCTGGTGGATGTCATGCTGAAAGATTCGGGCATCCGACAGGAGTTCAATCTGATCATTATCGCAATCGAGAAAGCGGATGGGAGTATGTTGTTCAATCCTTCATTTGAAACATTGCTCAAGGGTGGCGATACTGTCATTGCAGTGGGGGAGGAGCAAAACCTTCGCAATCTAAAAGAGAAATTGATCCCGTAATCGGCAAGGGCATAAAGGGATTATATTTTATAGATGACCCGTTCTTCGGTGATCAAAATATCGACATGCTTGTCGTGTGATTCCATGGGGACCTGCTGAATCAGCTGGCATTCATATGCCAGCGCAACTTTGCGGGTGGTGACGGACAGTTTCGGAATCAGCCGATCGTAATACCCTTCCCCGGAACCCAGGCGACCCCCCTTTTCATCAAAGGCCCAACCCGGAATAATCACAATGTCCAGATATTCAATCGGGACGATTTTGCATCGGTTGCCATCGGGTTCCAGGATGCGTTTGGGTCCGGGCTTTAAATCGGATGCCAGATTATCAATCTTTAAGGGTGTCATTTTATACGTGTCAGGGTTAAAGGCCGGAAGGACGAGGATTTTGCTGTAATCCAGGGACCTTTTGAGAATTTGTGCGCTTGGCACTTCATTTTTGCGGTTGACATAGAGCAGAACGATTTTAGACTCTATGAAATTGGCAAATTCAAAGAGTCTATTTTCGATTATGGTTGATTTTGCGGCAAGCTCTGCTTCAGAAAGCGCTTTTAGTTTTTCGGTGATACCGTTGCGAATATCGTTTTTGGTAATCTTAATTTCATCCATGCGGTTTCTCTCCTACGCGTGATAATATACTCATTGTACACCCTATCGGCGATGAAAGTCAACTTATAATAATCATTGACTAAATGGCGTTCCCATGGTACAGCCCGACTTCTTTAAACCCGTCTACATGCGGTGGAATTGCACTTAAACTCAAAACAGAAAATATATGCACGATTATGCTGGAAATCAAGTTTGTCAGAAACAAATTAGAGGCGGTACAAAAAGCCCTTTTAGACCGCGGTGAGACACTCAGTCTACAAATCTTTAAGGAGAATGACGAAAGGCGCCGGGCTATTCTATCCGAGATCGAGGCCTTAAGGCATCGTCGCAATACGGTTTCCCAACAGATCGCCGAGATGAAGAGAGATGGTCAAGATACGGCGGAACTCGTCCACGATATGCGGGCGGTTTCAACCCGCATAAAAGCCATCCAGGTGTCTTTAGCGGAAACCGAAGATGCCATCCAGGAAAAACTATTAACCATACCCAACATACCCCATGAATCAGTTCCGGTCGGAAAAGATGAATCCGACAACCCGGTGATCAAACAGATCGGGAATCGACCGGAATTTGATTTCGATCCTCTACCCCACTGGACGATCGGTTCCGATTTAGGGATCCTCGATTTTGAAAGGGCCGCCAAAATTACAGGGTCGCGGTTTCCACTTTATTTTGGCGCCGGGGCCCGATTGGAGCGGGCGCTGATCAACCTGATGCTTGATGTCCATACCAATGAACACGGCTATATCGAAACCCTGCCACCATTTATGGTGAATCGCCAATCGATGACCCACACAGGACAACTGCCCAAATTCGAAGAAGATCTCTTTAAAATTGAAGGCTGGGATTACTTTCTAGTTCCCACGGCCGAGGTTCCCGTCACCAACATTCACCAGGGTGAAATTGTGGAGGAAGCCGATCTGCCCCGGTACTACACCGCCTATACCCCCTGTTTTCGTTCCGAAGCCGGTTCACACGGTAAAGATACCAGAGGGTTGATCCGGCAGCATCAGTTTAACAAAGTTGAACTCGTCAAATTCACCACACCGGAATCGTCTTACGAAGAGCTTGAGACGCTTTTGCTCAATGCCGAAACGATTTTGCAGCGCCTGGAGTTACCCTACCAGGTGATTGCCCTTTGCACCGGCGATCTCGGCTTCTCGGCCTCCAAAACATACGATATTGAAGTCTGGATGCCGGCCCAGGGTGTTTACCGTGAGATTTCATCGTGCAGCAATTTTGAAAGTTTCCAGGCCAGACGCGGAAACATCCGCTTCCGACGCAAAGGCAAAAAAGGAACCGAACTGGTTCATACGCTGAATGGATCAGGGCTTGCAGTGGGCCGCTGTGTTGCGGCAATTCTTGAAAATTATCAGCAGGCGGACGGAACCGTCATCATCCCCAAAGCCCTGAGGGCCTATATGGGAGGGATGGAAAGAATAGAACCGTGAAAGTTGATGCCTTCCCACGCGAGATTCGAACGCACATCATCCCCAAACCTGACGGCGAGCTGGTTTATCGTTGCCTGGGATGTGGTCTTGAATACCGTATTGATGCACTTTATTATATTTGTCCCGCATGCGGCCAGGTTCTCCTCCTCCACGATTTGCAGTTTGAAAGGCTCAAAGCAATTCCCGGCAAAACATGGCGGCGGATTTTTGATTACCGCAAGATGCTCACCATTCCGGCGCTTAAAGGGGTTTATCGGTATCATGAATTTATCGGACCGGTCATTCCGTTGGATCGTGTGATGTATCTGGGCGAAGGCCATACCCCGGTTGTGGAGGCCAACCGCTTCTTGCAGCAAAAAACAGGAATGCAGTTTTATTTTAAAAATGACGGACAGAATCCAAGTGCCTCTTTTAAAGACAGGGGCATGGCGAGCGCTTTTAGCTATATTAACTACCTGATCGGAAGCGGACGCATTTCAAATGTACTGGCGATTTGTGCTTCCACCGGCGACACATCCGCGGCGGCGGCCCTGTATGCGGCATACCTACAGCCAAAAATAAAATCGGCGGTCATTTTACCGCATAAAAAGGTAACGCCGCAGCAACTTCTACAACCCTTGACCAGCGGTGCCGCGGTTTTTGAAGTTCCCGGGGTATTCGATGATTGCATGAAGATCGTAGAACGACTCTCCGAGGAGTACAGTGTGGCCCTTTTAAATTCCAAAAATGCATGGCGGGTTTTGGGCCAAGAGTCGTATTCTTATGAAATTGCTCAGGATTTCGAATATGATCTGGATGAAAAGGTGATCGTGGTGCCGATCGGCAACGCCGGGAATATTACGGCCGTAATGAACGGATTTATTAAGTTTTATGACGCCGGAATTATTCGCAGACTCCCTAAAATTGTCGGGGTGCAGTCACAACATGCCGATCCGGTATATCGGTACTATTCAGAACCAGATGTTGCCAAGCGCAAATTCGTTCCCGTAACCGTGAAGCCGAGTGTGGCCCAGGCGGCCATGATTGGAAATCCGGTTTCAATGCCCCGCGTAATTCACCTTGTTGAGCAATACAATCGTCTGGCGGACGAAGAGCGGGTTTTTGTGGTACAAGTGAAGGAGCAGGATATCATCGACTGGGAGCTTTTGGCAAATCGCAACGGCCATATCGCATGTACCCATGGGGGAGAATCTTTGGCCGGACTTGTGAAAGCACAACAGGAGGGGCTGGTTCATAAAAAAGAGATCGCCATACTCGATTCCACGGCCCATGCACTCAAATTTTCCGGGTTTAACGAAATGTACTTTGATAACCGCTTTCCGGCAGAATTCGAAATCTCCTCTGATCCGGCTTTTATCAACGCGCCGTTGTTAATACGTCCTCAAAAACTAAAAAAATACCCCCAAGCGGACAGGCCTTTAACGGGTGACAATTTCAAGGTGTTTGTCGAGCAGGTATCCGAGGAGATTGCAACAGTTTTAGATCTGAAAAAGGTTTGAGCATCATGCCACAAAGGAGATTGTTACGAACAGCCGCCTTCATGATGGTCGCCTGTCTGGTCAGCCTCGGGTCGCCTTCGATATTCCAGGGGAGTATTTTATACAAAAGCTATATCATCCAAAAGGATCAGGGCCGCGAAATTTTGTGTGATCCTTATATTGTCCGTAAAAATGATCATATCTGGAAAATATTCAGGCAAAAGGGAGAATTCGCCACCCGCGATTTTCCGGAATTCTTAAATGTATTCAAAAGATTGAACCCGCAGCTATCCGATATCGATCGGATTCATCCCGGCCTTCAAATTTTAATCCCCCTAAAGATCCTCAGCCCCGGCGCTTTCAAGGACCAGGCAACCGGAACCGTCACCATCCCGTTTATCACCGTGCCAAGTGTGCACAAGATCCTGAAGCCCTTTTTAAAGGCATATATCGTTAAAAAAGGGGATGTTGTATCCGAACTGGTCCGGCCCGGTTTCGGATCGATTCAGAACAGGACCTACCAGAGCGGGTTAAAGCTGTTTAAACTCGTCAATCCTGATATCCATAATCTGAATCGCATTTATCAAGGCCAAAAAATCTATTTGATTAATCCGCAAATTCAGAGTCAGCCGTGGTATCATTCTCTTTTTGATGCTGCGGGTAATATTGTCGATGACTTTCGGTTCAAGACTCGAATTTCCGCAACAGGTGTCACGCCCCCCAAAGAACGCCCAAGTCGAACAAAATCTCCAGTCGAAAGGCTGGCGGCCGTTGTCAATGCCAAAGTTGTCAACCGGGGTGCCTTTTTCTTCCCCCAAAAATCAGGACAGGATTTAAAAATCGAACTCAGAAACAACCCGTTGCTGAAAACCGACAATCAGAAAATGATCCTCTTTGCTTCCGATGCGCTGGCGGTTTCTGAAATAAATCTGATCCGGTCTTTTTGGAAAAATGTGAAAGTCGTCTCGGCTTCGCATAATCTGTCGCTGGAAGATATGCTTAAGCGTATCTGGGAGTCTCAAAAATCAGTGGATGACGCCCCTAAATTATCGATCTCAGATGACGGTTTTGAGCTGGAGATTCGGGCCCAATGGATCATCGATCAAGGCTCGCAGCTAAAGGCGACCAAACAACGCCTTTGCATCACAATCGTCGAAGACTTGGCCGAGTGCACTTCACCTGCGGTCACCCGATATCTAAAAACCCGGGGGATCATCATCAAGGAGATTCTAAGGGGCAGCGGCTTGGCCCGGATGAAGTATCAGGGCATTTCAAAAGAGCCGTCAAAGGGGAGCAGGACAATCCATCTGGATGCAGCCGCCCGAGAGCGTCTTGTACGGGAAGTGGTTCAGGCGCTCGGCTATCGATATGCGCCTGATGTCGACATCACATTTCCGTATTCGGGGATACAGGTGACAGCCCGCTCGAATTTGATCACCAAAGGGGACAAAACCCTATGTGTTGACTACGGTGAACTATACGGCGAGGCGGTTTCAGCCATTCGCGCAAGCGGGCTTAATATCGTTCAGATCAAAGCCCATGAGAAATTCGATGCAACCCTTTTGAAATTGCTGAAGGCCTTGAATGTAAATTATACGGCCGATCCCATATTTTATGCCGCCAACCGGCCGCCGCAATACAATACGTCTTTGACCATCCCCGGTTATTTCATTTCGAATCCCGGGAAAATAAAAATATTGGTTTCAGAAAGCGTTCTTAAGGACGAAATCATTCAATTTTTGCTAGAAAAGGGCTTCGATAAAATTATTCGCTTGACATCAAAATAAAATCCCAAGAGTATTGATGGCGTCGTAAAAAGTCCCATCTACGGCGTTGTAATATTTTTTCAGACACTCGGCATACTACATGTATGGCCTCGTTCCTGAAAAAACACTACGCCTTGTATATGAACCTTTTTATTTAGCCATCTATGGCTGAATTAGCGACTTTTTGCGAGATCATCAATATGTAATCTCCAAAACCGACCAGACAAAGCATCAACTGCGGTCAACAATTCACACCTGAGGGAAACAAATGAAAGCACGAGGCATAGCCTGGACCTGGGTTGTCGTCACACTGGTTTTAACGGTGGCCTGCACGGCAAACCAGGAGGCGCGTAAAAAGCAGAAGAGGCAGGGCCAGGCGTCACGAAACCTGGGCGAAGCATACATGGGATCAGGTGATTATACTTCAGCGCTAAAAGAACTTTTGAAAGCCGAAACACTGACCCCCGATGATCCTTTTCTGCATTACGATTTAGGTCTCACATACCTTGCAAAAAGGAGCACCGACCTCGCAATCCAACATTTTAAAAAGGCGGTTGAATTAAAGCCGGATTACACGCCGGCAAAAAACAGCCTGGGAGTCGCCTATATGGTGAAAAAAGACTGGGATATGGCGATATCCATTTTTAAGGAGATAACGGGTGATCTCCTTTATGCCACGCCCCAATTTCCGCTTACAAATCTGGGGGTGGTCCATTACAACAAAAAAGAGTATCTTTTAGCCCAAAAATATTATCGTCAGGCCTTAAAGATCGACCCCAATTCTATCAAGGCCTGGCGGGGATTGGGTCAGACACAGATTGCCACGGGAAAGTATCGCCAAGCCGTAAGGACTCTTGAAAAAGCCTTAAAAATGGACCCCCGGCTTGCAGAAACTTATTTCGATTTGGCCCAAGCCTACGCATTGTCAAAGGAGTACAAAAAAGCGGTGGCGGCCTATTCCAAGGTCGTTGAGCTTATCCCGGACACGCCCATGGCGGCATCGGCGGCGGCGGGGATTAAAGCGATCGAAGCCGTAGAGTAGTAGAATCTTGCCCATTTCTTTAGCGCTGTTTCAAGTGAACGATTTTGGGTGTGATAAAGATGAGGAGTTCTTCTTTATTTTCGGCTTTGGTGTTGGATCTAAAAAGCCAGCCCAGGATGGGAATTTTTGACAGACCCGGTATGCCGGTATAGTCTTTGTTCTGGGTCGTTTTGATGATGCCCCCTATAATCACGGTATCTCCGTCATTGACCAACAACTTCGTATCCGCTGTCTTAGTCAGAATCGATGTCCTTCCATCGACGGGAGGGCCTAAATCTTTTTTCTGAATATTTATTTTCAAAGAGATTCGATCGTCCGGGGTTACTTGCGGCGTCACTTTCAGCTCAAGAAGAACCTCATACCAACTGGGTACGGTGTTGCCGGAGGTATCCAATTGCAGCTGCTGGATTATAGCCCCCTGGGTTATCGTTGCCTCTTCGTTATCAAGGGTGACGATCTTGGGTGAAGATATTATTTTTAGCTCCCCCTGGGACTCCATGGCCATGAGCTTGGCATTCAGGAGGAGAGGAATACCGGCTACCTGGGCGAAATTAAATCCGATCGCTCCCACATTGGCCGCCGCAATCGGAAGGTTCATCTCGATATTGGTACCCGATGTGCGCGGCGGATAGGCCAAATTTTGAACAGGAGCGATAACCCCGGGTATACCCAAGGTCGTATCTCCTACATCCACATAGCTTCCCCAAACGGATTTGTTTAAATTGCTCGACGGATATCTCCCCTGTAATGCGCCCCACTGGACGCCCATTTCTCGGGAAAGATTGGTGGAGACTTCCACGATTCTGGCTTCGATAATGACCTGCGGTGTCACCTTGTCGAGTCGTTTCACAATCTGCCTGGCCTGTTCAATCTTTTGGGCCACATCGGTCATGATAATCGTATTAGTGCGGCTGTCGACACTCAAACTTCCCCGGTCTTTGGATTTGATATTTTCAAGGTGGGGCAGAATTTCGTTTTGGGCATTCGAATAATTAACCGAAATATATTCGGTTAACAGCGGTTCAAAAGCCGTTTTCTGTTCCTGGGTTTCCCGGGCGGCTTTCAGTTCCGCCTGTTGGCGCACTTCTTCTTTTGCAAGCGTTTCAAGGGTGGTGATACGGATGATGTCACCGTCTACAATTTTGCCAAGATGGTTCATCTTCAGGATCAGTTCCAGAACCTGGTCCCACGGCACCGGATTTTCTAGCGTCATGGTAACTTTGCCTTTCACATCGGTGTCGATGGCGAAGTTTTTGCCGCTGACCTCTTTCAAAATTCGAAAAACATTCTTGATTTCGGTCTCGAAAAAGTCGAGGGCAATTTTTTCGCCCGTATACTTCTTTTCGCCCGGCGATTTTTGATCCTTTTTTTCTACTGCGGCGATTTGGGGAATCGTCTGGCTGACAACCTCTTTTAAAGGCGCCAGGTCGGCCTGTTCGAAGGGTCTGGGGGGGATCGAAGAGGCTTCAAAGCGAATCATGATCAGATTTTCCTGCTGCGTTACCAGATACGGGGTCTGTTCGCGCAGTTCGATGGCGATAAGCGCCTTGTTTTTCATGGACGGAGTCTGAATGGGTGTAATCCGATCCACGGCACTGTCAAAGCGGGTTGTAATCAGCGGTCGTTTGCGGAAATTTGGAATTTGGGTGCCGAAAAGCGTTAGATGCAGCTTGTTGGCAGGGAGTTTTTGGGTCGTATAATTTACGGGTTGCGTGGTTCCGATGACAATCGTCGAACGGCCCTTATCTTCACTTAAAAAGTCGATGCGATTCACCCAGGCGCGTTCCCCGGCCGGGTGTTGCCCGCCCGCACCCGTGACGATGCGGACGTAGCGACTCTTATTGCGGATAAATCCGCTTATCTGGCCGTGTTCGATTTTGAGCCAGCCTTCGACCCGCTCGAGGATTTTAACCTTGGTTCCCTCTGAAAGGAGCGCCAAAGACGCACTTTTGCGATCCGGCTTGGTGCGGACATGCATCAATGAGGCCCTGATAATTCCGAAATCATCTGCTGTCCCTGCCTCTTGAACGGGTTGAAATTTTTTGGGTTTAGGTGTGCCGGCCGAGGCGTCTTCAGCTGGGGCTGCTTTTTGGCCCACATAAATCAAAAGGCCGCTTTCTAAGGATTTTGAAGTAAATGACGAAAAATATTTGGCGTCTGTTTCCATCACCAGGCGCAGCTTGTCGGAATATCCATAGTGGCGCACCCGTTTGACCCAGGGGGTGTCGACCCGAATGAGCTGTTCTTTACGGAAAGGGCTTTTCATGTTTTGGATGTCAAAAACGATTCTGGCCGGATTCTCGACCGCAAAAGCCTGATAGTTTTTGATACGGCGGTCAGCCTTAACCCGGATTTCGATGCCGTCTGCAACCCGGTTTACGACGACCGAATCGAGGTTGGTGAATTCAGATGGCGCAGGTTCAGTCTTGTGAGTGGAAGATGAACTTTCCTGCAACGGTTGGGGGGATTCTTCGGCTTTCTGCAGATCGGTCTGGTCGGCTCGGTTTTGGGTGGTTTCGGCGTCGGCGGCAGCTGTATCTGACGACACCGCCACGGCATTTTGTTGCTTAGGCGGCGCTGAGGCAACCGGCTCAGGAAGGGTTAAAGCCGCCGGTTTTTGAAAGGCCACCTTTAAGCCTGAATTTTTGGGAACAACCTCATAAGAAATATCTTTTTTCAACATGATCTCGATTTTGGATACATCTTTGCGGGTTTTGAATTGAGATGTTTTAACGGCGGCGATCAAGTCGCTATCGATGGCATAAAGCGGTTTTATATTTTCCAGGATCGTGTCGGGAAAATAAAGAATCACACTTAAAGGATGCGGCTGCTTGATAGAGGTATAGGTTAAAGCGCCCGTGCCGCTGATCAATACGTTCAGCGAATCTCGATCTTCGGCGGTGCTAATACGGGTGATGTGTTTGGGACCGGTCTGCTTTTCGCTCTGTTCGGGTGCTTTTTGGGGCGAAGTTGACGCACAACCCATAACTATCGATGCCAGCCAAACAAGCATCAATCCGAGCAAAAAATGTTTTCGCAATTTCAAATCAATGGTCATATTCTTATTCTCCAGGGGGCTTCTGAAGTTTCAACTCACGAATGCGTAGCGTCATTTCGCCGTATACATTCTGAACCTGCTCTTGGACTTGAAGTCTGTCTTTTTGAATCTTTACAACTTTGCCCGAATTAATCCCCATATAGGTTCCTTTTTTAACCAGATAGCCCTTGCCTGAAGATTCCTCGACCATGGCCAGTTTGCCGCTCGGTCTTTTGATGATACTTACCAGTTTCAGTTGGCTCAGGTCAATTTTTTCAAGCGGGGTAAGGGGATGCGATCTTATTCGGGCACCTTTTTTTGTGTTCGTTTCGTCTGCTTGGGACTTAAATAGGGGTAGAAAGGGATCGATTTTACCTTTAGGATCATAATCGACGCCAGCCGCCGAAAGCTCTGCCGGGTCGAGTTTTTTAGAAAGAGCAGCCAAGGCTTGTTTGCCAGCGGTCGGGGTTGTCTTTTGGGGGAGCGGCGACGGGGATTTGGCCGGCCGAGCGCCACCCTGCGCGGGTTCGATACGGGGGGAAGGTGGGCTTTTAAGCGCCGGTTCCGTCTTTCGCATGGTTATTTTCTTTTTGATGACTTTCGGTCTCGAGGGCGGCTTGCTCTGATCCCCGCAGCCCGGAAATAATAACCAAAGACCCATGAAGCCGAGTATGCCAAGGATTATGCGGAAATGTTTAGCAATCATTTAATGCTTCTTTTTTTTCTTGCCCTTTTTAGGTCGTTTCTTTGCAAATTTAGGCGGTTTGGGCTTTGGGGGCGGTGCCTCCACAAAGCGATAAGTGACCGCTGTGCAAGCGGTGTTGAGTTTGCTGTAATTGTCCACCGATGTCATATCAAGCGCTTTGATATTGACGATGCGGGACAGTTTGGAAATTTTGTCGAAAAAGACGGCCACATTATGAAAAGGACCGCTAACTTTCATTTGAATCGGGATTTCGGCAAAGAATTCTTTGCGCGCTTCCGGTGTTGGTTTAAAAAGAAGAAATTCTAATCCGGCATCTTTGCCGGAACTGGAAATATCGGAAAGGAGCCTCGGGATATCCTTTTCTTCAGGGAGTGCTTTTTTGGCAATATCGAATCGGACCTGGGCCGCTTTCATTTTATTTTGAAACATTTTTTGTTGCCGGGCGGCTCTTTTGGCTGCTTTGAGTCCTTTTTCCAGCTTTTGGTAGTTCTTTTTTAATCTTGCGGCTTCGGTATGCTTGGGAAAGAACGACAAAAAGACAAACGCCCCGATGAGTAGTGCAAAAACACCGATTGATATCAAAAGGCGCTGCACTTTTGATATTTTTTCCATTTTTTCAAACAAAGGTTCGATCGATTTTAAAGAGATCGCGATCTTTTTCATTTCTTTTTCGCTTTCGCCTTATTGGCGGGCGCCTTTGGGGGCTTTGCCAAGCTTACTTTTGTGCAGGATATCTCGAAATTTTTCAAACTGATATTTCGTCCCGGGATCAGATGTTTTTGAAGGGTTTTCAGATTGACGCTCGCAAAAAGAGCTGTCTTTTCAAGCCCGGTCATAAAATCGGCTACGGTTTTA
Organism: uncultured Desulfobacteraceae bacterium; assembly: GCA_964572695.1. Lineage (GTDB taxonomy): Bacteria > Desulfobacterota > Desulfobacteria > Desulfobacterales > CAZHA01 > CAZHAH01. Next base: position 11,163 of record CAZNFS010000010.1, read on the forward strand.
TTGTCGAGCGCGATGCCTTTGATATTTACGGCTTTGTTGCGGGAGCCAAAACTGGTAAACCACATTCGTTTGTGAATGACAGCGGTTGTCATCTTATCGAGAAGGTGAATGGGTTCCTTGCGATTGAGCTCCAATTGATTGATAATCTTTAATTTGTCATTAAGTATCTTCAGTTTGTGCTTGATGCCGTCGATCTCTTTCGAAATTTTTTGATATCCGGCCAGTTGTTTCTTGGTTGTTTTTATCTGGCTGTTCAGCGTTCCGACTTGGCGATTGAGCCGAACATGATAAAGCATCAGGGCCAATGATACGAATATTAGAGACAAGAGAAAAATGGAAACCTGGCGCCGGATGTTCTCCTTTTTACGTGCGGCTCTAAATGGCAGCAAGTTGATGTGTATCATTTGTCATCTACTCTTCGCAAAGCCAGCCCCATACACAGGGCTGCCTGAGGCGCGATCTTTTTGAGAAATGCCGATTCGAAATGCGCTTCGTCATATTGGATGTTTTGTAAGGGATTGATCGTTTCGACTTCAATTGACGTCTCGCTCGCCAGAAGATCGTGAAATTCATTGATATTGGCTCCGCCGCCACTCAGAATGATTCTTTTGATCTGATCTTCAGGATAGGTGGAATAGAAAAAATCCAAGGCGCGTCTGATTTCCGTACACCATCCGGAAACAACCGATGCTTCAATTTCCTCAAGGTCGCCCGGAGAGAGCATTTCGGTCTGCTCTTCGAGTTTAAGCTTTTCGGCTTCTTCAAATGAACAATTCAAAAGGGACGAGATTTTTTGATTTATCTGTGAGCATCCCATGGAAACGTCACGGATAAAAACAGAGGTACCCTCTTTAAGAATATTTAAGGCCGTTTTGCTGGCGCCGATGTCGATGAGAGCGATATTCTGGTCAGCGGTACCGTAATTGGCTTCGTAGATGTTTTGGAGTGCGAAGGCGTCCACATCGATAATGCAGGGATTGAGCCCGGCCAGTTTTATCAGGTTGAAATATTCATTGATAATTTCTTTTTTGGCGGCAATCAGAAGCACATTTAGCTGATTGGGGTTGTTTTCACTTTCCCCCAGGATTAAAAAGTCGATGTTAACGTCGTTTATGTCAAAAGGGATGTACTGTTCGGCTTCGAAAGGGATTGTTTCCTGAAGCTGGGCCTCGGGCTGATTTTCTACGACAATGTTTTTTACAATAACCGAGTAACCCCCGATCGAGACAGCGACGTTTTGCTCCTTAAAACTGTGCTCTTTAAACAATTGACGGATGGCATCGGCGACAGCGTTGGGATCTTTTATGACTCCGTCTTCAATCGATCCGGAAGATAGCTCCAGGTAGCCGAATTTCTTTAAACTACGGCCCTTTTTGGTATCTATGATTTCACTCGCCTTAATGGATCTGGAGCCGATGTCAAGGCCCACGAGGTGGTCTTTTTTAGCAAACAACATGTGGGGTGCCTAATCCTTAAAGAGCTTGTTTTTCTCAGAGAGGTTAAAATCGAGTGCCAGTAGAATTTTTCGCTTGGTTTCCATACGGCAAGGAATTCCATTTTCAATTCGAGAAATGGTTATGGGGGAGATATTGGCTTTCCGGGCCAATTCAGCTTTGCTCATTAGCAATGACTCTCTAACCTCTTTTAATGCGTTGCGGCCCATTGGCATTCTCCAAAAAAGAATCAGATCTAATTTAACGACCATTTAGTCAAGTACATATTGAGTGTTGGGATTAATTCTTTCAAAGAAAAAGGCATCTGTCAAACAATTTTACATATAATTACATATAATTATACGCAATTTACATATAATTAGACCATATTGTACTCACTTAGATATAATTAGACTATATAGTGGTTATTTAAATATAATTAGGTTGCAGGCAGGATCGTCAAAACCCTTAAAACATCGAAAAAAGAGGGTATTCCAGATTTTGAGACCGAAACCCGACCCCTGGTTCCTTGACTTTAAGGTCTACTTTCCATATAGGGTGATTTTGTCCCGGTTTTATCCGGAGGAAAAAATAAGCTCCCGAAGAGGCGTTGATTGGCACCAAAACGATAATTCAATTTAAATGCAAAAACTTCACGGGATAAAACATTCATGAAATCCCGCCCATCTTCAGAAAAAGCAAAACCGTTCCGGCTGGTGAAATATTTTACCTACATCAGTCTGATTGTCATTTTCTTTGGGGTGCTCATTCTGTCTGTCTTAAACACCCGATTGTCAAGGGAGATGCTGTTTAAGAAAAACGAAGGTTATGCACGCATTCTGATTGAAAATTTAAACCACCAGATTTTTACGCAGTATATCCTCCCTTATGTAGCCAAATACGGGAAAACCGAACTTAGCCAGCCCGAACAATTCAAACGCATGGATACCATCGTACGTAACACCCTGCACAGTTTTAAGGTTGAAATGGTGAGCATTTACGACAAAAAAAACATCATATCTTACAGTTTTGATACGGATTTAATTGGCCTAAAGGGGCTGGGGGGCAGCGCGTATCAGAAAGCGTTGTCCGGGGAGTCGACCACCAGACTGCGGGAACGGGCGCGAATTTGGGGTTTGTTGCTGGGATCTTCAAAGGAGAGTAAGATCATCACCGTTGCACCGTTGCGTGCTGAATCTTCGTTCCTTTTCATTTCGGACGTCGTGATCGGCGTGATTGAAATTGTTCAGGACGTATCAGAGGATTACAGGGCGATTTTCAGATTTCAGATCCGGGTGATCCTTACCATTATGGTGGTGATGGGGAGTCTTTTTCTGGTTTTGATCGTCGTGGTGAAACGCGGCCAGGAAATCATTGAAAAGCGTGCCCGGGAGCAGATCAGACTTAAAGAGCAGTTAGGTCGGGCCGAACACCTCTCCACCCTTGGTGAAATGGTGGCTGCGGTTTCACATGAGATCCGCAATCCGCTCGGGATCATCATGAGTTCGGCCGAATTGTTAACGAAAAAAACGGGTTCCAACACACCCTCCCGCGCCATTCCGGAAATCATCGTTGAAGAGGCCGGCAGACTCAATAACATCATCACCGATTTTCTCAATTTTGCCAAGCCCAAGGCGCCCAATTTGGTCGCCTGTCGGATTGAAGACATATTGGAAAAAAACATCAAGTTTTTTGCCTCAGACATTGAGGACAAGGCATACCGCATCGAAAAAAGATCACCGACCGATTTACCCCAGATAATAGCGGATCCGAACATGCTGTATCAGGCATTTCTGAATTTGCTGATCAACGCCAGACAGGCCATGCCCGACGGTGGTAGAATAATGATCGAGCTAAGCGCCAACGATAGCAAGATTAAGATCCATTTTGAGGATGAAGGCCCGGGGATTCAGCCGGATGTGCTAAGCAAGATCTGGGATCCCTTCTTTACGACCAAGGAGAGCGGAACCGGCCTGGGGCTTGGTATTGTGAAAAATATTATCGAGGCTCACGATGGGCAAATCTCTTTTGAAAATCGACCTGTCAAGGGGGCCCGCATGACGATCGAGCTGCCCATACAACCGGAGACCTAGTCATGGAAACGATCCTAATTGTCGACGATGAAAAAAATTATCCACCGGTTCTCAGCGCTGTTTTGGAAGAAGAGGGTTTTGAAACCCTTACGGCCAACAGCGGTCAGAATGCCCTTGAAATCCTCGAGAATTCGGATGTCGATCTGGTGCTGACCGACATGAAGATGCCGAGGATGGACGGCATTCAGCTTCTGGAGCGGATCAAGGCGCGTGATTCTAACTTGCCGGTGATTATGATGACCGGACATGGCACCGTTGAAAAGGCCGTTGAGGCCATGCAAAAAGGGGCCTTAAACTATATCTTGAAACCCTTTGATAACCGCCGACTGATCATTTACGTGAACAAGGCGATCGAACTATATCGGATGGTCAAAGAGAACCGTCAATTGCGCAACACGGTAAAATTCCGGTACCGTTTCGGGAATATTATTGGAAAAAGTAAGGCCATGCAGGAGGTTTTTGAAACCATCCGCAAAGTTGCACCTGCATCGGCAACCGTTCTGATTGAAGGCGAAAGCGGAACGGGCAAGGACCTCGTAGCCAAATCGATTCATTTTAACAGCCCGCGCCAAAATAAGCCGTTTGTGGCCGTCAATTGTTCCGCGCTGGTTGAATCTCTGCTGGAAAGTGAGCTGTTCGGCCATGAAAAGGGCGCCTTTACCGGCGCTGTGGCCACGAAAAAAGGGCGTTTTGAGCGTGCGGACGGCGGCACTTTATTTCTGGATGAGATCGGCGAACTGTCTCCCGCCCTTCAGGTAAAGCTTTTGCGTGTTTTGGAGGATAAAATATTTGAAAGAGTGGGGGGCATAAAATCGATTGCGGTCGATATTCGTTTGGTGGCCGCAACAAATAAAACTCTAAAGCAGGAAGTCCAAAAGGGAACCTTCCGAGAGGATCTCTTTTATCGGCTCAATGTGGTGCACCTGGAAATACCTCCGCTGAGGGCTCGCAAGGAGGATATACGGCTTTTAACCGAGCATTTTATGGAGAAATATGCGGGCCAAAGGCGGTCCGGGACGCCGGTCATAGGTGTTGAGCAGAAAGTTGAGCAGCTCTTTTTCGACTACCATTGGCCGGGCAATGTTCGCGAACTGGAAAATGCGATCGAACGCGCAATGGTATTGTGCCCCGATGATACCATCAGCCAGTCTAGTCTCCCGAAAGATTTTGTTGATAACATTTACAATACCTTGCACATTGAAGGGATCCCGGTTGATGCCGGTTTGAATGACACGCTGGCCGAAGTCGAGGAAAAGATGATCATACGGGCCATGCAAATGTCCAATAATGTTCAATCGCACGCAGCGGAGTTGCTGGGGATTGGGAAAAGCGGTCTAAACCAAAAAATTAAAAAGCTAAAATTAGGCTTCGGTTTAAAAGATTAAACCGGTCTTATAGCATTAAAATCGGAGGGTTATGATATAACAGTCAACCTCCGGATAAGCGCGTTCAAAATTTTAAACTGCCAAGATTTTATAAAATAACAATAAATACAACAGGTTATAAAATTTATCATAAACAGCGTTCAAAATTTTGAACAAAACCCGGAATTGAAAGGAGGTCCAAAAAAGCTCAGATTTTCTGTTATGGGAAAATTAATTCTTATAAGGCACTGTTAAAACTATTATTAGGAGAAAAAAACTTCGTTTGCCGGAGATGAGTTGCTTTTTTGGCAGGAAATTTGCATTACAAAAAACCAACTCATCTGTTTTTCTCCTTAATGGCGAATGGAACCCTTTCCGATTCGCCATTTTTTTTCCAGCGGTTATGTCCCCGCCCCTAGGCGTTCCTTAACCAGCTCAAAATAAAGGGACCCCGTGTAGTCGGAGACAATCTTTTCAAAATAGGCTTTGCTTTTGGGACCGTTGCCAATATCGTGATAAAGACGCCCCAGATTAAAATAGGCATCCTCTTTCATCACAGGATCATCACCACTGGCGATCATTTCAAAATATTCCACTGCGGCCCGGGATTCTTTTTTGCCTTCGTGGGCATACCCCAGTCCGTATAAAACCAGGTTCTTGACACTGGGATTGTCGGCAAAATCTTCAAGCGACTGTTTATAGAGTTCGATGGCGCGGTCAAACTGGCCACCATCGTAACAGATATTGGCAAAGAATACGCGTGCCAGCATGCCGCCTTTTTTGCGCGAATATTTTTTGAGCATATTTTGAAAGTCTTTTTCAGTACCCAGATAAGCCTCCCGAGCCCCTTTGGTTTGAATCAGGGTGTTATAGCTGCTGATGCCTGCCTCTAATGCCTCAAAAGCCTTGTTTTCCTGTCGATTGGAAAGAAGGCGGGTCCCTGAAATAATAAGCAAAATAGAGAAAAGACATGCCAGGCCAACTAAAAGCTTACTTTTATAAGTCGAAATAAATTGGATTAATTTACCTGAAAAAGTGATAAACTCATCCGGTGTTTTTAACAGTTCTTTACGCGTTACTCTTTTTTTTGGGGTCATTTTTCCTCCAAAAATTGGTTTATTTTTTTCCAGCCCTCCTGCGGAATGTTGGCACCGATAACCTGACACACTTCATAACCGCAAAGAGCGCCAAGTTCACCGCATTTTTGGAGTGGAAAATCGTTCACCAGCCCGAACAGAAATCCGGAGGTCCAAAGATCTCCGGCGCCGGTGGTGTCGGCTACCGTGCCCGTGCCGGCAGGAGAGATGTGAATCTGTTTTTCGGCATGACGAATATAGCTGCCGTGCTCACCGACATTCACGACCGCAATTTGCACCTTTTGAGACAATCGGTTTAAGGCTTGTATTTCATCAGCGTGTCCGCTAAAGGCCCGGGCCTCATCTTCATTGGCAATCAGAATATCAACATAATCGCCAACAAGGGAGGGCAGGATGTCTTGCGATTCTTCGACCATCTGCAGACTGCCAAGGTCTAATGAAACTAAGGCCCCCGCTCTTTTGGCCGCCGTCAGGGCGGCCAAAATCAGCGCCCGGTTAAAAAGGAGATAGCCTTCGATATGCACGACAGCCGCATCTTCAAAAAACCGGGTCGATATATCTTCGGGCCTCATCTCGGCGGCCGCGCCCAGAAAGGTAAACATGCTGCGCTGCGCATCCGGCGTGATAATGGAAAGACACCTTCCGGTATGAGAGGTGGAGTTGAAAAGGACCGGCTCGACATCATTTTTTTTCAAAGCGGATGCAAACAGGCGGCCCTGTTCTCCCTGCCCGCATTTACCCACAAAACAAGCGGTCCCTCCCAGTCGGCCCACACCGATTGCCATATTGCAGGCGGATCCGCCCGGCACAATCTCAGGCACGGCTGCGGTTCGGGAGAGGGATTTTTGCATGAAGGCATGATCAACGAGGATCATGCCGCCCTTGGAAAAGCCGGTCGAAGCGACGAAAGCGTCGGTTTCGTGGACGAGCGTATCGATCAGGGCGTTCCCGACGCCGATCACTTTTTTTCTGCCATCCAAATGCGCAGCGATGGGATTCATAAGCGCGTTGTCTCTGTCATTACGATTTACCAGATTAAGGACTTGTGAATCCACCCTTTATCGCCATCGGCATGTTCGATGTGCAGCCAATTCTTCTTTTTCTGAAGCACTTTGAACGGAATTCCCTTACCCACCTTGTACAGGATGTCATACTTTATGCCCGGGCCGGAGCGGACATTACATTTATCGGTCCGTGTGATGACAGCCGGGATGTTTTTTAAAAGCGATTTGTGTATCCAGCCCTGATCCATTTCAAAGTCGCGAAAAAAATACCACGCCTCCGATTTGTCGATAATGGACAGCGGGTGAAATTTTTCGACCTTCCAAATAATATCATACTCGGTTCCGGGGCCTGAACGAATGTTTGCCTTTGACGTCGCCACCGTCAGCCTCTCGGCCCAGACGGAAGCGGTCCCTATAAAAACAACAATGACAAAAGCGATCAGCGTTTTTTTCATTTTGAAAGAATGCTTACGGCGCAGATTCCCTCAAGCCCTGTTTGAAAGGCCGAGGCATCCTGGGCAGATCCCACAATGGCATCATAATGCATCGGAACGGCAATTTGGGGTTTAATCTGTTTAGCAGCTTCGATCGCTTCATCGGCCGTCATGACGTAGGTTCCCGAAACCGGCAGCAGGGCAATATCAGCCGAAAAGGTATTCATTTCCGGTATCAAATCGGTATCGCCGGCGTGATAGATCCGCACGCCCTCCACCGTTACGATAAATCCCAGCCAATTGTTCGGTTGGGGATGAAAGTCCTTGTTGGTGTTGTAGGCTGCAACGGCTTCAATTTTGACCTCGTCGATATTAATCGTATCCCCGGGTTTAACCACGCGCACGTCTCCGCTTAGGTTTGCGGCGGATTCGGGTTCGGTGACCATCACGGTCGAGGCCTTTTTTATCTTGTCGATATCCTCCGGGGAGCAGTGATCAAAATGCGAATGGGTGATCAAGAGAATATCGGCCGGGTCACATGCTTCAACCTGGTAAGGGTCAATCACGATCACTTTATCGCCGGCCTGAATCGAAAATCCGGCGTGCCCTAGCCATTTGATTTTTTTTACCATCTCATGTGGCATCTGATCCTCCTTGGGGTATCTTCTGATTTTCAACTGTGCAACAAACCCTTCCCATTAGCCAAGATTTGCGCATGTGTAAACAATTATTATCACCCAACTTGATCAGGCATAATAAAAGTTGATTTGCGGCAATTCAAGACAGGTGAGTTTGTTTCGATAGACGGCGCCGGTGTCGATTCCGATTTTATTGGATTGCACCAGCGGCGCTTTAAAAGGGGTGTGACCGAATATTACCCGTTTCCCGAAATCGTAATTCGACCGAATAAATTTTCTCCGTATCCAGAGCAGATCCGCCGGGCTCTGCTTCTCAAGGGGGACTTTATTTCTTAATCCGGCATGGACAAAAATATAATCCTCGGTTTCATAATAAAGCCGGAGATTGTTAAAAAATTCAAGATGGCTGGCCGGTATGGTTTCGCTGTCTTGAGGCTGAGCGTGATTGAGATAGCTATCGAGGGTATGACGGCCGCCATTGGCAAGATAGGTCAGCTCATCGGTCCCGGCCAGATAATCGAGGAGCATTGCTTCGTGGTTTCCCTTTAAAAAAACCGTATTTGGGCAGCGCTCCTTTAATTCGAGCAGATAGGCGACGACTTCAAAAGAGTACGGCCCGCGGTCGACATAATCTCCCATAAAGACGAGGGTGTCATGCCCAAAATCGATAGCGGGTATCTCTAAAAGGCGGCGCAACTTTTTAACGCATCCGTGGATGTCTCCGATGGCAAATATTTTTTTCATCACGTTACAAAAATGGTCCGTTCCCTTTTATCCAGTCGATTCAACCCTTCCTCTCTCGCCAACGCCACGGCGGCTTTATATTCAGAGACGGAAAGAGGTGTCGACAATGCTTTGATTTCAGAAGCCCTTCCACAGGGCCGGTATTGGGACATGATGTTGACATAGGTGTTTGACGAGAGATTGTTGGCGATAAATCCGGCCACATCGCCTGTTCCGGCCATTGCCGCGGGCAAAACCAGATGGCGTACCAGAAGCCCCCGCACGGCGATTCCGGAAGCATCGGTGGCAAGCTCACCGACTTGCCGGTGCATTTCGGTCAGCGCGCGGCGGGCTGTTTGCGGATAATCGGCCGCCCGGCAGGTTTGTTGGGCCACATCCGGATTCCAGAATTTAAAGTCGGGCATGTAAATATCAAAAACACCCTCAAGGAGTTTTAAGGTCGAGGGCTTGTCATACCCACCGCTGTTGTAAACCAGCGGCACGCGCAATCCCTTCTCGATCGCTTTTTCAAGGGCCGACAGGATCTGGGGCACCACGTGGGTCGGGGTAACGAAATTGATATTATGACAGCCTGTGCTTTGAAGGGCCAGCATAATTTCGGCCAATTGCGTATCGGATACCTCTTCGCCATAGCCTTCATGGCTGATATCGAAATTTTGGCAAAAATTGCAAAGGAGATTACAATGGGTGAAGAAAATCGTGCCGGAACCTTTTGTGCCGACCAGCGGCGCCTCTTCTCCAAAATGCGGATTAAAACTGGAAACCCACGCTTTTGCCCCTGTGCGGCAGATCCCGGTTTCACCGGCTAAACGATTCACCTCACAATCGCGGGGACAAAGGCGGCAGTCATTCAAAACGGCATGGGCCGTAGCGATTTTCTCCTTCAATCGTCCGGTTTGATGCGTTTTAATATAGACCGGTTTGAAAACAGACACGGGAGTAAATCTTTCGTAACCGTGCACGGGTTTACCCGCCTTTGGCGGCGTCGAAGGCGATCAGGGTTCTACGTTCAACTCAATCCAATCAGCCTACCGCCCTGATAAACCACAAAAGCCACGATCCAGGCCAGAAGTGTGCTGTAAATGACACTAAAAGCCATCCAGCGCCGCGACCCGGTTTCGCGCCTGATGGTAACCGCCGTTGCCAGACACGGCAGATACAGAAGGACAAAGACCATCAAGGCAAAACCGGAAAGCGGCGTCATGCTCGATGAATTTATTGCCGTTTGAAGAAATTCCGAATCGTCCCCGGCAGCATAAATAATTCCCATGGTGCTGACAACGATTTCTTTGGCAAAAAAACCGGTCAAAAGGGCCACGCTGCCGCGCCAGTCGATTCCAACCGGTTCAAACAAAGGCACGATTAGCTTGCCGATGCGGCCCATCAGGGATTTTTCCATCTTTTCAGCCTGCCGGCTGCGCTGGATATCGCGTACGGCCGCCGCTTGTTTCTGTTCAAGTGCGTTGCGTTGTGAATCCGGGGCTTTTTTTATTTGCGTTTCATAAAGGGCTTGGGCTTTTTTGATTTCAGCATCATAGTCTTTTGAATAGGTGACGTTCAGTGGAAAAGCCGCCAGGATCCAGACCACGATGGATCCGATGAGGATAACGCCCCCCATGCGCCTTAAAAAAAACTTGCTCCGGTCCCACATGTGAATCAAGAGGCTTTTTAGCATCGGTACGCGGTAGGGGGGCAGTTCCATCACAAACGGGGCATCTTCCCCTTTCAGCAGCGTCGATCGCAGCAGCCGTCCGGTTATTATCGAAAAGCAGATACCGATTAAATAAATCGCAAAGAGGACCGTTCCGGCTTTGTAAGGGAAAAAGGCCCCCGCCAGAATAATATAGACCGGCAGGCGGGCTGCGCAGGACATAAAGGGTGTAATCAGAATCGTTAAAATGCGGTCTTTTTCACTTTCCAGCGTACGTGCGGCCATTATGGCGGGCACATTGCAGCCGAACCCCATGAGCATGGGAATGAAAGACTTTCCATGGAGCCCGATAAGATGCATGATTTTATCCATCAAAAAAGCAGCCCGCGCCATATAGCCGGTGTCTTCAAAAAGGGAGATACAGAAAAAGAGAATTAAAATATTGGGCAGAAAAATAATGACACTGCCGATCCCGGCCAGGATTCCGTCGACAATAAGATCTTTAAAGAGGCTAGCCGGCAGAACATGTCCCACGGTGGTTGAAAGCCAGCCGACACCTGCGTCAAGCCAGTCCATGGGATAGGCGCCGATTGTGAATGTCAGTTGAAACATGGCCCAGATAAAGAAAATGAAAAGGGGAAAGCCGACAAAACGGTTGGTCAACACCAGATCGATATTACGCGAAATATCGACCCGTTCGCGGGTCGAAGTGGTGACGACCTCCTTTATGATACCGGCAATAAATCCGTAGCGTTCATCGGTCATAATAATTTCAGGATCATCGTCAAAGCGATTCGTTAAACGCTTGCGCAGGGCAAGGTTCTTTTTGAGTATTTTACGACCCTCGTCGGGGGAGAATTGGCGGATGCGTTCCTTGACGATCTTATCATCTTCCAGGAGCTTAACTGCGGTCCAGCGGCTTTCGTAGGGGAGCGGCGCACCGGCTGTATCGAGAATAAGGGCTTCCATTTCGGCGATGGCGGTTTCAATGTCCTGGCTGTATTTGACTTTACGCCTCTGGGGGGATTTATCTTCGGAATCGGCCAGATCAACGGCCTTTTCAAGCAGTGTGTCGATGCCCTCATTTTTAACCCCGACCGTAAAAACCACCGGCACGTTCAGCAGTTCAGACAATTTTTCGGCATCGATTTTGATACCGCGGTCTCGAGCCACATCGGCCATATTGAGGGCGAACAATACCTTGCAGTCGATTTCGCGCAGCTGGGTCGCCAGGTACAGGCTGCGTTCCAGATTGGAGGCATCGATAATATCGATGACGACATCGGGATGTTCTTCCAGCACAAAATCACGGGCGATAATTTCTTCGATCGACAACGGGGTCAAACTGTAGGTACCGGGGAGGTCGATGACGCGAATATGGCGGCCGTGTTTACGGATGTTGCCTTCTTTTTTGGCGACGGTCACCCCCGGCCAGTTGCCGACTTTTTGACGCGTGCCGGTGATATTGTTAAAAGTGGTCGTCTTGCCCGAATTGGGGTTTCCGGCCAGGGCAATGGTCAAGCTTTTTGGAGACATGGGAAGGATTCCTAGTGTACGTTTTCCACGGTAATGTGATTGGCTTCTTCGACCCTAAGGGAGATATGGTAGCCTTTTACGATGAGCTCCAGGGGATCTTTCAGGGGAGCATATTTTTCAACGTATATTTCCGTTCCGGCTAAAATGCCCATCTCGAGGATTCGTCTGCGAAGCGGTCCGCTGCCTCCCACGCGGATAATATTCGCGGTTTGACCCTCTTTCATCTCGCTCAAACGGATCAATTGACCCTTGGTCTCCCGGATTTGATCGGGTGGCGATTTTTTGTCTGCGGATCGGACCTGTATTTTCTGGGCCAGTCCGCGCCCAAGGACGTAGCGCTTGAAATCGGAGGCCACAACTACCTGCCCTTGATTCATATTGGTGATAACTTCAATTTCATCCCCTATTCTCAGGCCCATGCTCAACAGCCGCATACGGGCCTCGGCACCGCCGGTGAAATCCTCAATAACAAGCGTTTCACCCTGTTTGGCCCCCGAAAGCGGCATCAGCGCGATTCTTTCTTTTTGGCAGCGGGCGCAGATTCCGTAGATTTCCATTTTATGCTGCAACATGTGAAATCCATGCGCCGCCGCAATTCCGATCTGCATATTTTCGATATCCGAATCTTCAAACTCAATCACATTGCGGCATTTGGTACAGATCATATGATCGTGATGCTGTTTTAAGTGCCGGTGCTCATATCGGATCTGGCCGTTGTCGAATTGATTTTTCTGGGCAAAACCGAAGCGATACATCAGGCGCAGCGTATCCCGGACAAAGTCGGCTGAAAGGTCCGGATCGTTTTGCTGAAGAGACTCAAACAGCTCGCTTGCGGTCACATGACTTTCGATCTTCAGGAATGCGTCGTAAATCTTGAAACGATCCTCAAAGCGATCGATGTTTTCCTGCGCAAATAATTTTTTAAGCTGTTCCTTTTCCTGATGATGAACTTGTTTCATAAAGATGCCCGTTGAAAATACTGAAAATGATTATAAATAATAAGTTCCGCGGTGGGAATTGTCAATAAAGCAGAGCGCTTGCTGAAAAGGCTTGTGGCCCGAGTGGGAATCAGCTCGAGGCGGCACTGTCCATCACTCGGTTTGAGGCTTTTATGCAAAATAGGCGCGCGGATTTTTAGCGGGTCGGACCCGGAATGTCACAGGTTGTGCAGGACCCGCTGGGGCAATTTCGGGTCTGGGTACCGATGCAGGCCTCAGCCGTACCCGTCCCCATGATGTAAGCGGTGGTACTGAGGACCCTTTCGAAGTCTTCGGATTTACATTTGGGACATTGCATTTCAATTTTTTCGTCGTTATTCAACAAAAGCAATTCGAAAAATTCCTGGCATTTTGAGCATTTAAATTCATATATCGGCATGGCCACCTTCCCATCTCGTTAAAATTTTAAATTTACTCTTCATTTAATACCTTTTGGGCCGTATGTCAAGAAGCCGAACATTATCAATCAGGAGTTCTTGATCAGCATTTCGCGCGCATGCTCGAGGGTTGCCGCTGTGATTTTCTCCCCGCCCAGCATGCGGGCGATTTCATCAATTCGCTGGGGGTGATCCAGGGCCTCCAAAGATGTCCGGGTTCTTCCTTTGGAAACCGCCTTCATCACTTTGAAATGGTGATCACCGAACTTTGCAATCTGGGGCAGATGGGTGATGCAGATCACCTGGCTGTGGCGGGCCAGATGAAAGAGTTGTTTGCCCACCACTTCGGCCACGCCGCCGCCGATGCCGGCGTCGACTTCATCAAAAACGATCGATTCAACCGAATCGGATGCGGCCAGAATGGATTTTAAGGCCAGAACCACCCTTGACAGTTCGCCCCCGGACGCAATCTGGGCCAGCGGTTTTAAGGCCTCACCCACATTGGGCGCAATCATAAAGGCCAGGCGGTCGATTCCGGTATCGGTCAGGGTGTGCCCGTTTATATTGAGATGCGGATCGGCGCTGCGATCTTGGGGTGTCCGGGCCAGTGAAACCTCAAATTCGGTTTGCGACATTTTCAGGCTTGAAAGCTGTTTTTCCACTTTGGCGGCCAGGGCTTTGGCTGTTTTGGCTCTTTGCTTGGACAAGGCCTTTGCGCGGCGGCTCAATTGCGACTGCAAGGCGTTCAGCTTTTTGTCGGTTTCCGCGATCTGGTCACTGATGTTTTCGGTTCGATAAAGCTCCTTTTCGATCGACTCGAGATGCACAGCGATGGCCTCAAGCGATCCGCCGTATTTGCGTTTGAGCTTGTTTAACGTGTCGAGCCGGATTTCGATCTCCTCCAGACGACGCTCATCCATATGGACGGCCTTTAAATAGGAGCGCAGATTTTCGGCAATATCCTCTATGCCAAAAGCGGCCTCGGCGACCTTTTTTGTGATTGAGGCAAGCTGCGGATCGAACTGGGCCGCTTTTTCAAGGGC
>CAZNFS010000010.1:25584-36698 GCA_964572695.1 uncultured Desulfobacteraceae bacterium
GTTTCCACGAGACGGTCCACAACCGCGCTGTTTTGACCATAAAGCGTTTCGATGCTGTCATGCACGGTTCGATAGAGGGTTTCGGCATTTTTTAAACGGTTTCTTTCCTGCTCAAGCTGCCGGTCTTCATCGTCAAGTATGGCGGTCTCCAGGATCTCCCTTTTCTGAAATGAAAGCAGTTCGATATGCTCCGCCTGGCGGCTTTTAAGCGCCTTTAATTCATTTCGCTTTTGAATCAGGGGTACAATTTGGTGGAAATCGGTCGACACCTCCGTCCGCAGCGGGATCAATTCCCCGAAATGGTCCAGGATCAGCAGTTGCTGATCCTCCTTTAAAAGGCCCTGGTGGGCGTGCTGTCCGGAAATACTGGCCAGATTTTGGGTGACGGCCTTGAGGAGCTGCATGGTGGCCAGCCGTCCGTTGATGTAAATGCGATGCCGATCCGAGGTCGAAATAACCCGTCTGATAATAAGCCCGTCCGAAACATCGTAGCCGTGTTGGGCCATTATGGCGGCGGCACGGGACCGGGGCGCAATTTCAAACAGGGCTTCCAGTTCGGCGGATTCGGCCCCGGTGCGAACGAGCGCGGCGCTGGCCCGGCTTCCGAGAATGAGATTGACGGCATTGATGATGATCGATTTCCCGGCACCGGTCTCTCCGCTTAAAATGGTCAGTCCCGCTCCAAACCGGATGCGAAGGTCGTCGATGATGGCGAAATTTTTAATGGACAGTTCAGACAGCATACAGATGATAGAATACTATATTTGCCGAAATTTTCAACTCATGATGGCACGGCCCCCAGTTTGCGAACGGCCTGGAGAAAGGCGTCCACCTCGGTCGGCAGGGAGGTGAATCGGATCAGATGCCGTTGCGGGTCATCGCCCGTCTGTCGGATAACTTTGGCATAAAATTTCTTGGCCGCCAAAAAAGTTTCTACCTCGGCCAGATTAAGCCTTAGGTTGGTCATGCTCTCGACGGACTGGTCCATAATCACTTCGGCTACGGTCCCTCCCAGACGGACCAGGCGGCAGCTCTTCTGGTCAAAACCGACACGCTTGCCGGTGATCACCGCGTAGCTAAGGGGAATGTCCTGGGTCAATTCGAGCAGGCGCTGTTCGAGGCCTTCCAGGGCCATATTGTATTCACCGGCGATGCCGCCGACTTCGTAGACGGTGATGGGGCGATCGGAGCCTTTGGGTTGGAACTGTTTCTGCCCATCGATGCGCAGAAGTTCGCCAACCTCCTTGTAAAGCGATTCCGAAATCAGCACTTGACCGCCCACAGTGAACGATTCGATGCGGCTGGCCATATTCACCGCCGGTCCGACCACGCCGTATTTGGATCTTTTGGCGGAGCCGATGTTGCCGACGATGACGTCGTCGTCATTAAGGCCGATTCCCATCTCCAGCTCGGGGATACCCTTTTCCTGATTGCGCAGATTCACATCGGTCATGGCCTTCTGCATGGCCAGGGCACAGGCGATGGCCCGCCCGGCCCGATCGTCCATTTTTTCCGGCGCACCGAAAACAACCAATAGCGCGTCGCCCATGATTTCGATGATGGTCCCGCCGAACTTAAGGATGACGTCGATCATGACCGCGCAAAATGTGTTAACCACATCGACGACCCGTTCGGGCTTAAGCCGCTCGGCCAATGCCGAAAAGCCCCTCAGGTCAGCCATCATAATCGTCACCCGACGCCTTTCGCCGCCAAGCTTGAGGGTTTCGGGATTCTCCAAAAGCGAATTCATCACCTGCGTCGAAAGATATTGGCCGAACATTTTTTTGAGTATGGCAGAATATTCCACCACCTGGGCCTCGCGGGACCGCCAGCGCGAGATGATATAGCCCGTAACCATAAAAAGGATGACCGCCAAAAGCCAGCTAAAGGCTTGAATCGACTTCCGGATGATCGGTAAAAACTCCTCCTGGGCTTCATGGCTGGCAAAAAGATCGACCAGATGAGGGATCAGTCCCGCTTTTTCCCCCAAATAAAGGAAGAAGCTTAAGCCTAACCAGGTGCCAAAAATGATCAGGACAAAGGTCCGGCCAAAGAAAAGCACCCCAAAGAACAGTTGTGCGAAAAGGATCAGCAAGGTGGCCAGATTGTTGCTGTGACCAGCCAGCTCATAGATATAAACAATGGAAGCTGAAGTAACCACGGCAAAGAGGTAGGGCAGAAAGCGCCCTTCGGGCTGACTCCGCCGAAACCACAGGGCCAGGGCAATGATGAACACATGAATACCGAAGATGGTCAGAAAGGAGATTTCGATAAAAAACAATCCTTCGGCGTGCAGATCATGCTCTCCCGCTTTGTCGGTTAAGTGTCCGGCCGGGATTGATTCCTCAGCGGTTTCCTTGGGGTGCTCCTCTTCAGGGGCGACCCGGTGGGATTCCTCGGAGTGATGATCGTCGTGAGCGGGTTTGATTACGCCCGGAGAGGCGTACTCGTGCAGGCCATGCATGGCCAAATAGCCGAAAAGGATCACCAGGGCGGTGATAGAAGCCAAAAGGAGGGTTTTATCCGCAAAACTGTACTCCAAAGGGTTGCCCAGGATGGCCGTGAGACGGTCCCGCAAAGACCGGACAGGCGGTTTTTCAGTGGTCACTGTCATCCCCTATTTCTATCACTTTCGGAACCTTATTCTTTTTTATAGATACCATCGGCGATCTTTCATTTGAGTCTGACACAGAAATTGGGGGAATTAGCCTTTTTCGGGCAGACACAACCTAAGCATACTTTACCAGCGCCGATCTTGTCAATCAGGGTGGAGAGAAGAAATACCAACTTCGCGTTGGCCTCAGAGCGCTGAATTGTGAAATATTTCTATTCACGTGGGTGATATCCATCTTTCGCTGCGGGGAGCTTCAATGCGCGGAAATCGGTGTTCATACAATTTGAGGTGTCGGCATTATTCTTGACAGACAAGCAACTTTTTGAAATATTTCCTATTACTTAAAGTAACTTTCGATTCAGGGCACAACGTTGTGCGAACGATCCGTGAAAGTAAGGCCGTTTGGGCGACGGCCACCCACAATCAAGATTAAGTTTCTCTTAGTGCTCTAATTCAAAGAAACATGGAGGGCAAAGGATGAACAATGGAACCGAGAGCCAATATGTTCATTTGGAGCGGGGGGGCGTTCTGATAAGGACCTCAAGCGGTAATATACAGTTTGGGATACCTCCGGAAACCATTAAGGATACCATGCAAATTGAAGGTGGTGTGCCCGGTATCTATGTTGTGCCGCATCACATGTTTGACATCACCCAAGGGATTGCTTTGGCGGATATAGAATTCCCGAATTATTTTAATTTTTTTATCAAAAAGAATAAAACCCGTATCGTCTGTACGGAAAATCAACAAAAGAGGCTGAAAATTGCGCTATCCGAAGCCTTGTTCGGACCTAAGGAGATCGATCTAAAAGAAGAATTTCCAGGTGGAGAATCCACACGCGGGTTCCCGGATTTGAAAAAAGAATTAGATCATTTTCGGAAACTGCCATTAGGATCAGGACAACGGCTGGAACTCAGTGATTTGATCGAATTCATCATTTTCGATGAGAACGGAAAAGCTTCATTTGAGAATATTGAAGTTTACTATGACAGTCTTTACAATTTTCATTTTTTCGATCTGGGCAAAAAAATTGCCAGTATTAACCGGGATGTCCCGCTGTGTATGGCGAGTGCTGAGGTTCAGGAACAGGACCTGGATTTTCGGCCGCCGCTGTTTGGCATAACCATGTTAGGGGCCGGTCACGGCTTCGATCCGAACGCCGATACATCGGGCATGGTTATCTGGATAAATCGACGCGGCGTAATGGTCGATCCGCCTGTCAACGCTACTTTTACCCTGTTAAGGTTAGGCGTAAACCCGAAATTGATTGACAATGTCATTTTAACCCATTGCCATGCCGATCATGATGCTGGAACCTTGCAGAAAATGCTCCAGGAGGGGAAGCTAAATCTATATACGACGGCTACAATTTTTAACAGCTTTATGCGAAAATCATCGGCCCTGGCGGGCATCGAAGAAAAGCATACCCGGAAGCTTGCCAAATTTTTCCCCGTCACGCTTGGAAAATCGATGAAAATCAGCGGGGGCGAATTTCAATTCAATTACACGTTGCACTCTATCCCCACCATATCGATACAGGTCAGCCTGCTGGGGAAAAGTATGATATATAGCTCCGACACAATCAACGATCCGCAATACATAGACAAAATCTACCATGAAGGGGTGATCAGCAAAAACCGCCGGGATTTTTTAATTGATTTTCCTTGGGACAAGACCGTCATTATGCATGAAGCGGGAATTCCTCCGCTGCATACCCCTTTAGACTATTTATGTACCTTGCCGGAGGAAACACGAAAGCGAACCTTTCTGGTTCATGTCAGTGCCGACACCATCCCAAAAGACTCCGGATTGCAAATAGCTCCCACAGGTCTGGCCAACACTCTAGAACTGGACGTCAATCCTCTTCCTTTCGACGATGCCATTGAGGTTCTGGACGTTATTTTGCATATCGATATTTTTAGTCAGCTGACCATCGAAAAAGCCCGCGAATTCTTGATCATTGCCAAGGAGGAAAAGTGTCGACCCGGCGATGTTATTTTTAATAAAGGAGACCACGGTGATAAGATGTATTTTATCATCGCCGGTCGGGTCGACATTATATTGGACGAAAAGGTTTTAACGACTTATAGTACGAGCGACTATTTTGGCGAAAAATCGCTACTTTTGGAAAGAAACCGCACCGCCACTGCAATTGCACAAAGCGATGTGCGCATGTTCTCCATTCAAAAAGAAGATTTTTTAAGCTTTATCCGTGGAACAGAAATCGAAGCCGTATTAACCAACCTGGCCAGGATTCAAG
Source organism: uncultured Desulfobacteraceae bacterium (assembly GCA_964572695.1). Taxonomy (GTDB): domain Bacteria; phylum Desulfobacterota; class Desulfobacteria; order Desulfobacterales; family CAZHA01; genus CAZHAH01. Next base: position 30,459 of record CAZNFS010000010.1, read on the forward strand.
ACACCTATTTGCGAGCCGTTCTGCGTGCCAATCGCTTCTTCCGGAATTTGACACCCACCCAGGAAACCCAGTTACATGCCCGAATGAAACCGGTTCCTCGTCTGTTCCAACCAGGGACGACAATTATTCATGAAAACAGGCCCGTCGAGGACTGTTACGTAATTTGTCAAGGCAGGATAAAAGTGTATAAAGCCGAAAAATTAATGGCCGTATTAAAGAAAGGCGATTTGCTGGATGTTACCAGCATTTTTCATGAAAACTCCATTGCCGGCTTCACCTTTATCACAGAAAACCAAGTAAAGCTTTATCGTATTGGACGAAACGCACTCAGGCAGTATCTAGAAAAAAATCCGGGGTTTTACATAAGAATGTATTATTATCATTATTACAGTAAATCAGACGATTGAAGCCCCCCGTGCCACGTCAGCACCACCGATGATCTTGTCAATCCGAATGGAGAGAAGGATTTTTATCGAAAAGAGACTATCGAAAGGCAAAAACGCAGTTGTTGGAAGATGTCCATGATGCGACTGTGATTCAACTGACGCCTTCTGTCATTTCCCATTCAGTGAAATTGATGGAGAACAATGTTTTACGTGCAATAGATGCTTTTCACGTAGCTTGTGCATTGAAATGGCGGGCAGACCTTTTTGTAACATCCGATAAAAAACAGCTGATTGCTGCGAAAAATGCAGGACTATTGACTGAATTCATAGGCCAACCCCCCAGCTTAACTTGACCTGATCCCTCTCTTTCACAAAAACCGACAAGCCGATACCTCAATTGGGTGGCCACGAATAAAGAACCGTGTAAGCGGTGTAATCCGTGTCAAAGGCTAAGTAAGTTCGCCCGGAGGGTGCCATGTAAAGTAAATGCATTAAGTTGGGATTGAGGACCTGCGATTTGTTTTCTTGTATTTTCCGCCCATTATGATAAAAAGGCGTTACTTTTCCAGATTTTCCAAAAAGCGACAAATTGATATTTTCATGCAATCTCATGCGAGGATTCCATGGATGAAATGACAAAATCCCGTTTCTAATAATGCGAGACGGGGTTTTGCATTTTGGGAATGGCGACACAGGCGACAAATGCGGTTTGTGCATGATCTGAAATATTAAGTGAGGATATTTAAGAAAGCAGAGGAACTTTTTAAGAAACATTTTATGAAATAATGAAACGTACTCCAACGTTGCAAAAGTCGCGGTGAAAAATTGCACGGCTTTTCGTTAAGGGGTGTTGTATGAGCATTTCGTGAAAGGTGATAACTGATGAATCAGAAACGTGGCCTTTTCTGCGGGCTAACCACGGTTGATATTATTTATTTAGTAGATAATGTCCCATTAGTGGACGAAAAAATCGTTGCTATCGATCAGCTTATAATTTCGGGGGGACCTGCAACTAACGCTGCTGTTGCATTCGCATCGTTAAAAGGCAAAAGCTCTTTGGCTTCAGTCGTAGGGGGACATCCTTTAAGCAATATGGTTCTTAGGGAGTTAGAAAAATTCCATGTCAGCCATTTTGATTTGGCACCGGATCACCCCCATTCGCCAGCACTCACATCTGTAATGGTTAAGAAAGGCTCCGGTGAACGTTCGGTTGTTTCTATTAATGCCATAAAGACTCAAATAAAGGAATTTCCTTGGTTAAATCTATTGAGCAATATGGATATCCTTTTAGTCGATGGTCACCAAATGCTATCGAGCATTCAAGCTTGTTCAAGTGCTCGCAGTTTGGGCATACCTTGTGTTCTGGATGCGGGAAGCTGGAAAGATGGATCGGATGAACTGTTACCATTAATTGATTATGCGATTTGTTCTGAGCGCTTTTTGCCACCTGATTGCTCCACGAACCGGGACGTGATTGAATATGCTTTAAGCTATGGGATTAAATATTTAGCAATAACCCGTGGTGGTAAACCGATAATATATTCAATTAATGGCCAAGAAAGTATTATCGAAGTTCCAAATGGAAATATTATCGATACGCTGGGAGCCGGAGATATTTTTCATGGTGCTTTCTGTTACTATTTGCTGTTATTCGATGGTGATTTTAGAAAAGCGCTTCTTAAAGCATCGCAAGTTGCTTCCTTTTCATGCCAATATTTCGGAACAAGAGAGTGGATAAATTCAATGAATAAACACCTGCAATAAAAATTTGTGGATATAAGAAAATGAATATGTCCCAATCCACACACACGGACGAGGTGACCGGGAAGAAGAAGGGCGAAACGATGGCGGGCCGGCTGGAGGGGAACCCTTGAGTGGCGCGCTCCTCGCCACGGTGCCCTCACCGGTGCGCACGGCGAACCCTCCCCTCGGGCAGCTCTACCTGGCCGCGTCGCTTCGGGCCGCAGGTATCGAAGTTCGTTTACTCGACCTGGCGAGCCTGTATGGACCCCGCGACGTTGAGACGCTGGCGGCTGCCATTGACGATCAACAGCCCGAGATCCTCGGATTCACCCTCTTCACCGAGACGGCACTCTACGGCTACGACCTTCTCGATTTGCTCGGAGCCCGGGACGGTCTGTGCATCGTTGCCGGCGGTCCGCATGCAACAGCGGAGCCCGCCGAGGCGCTCGACCACGGGTTCGATGTGGTGGTACGTGGGGAGGGTGAGGAAACGCTCTTAGAACTGGTTCGGGCGCTTCGCACGGGCGGGGATCTTTCTACGGTGGCCGGATTGGCCTGGCTTGACGACAATGGAACGCTCCGGAGCAGTCCCCGGCGGGCATTCCCGGCAGAGTTGGACCTCCTTCCCAGTCCTCTCGGCGTCCTCGATCTGTGCGAGCGGAACCGGTACATCGCGCCCGGGACTTCGGGTGCGATTACACCGGCGGTCATTACGAGCCGCGGGTGCCCGGGCCGGTGCACGTTCTGTGCAAACCACGTCAGTGGGCGCCGTTACCGATTCCACACCGCCCGGCGTGTTATCAAGGAGGTTCGTGGCTGGCAGGAACGCGAGGAGGCCGTCGCGTTCTTCTTCCAGGATACCTCGTTCACGGCCAACCGGGAGCGCCTGATCGAGCTGTGTCACGGGCTCGGGGAGCTCGATCGTCCCATCACCTGGATCTGCAAATCCCGTTGCGATCATCTCGACCTTGAGCGCGCCAGGGCAATGGCGGCGGCCGGCTGCACGACCGTGTTTCTCGGCATGGAAAGCGGTGATGCCGGTGTCCTTAAACGGATCGGCAAGGGAATTACGCCCCATGAAATAGAGGATTCGCTGATCGCAGCGCGTAAGGCCGGTCTGCGCACCCACGTGCACATCATGCTCGGTTTTCCCGACGAGACGGTCGCCGAGCTGGATGCCACATGCGCACTCATGGAGCGGCTGGCTCCCCTTGTCGACGGCTTCTGTTCTCACGGAATCCTGGTGCCCTATCCCGGGACCGCGATCTACCAGGCATGGCACGATGTGCTCGGGTGTACCCGGTGGTGGCTGGATCGCGATCGGCTCGGAAGCATGAACGTGCCCCTGCAGCGGGAAGGGGGGGAAGCACCGACAACGGTCGACGAGATCATCGCCCTGCACGCAGCGATCGAGAAGGGGCTGCTCGCCGCGGAGCTGGTCCGCTACGAAAACGACGTCCGCCAGGCTATCGAGCGGTGCCTCGTCTTTCGTCGGGTTCACAACCGGCGTGTGCTCGCCACACCCTGGAGTCAACCCGCAGCACACGGATCGCCTTCGAAAGATTCCAGCACTTCTTGAGACATCCGAGCAAAAACACGAATTCTACCGGTTTCAGTATGCGATCTAAATCGCGATTAACATCTGAAAATATAGTAAACAATGCTGATAATATGAATGATTTTCATTTGCAGTATTTGCGTTTTGGCAGAGGAATCATCGTTGTGCCCAAGGAAATATTAGTGTTGCCATAGTGCACACATTATGATATGTTTGCATCATGGTATTATTCGACTGGAATGATGCGAAAAATGAGTCGCTGAAAAAGGATCGTGGCGTCACTTTTGAAGAAATCGTTTTCCACATCATTCATGGGGGGTTGTTTGATACAATCCAGCATCCCAACAAGAAGACATATCCAGGACAACAGATATTTATAGTGAATGTGGAAAACTATGCCTGTCTCGTTCCGTTTGTGGAAGACGAGGAAAAAATTTTTCTTAAGACCATCATCCCGAGTCGAAAGATGACACGAAAATACCTTGGAGGTAATTCAAAATGAAATTAACAAAAGAAGAAAAAGAAATATTGAAATCGGTTGAGAATGGCGAATGGAAAAAAATTCCAAATTTCAAGAGTGAAGCAAGACGCTTTCAGGAAGCTGCACGGGCGACCCTTCGAAAAGACAAACGTGTCAATATAAGAATGACTGAACGCGACCTTGTTCATTTTCAAAAGAAAGCCATGGAAGAAGGACTCCCCTATCAAACCCTGATTTCTAGCGTTCTGCACAAGTACATCAATGGCAGAATTAGAGAGGCGTCTTCCTGAAAGGCACAATGAAAGGATTCAGGCGATTTGGAAATGCTGCGGGTTTCCAACAGATATGATAAAAAGATGTCACTTTTCCGGATTTTCCCAAAAATGACAAATTTATATTTTCATGCCATCTCATGCGGGGATTCCATCAAAAAAAGTAAGAGGAGATCATGGCTATAAGTAAGGTCGTAAAAAAATATAAAATATATGACCAGCCTAATGATTTTTTATTTTGGCAATCAAAATCATATGAAGAACGGTTGGACGCATTAGAACAAATCCGGAAAGAATACAATTTGTGGAGATATAATGCTGAGCAAGGATTTCAAAAAGTTTATAGAATTGTTAAACGAAAATAGCGTTAGCTATTTGGTGGTTGGCGGATATGCGGTCGCATTCCACGGGCACCCACGTTACACGAAAGATCTTGATGTATGGATTGAATTATCGCCAGATAACGCTGATAAAATCCTAAAGGCACTTAAAGAATTTGGTTTTGGATCATTGGACCTCAAATCCGACGATTTCCTTGAAAGTGGTCAAATTATTCAATTAGGTTATCCTCCCAATCGTATCGACATTTTAACGACATTAACGGATTTGAAATTTGAGGATTGTTATAAAGCAAAAATTGCAGTGGAGATTCAAGGTCTTCATATCAATTTTATTGATATTGAAAACTTAAAGAAGAACAAGCGGGCTACTGGTCGGCCACAGGATCTGGCTGATGCAGAAAACTTAGAATAATAAATCAAAAAATAGGGAGTGCCCCCATCGTTCTGCAAATATTGACTATCAAACAGGACAAATTTGCCAGATAATCAATTGTGTTCCGAATATGGTCGCAATTTGCGACCAGCTTCCAAAACTTAAATATTCCAGTTCGTTACCCTATGTGTTTACTGAACATAGTTCTATAGCGGCGTCTCAGCGAGAAACGAAAATTGACAGATTTCTCTGCGTTCTCGGCGCCTCTGCGGTGAATTATTTTCATATCGTTGATAGGAGATGGGATGGAAGTCAATATTGCCGAATTAACCTGGGATAAGTTCATCTATCCGAGAGGAGCTAAAAGCGAGAAAACCATTAACGCGTATGTTGAAGCGCTTGCGATCGGCGCGCAATTTCCGCCCATCAAGATTCAAAAGGTATTCAACTATGCCGATGGCAAGGAAACAACCGAAGCAACTGTAATTTTAGATGGCATCCACCGCTGGTTTGCGTTTAAAGAGAAGGGAATCAAAGAGATTGCGGCCGTAGAATGGAAGGACAAGCCTCTTGATTATGAAAAAAACAAAGTAGCGCTTCTCCTTGAATCGGCAGAATGCAACACCAAGCATGGAGACCGCCTAAGCCCCAGGGACAAAAAGCAGGTTGCCCGCGATATTGCCATATCAGATCCTGAACACAAATGGACGGAAGCAGCCCTCGCTGAGAAATTAGGGGTAATACGGCAGACTGTAAATACCTGGATCTCTGATATCCGTGCCCGGCAGAAAGCAAGCCGAGACACAGTTATCCTACGACTGAGCCGCCTTGGTTGGACCCAAGAGGAGGTCGGGGAGGTGGTGGGGATGAGCCGAGGCAGGATCACTCAAATTGTTAGTAATGCCAATTTTGGCAAAATTAACAATTTGCTCTCCCAGGGCCGGGACATGGATTACATCGCCAGGCATTATAACATGGATCTTGCGCTGGCCTGGGCTTTACTGTTGGAAGGCAAAACGGACCAGGAAAAGTTCAAGGCGCTTGGCTGGGGACTTCGCACCTGGGATAAATGGTATTTTAATCAAT
>CAZNFS010000011.1:0-34673 GCA_964572695.1 uncultured Desulfobacteraceae bacterium
CTCGTCCCTGAAAAAACACTACGCCTTGTATATGAACCTTTTTACTTAGCCATCTCTTAAGAACTCGCAACTTTTTACGAGATCATCAAACCTAAACGACAAAAATAAGCACCAAGCTGACGACCATCGCATAAATCGCGGTTGATTGCGAAACTGCCTGGCCGACCAGCATGGTTCGCATCAGTTCACCTGCATGCTCTACATTTCTGGCCACCCATCGCACCGCACTTTCGGCCGTCATGCCGTTGCCGATTCCCGGACCAATCCCCCCAAACCCCATGCTGAGGCCTGCGCCTAAAAGCGCCATTGCTGCACTCAGGGTCAAAGATTCGGGGAAGGTCTTAAAAATAAGGATAAAACTGACCAGCAAACCGAAAATGGATGGTGTCTGGGATACGGCCTGTCCAACGAGCATTATCGTCGTCACTTTTCCTACAGTTGCCGGGTTCCTGGCGATACCCTCGCAACTGGCACCTGCGGTTAAACCGCCTCCGATCCCGGAACCGATGGCCGCAAATCCGGTGCTGATACCGGCACCGAGGAGAGCCGCCCACGTGGGGTGAAGCGGCGCGTTTTCAAAATTCATAAACATCAGAATCAGAGCCACGACCATGGCAAATATGGCCGGCGTCTGACACACGGCAGACCCGATCAACATATTGGTCGTTAACTGGGGGCTTGCTTCGGGCTGTTCAGCCATACCGAGACAGGCCCGCCCTCCGGGAAACCCCGAACCGATTCCCGAACCGATGGCACCAAAACCCATACAGATGCCGGCGCCCAGGTGAGCGGCCCAGGTCAGATGAACTGCTCCCTGCCCGAAATCCATAAACATCAGCACTAAAGCCACGACCATGGCAAATATGGCCGGCGTCTGGCACACGGCGGATCCAATGAGCATGGTGGTTGTCAGTTTCCCGGAAATTTCAGGTTTACGGGCAATTCCCATGCACGCATCCCCACCGGGAATTCCGGATCCGATCCCGGCACCGATTGCGCCGAACCCCATGCTCATTCCGGCCGCCAACAGGGAAGCAGCTTTCAAAAGACTAGGCGCGGGCACATCCAAAAACAGCAGGAGAATGGCTACCACCAGAGCAAAAATAGAAGCCGATTCAGCCACAGCCTGTCCCACCAGCATGCTCTTAACAATTTTCCCGGAATTTTCGACATTATTTGACAAGGCTAAATTGGCCCGGGCGGCTGTGTATCCTTCCCCAATGGCTGCCCCGATGGCGCCAAAGCCCATTGCCATGCCGCCACCGATATAGGCGGCTATTTTTACCCATGTATCCGCGTCGAAATTCATTTATTAATTAACCTGAACCGAAATATAAACCAGTGTAAGCATCGTAAAAACAAAGGCTTGGATTGTGCCGACGAACAGCCCAAAAAAAGCATTTAACATGGGAGGAAGCAGAATGCTGTAGGTCAGATAAGACACCACCAGGATGATGATCGAACCGCCCATGACATTCCCAAAGAGACGGAAGGAGATTGAAATGATCTTTGACAGCTCTCCGATCAGATTCAGCGGCATCATGAAGAACATGGGCTGAAAATATTCATTGATGTACGCTTTAAAACCCTTGGATTTGATGCCCGCATAGTGTGCAATCGCAAACCCCATGATGCCTAGACTTAAGGGGGTATTCAGATCCTTGGTCGGCTCTTCAAGATGAGGAATGATTCCCAACCAGTTGGAAAGAAGTAAAAACATAAACAGGGCACATATAAGCGGGCTGTACTTTTTTGCCTGTTCCTTGTCTAATGCATCCTCGGTGAGCTGATAAAACGTTGCCACAACCAACTCCCCCAAAACTTGTATGGGCCGGGGAAGAATCTCTTTTTTTCGGCTGGCAAAAAGGCCAAAAACAATCAGCACCACAAAGACCGCCCACGTCATTATGATGACCTCTATATTAATGGTGACCTGATATCCCAATATCGGAATAATCAGTTGATGTATTTGCCCAAGTTTGTCCATTAGTCGAAGCGCCGGAGGCTAATCTCTTGAAGCCGGCGTTATACTTTTGCGTAAATGATCCACCGTTATTACGATTTGAATCATAAAAATCCCGCAAATAGCCGTTAGCAGGTTAAATTGTTCAAATTTTATGGCCAAAATAAGCGGTAAAGCAAGGAGGCCAAAGCGGACAAGAATCGAACTAAAAGAGATAAAAGCCGTTTTCGCTTTTGTCATTCCCAACTGCAGCGGAATGAGTTCGCCTATCAAGATAAAGTTGATTACACTGAACAAAGTGCCCAGGATCAAACCCTTGCCCATCGGTTTTAGGCCGGCCAGGATGAATATCAGCCCAACAATGATTGCAGCCACCAGGGCTTGAGAACCGTATTTTTTCTGGGTCTGTCTAATCGGTTCCATTGTCAGTGTTTTTTTGACCTTTATCCTTTTGTTCGATTATTTCCATGATCTGCCGATAGGCAACGGTTGCACCGCCGATAACTCCAAGTACAATAAATATGGTAACAAAGATCCCCCGGATACCCAGCCACCTGTCCAACGTCAGACCTACAAAAAAACAAAAACAAATACAACCGGCCATGGTAAGCCCCAGTTGCATAACGATTGAAATGTTTTCAGCCCAAGCGCTGTTTTTCCTATAGTTAAAAAACATGTGGATCAAGAACAAAATCTTTTTTGATAGCACATGAAAATCAAATTGCAACAACTATTTTAATGAGTAACTGAACCGAGTTTTAAATCCCAAATCGCTTTTGGAGATCACACGTTTGACGCCGTATGGCTGTTGAATGAGAGGGTCAAAAATTTTCACACTTGACCAATTCGAATATTGTTAATATAGAACGAAACTGATCTTATTTCAACTTTGATGATCTCGCAAAAAGTCGCGAATTCAACTGTAGATGGCTAAGTAAAAAGGTTCATATACAAGGCGTAGAATTTTTTCAGGAACGAGGCCATACATGTAGTATGCCGAGGGTCTGAAAAAATACTACAACGCAGTAGATGGAACTGTTTACGACGCCATCACCTTTAAATCTAAGGAATCCTGTATGAGTGTCATAACAATATCAAGACAGTTTGGTGCCGGCGGCTTAACTTTGGGGCAAATGGTTTCCAAAAAATTGGGCTACAATTTTTTTGATAGTGAAATCATTCAGATGGTCGCCAAAAAAGCCCGGGTTTCAACCCACTGGGTCGAGTCCATGGAAAAAGAAGCCGGAGGGAAATTCCAACGGTTTGTTTCTCAACTGGTTCCAAAGGGCCTGGTCGATCGTATCCTCGATGATCAACGCGGTTATCTCGATGAAGAAATTTATGTCGATCTGCTGCATGATATTATCGGCAAAATCGCCGACGAGGGCAATACGGTTATTCTTGGTCGCGGCAGTCAGTATATTTTAAAAGAACATAAGGAAGCGCGCCATGTGCTGCTGGTTGCCGACAAAGAATTCCGGATCCTGTTTATAGAAGAAAAATATCACCTGCTTACCAAGCATGCCGTCAATACGGTAAACATGGAAGACAAGCGCAGGACTAATTTATTCCGGCGGTTTCACAAAGAAGATTATGATAGCCCGGCGCACTACGATTTGGTGTTGAATACGAGAAAGGTGAGTCTGGATAAGGCTTGCGAACTGATATGCAAACTCGTTTTAAAATCAGAGTGTATTAATCGGAGGAGAATGGCATGGCGGTAATTACAATTTCCCGGCATTTCGGCGCTGGGGGTCGAACCCTGGGTGAAATGGTTGCCAAAAAGCTGGGATATCAATTTTATGACAATGAAGTCATCCAAATGGTTTCAACCCACGCCAGGGTTTCGGTAAATTCTGTGGATGACCTCGAACAACAAGCGCATGGTGTCTTTAAGAAATTTATTTCCGATATTGTCCCCAAAGGTCTGAAGGATTTGATGACCAGTAGAAATCAGGAGACAATCGATGAAGAAATATATGTTGATCTTTTGAAAAAAATTATCGTTGAAATCGCTGAGGATGGAAATGTCGTGATTATCGGAAGAGGGAGTCAATATATATTAAAAGATGATGATGACGCTTTCCACCTGCTCATCACGGCAGACAGTGATGACAGGGTAAAATTTCTGGTCGGAAAATATAATCTTACCCAGGCAGAAGCGGTCAGGGCCGTTAATCAAGACGACAATCGAAGAGCGAATCTGTACCGCAAATTCGGTGAGACCGGATACGATCAGTCCGACAACTATCACATGGTGTTGAACACAAGCAAACTTCAGCATGAAACCGCATGCGAACTGATATGTGAATTAGTTCAATAGGGAAATGACCGCCCGCCCAAATTCCGTTATCTGCCAGTCTTTGATATCATCGATCACCGCCAGCGCACTGATCTTTTTTGGATTGTGCCGTGCAAGCGAAGTCATCAGGCCTTTGGACAAAATCAGGGAGGGGTCCATTTGCAGGACCTGGGCTTTGCGTTCGCGCCAGGTTCTTAGCGCCTTTATTCGCAGGGTGATTTCAGGATCCGAGGCCGGCGCCTTTTTGCGCGGATATTCCGGAAGATCCGCCTCCGGTATTTGCAAACCGTTTTTTACCGCGTCGATCAGTTGCATGCCATAGCTTTTTATCTGTCTTGAACTCAGTGCCTGAGTCCTTTGTAGCCGCTGCAGCGTCACCGGTTTAGTTACCGCAATTTTCATTATCGATTCGTTTCCAAAAATTTTAAATAACGGCCTGTCTTTTTTTTGGGCGATATTTTTTCGCAGCCTGAGGAGAGCTTCCAAAACCGCCAGGCTTCTTGAACCGAGACGCCCGGCGCCTTTGAAGTGAAGAAACAACGGTTCACAGTCAGGTGCGGCCGGCCTCACCTGACTCAATCGATCACAATCTTCAATAATCCATGCCAGCCGTTCTTTTTGCTGCAACTCTTTGGAAAGCAGCTCAAAAAGAGGGATTAAATAGGCGACATCCTCGGCGGCATAGTCGAGCATGGCTTGGGGCAGTGGTCTTTTTGACCAGTCTTTTTTCTGATATTTCTTTACCAGCTTTACGTTAAACCGCTGCGACAGGATCGCCCCCAGACCGGTCTCCCGAACCCCGAGGAAGCGGCAGGCCAGCTGTGTATCAAAGAGATTGTTAACCTCTATCTTAAAGTCACGGTAAAGCGATCGAATGTCGTAGTCGGCACCGTGAAATATCTTTCTGATTTTGTGTTCGCTAAAAATAGGACTCAAGGCCGTAAGCGTTTCCGCTTTGAGCACATCGATCACAAAACATTCGCTTGGGGTGGCGATTTGCACCAAACAGACCCGCTCCTTAAAGTGATACATGGAATCGGCTTCGAGATCGACCGCAACCCTGCTTTGCGTTGACAGCTTTCGGCCGACTTCGCGTAGATCGGCGGGCCGGTGTACGAGTTTATATTGCGGCCTCATATCGGCTTCACTTTTTTTTCTTGACCCATCGAATCATTTCTCTTAGACTTATGGTTTTGGTAAACTACGCGATTCATTTGTTTTTATTTCCCGTTTGGGGAATTTTCGTTTTCGAACAAATATGAATTATTACGACGGGAGACGACAATGGTCAACATAACATTTCCGGATGGCGCTCAAAAGCAATTTGCGGATAATCCCACAGGCCTGGATGTTGCCAAAAGCATTTCGGAGGGATTTGCGCGAAATTGCGTGGCCTTGGAACTGAACGGGACACTTGTGGATTTAATGACGACGATTAGCGGCGATTCGGAAATACGACTGATTACCACCAAAGATCCTGAAGCCCTTGATATCCTCCGCCACAGTGCTTCGCATGTGATGGCGCAGGCAATCCTGCATATTTATCCGGACGCCAAACTCACCATCGGACCGGCCGTGGAGGATGGATTTTATTACGATATCGATATGGAGCCCGTCTCGGAAGACGATTTTTTAAAGATTGAATCGGAGATGGCCAAAGCTGGTAAAGCCAAGCTCCCCTTCGTACGCCGGGAAGTCAGCAAAACCGAAGCCCTCGATTTCTACAAAGATGAGCCTTATAAATTGGAAATGATTTCCGAACTTGACGAAGGCACGATCTCTTTTTACGCCCATGGCGATTTTACCGATTTATGCCGGGGCCCGCATTTGCCTCACACCGGTTTTGTCAAGGCCTTCAAGCTTACGAAGGTTTCCGGGGCTTACTGGCGGGCGGACCAGACCAGGGCCCAGCTGCAACGAATTTATGGTACCGCCTTTTTCGACAAGAAGGAGCTTAAACAATACCTCGATTTGCGGGAAGAAGCCAAGCGGCGCAATCACCGCAAAATCGGTGAAGCCATGGAGCTTTTCAGTTTCCATGATGAAGCGCCGGGAATGCCCTTTTTCCATGCCAAAGGAATGGAGCTGTGGAATGCCTTGCTCGATCTTTGGCGCGCGGAGCACCGTTTGGCGGGATATGTGGAAACCAAAACCCCGATTATGCTCAATATTGGCCTATGGGAGCGCAGCGGCCATATGGAAAACTATCGCGAAAACATGTACACCACTACGGTAGATGAAATGGGCTACGCCATCAAACCCATGAATTGTCCCGGGGGCATGCTGATTTACGGCAACCGCCCCCACTCTTACCGTGAACTCCCGATTCGGGCGGCCGAAGTTGGACTGGTTCACCGGCATGAACTGAGCGGTGTGCTGGCAGGCCTGTTCCGGGTGCGTGCCTTTCACCAGGACGATGCCCACCTCTTTATGACCTCCGATCAGATCCAAGACGAAATCATCGGAATTCTGAAGCTGTCCGAACGCCTATACGGGACCTTTGGCCTCGGTTTTGAGCTGGAGCTTTCCACACGACCCGAAAAATCGATCGGCACGGACGAACAATGGGCGACCGCCACTTCGGGACTCCAGTCGGCTTTGGACATTTACGGAAGTGAGTACCGCCTAAACGAAGGGGATGGGGCCTTTTATGGGCCCAAAATCGATCTGCATATCAAAGATGCTCTGGGCCGGACCTGGCAGTGCGGTACGATTCAACTCGACATGTCGATGCCGGAACGATTCGACCTGACCTTTGTGGACAGCGATAATCAAAGACGCCGCCCGATTATGATCCATCGCACGATTTTCGGATCCATCGAGCGGTTTCTGGGCATATTAATTGAACATTTCGCCGGCAAGTTTCCGCTTTGGATGGCCCCGGTTCAAGCCGTCTTTCTGCCGATTAACGATGCGCTCATTGCGGATGCTCAAAAAATCGAGACCGAATTTCGTAAAGCCGGATTGCGGACCGAAATAGACCGCCGGACCGAAAGCCTCAACCGAAAAATTCGGGATGCCCAGCTTGCCAAAATTCCGCTTATTCTTACCATCGGCGAAAAGGAAAAAGAATCCGGTACCCTGGCGGTGAGAACCCTTGACGGTGCCGTTCGCTATGGTGTTCCCTTGGAAGAACTGCTGCAAAAGCTGCAGGCGCATGTTAAGGCGCGCCGGTTGTCGCTGGAGGATCTGACTTTAACATGAAAAAACCGGATTCAGTGCCCAATGCCGGCGTAACCACCCACCGGATTGCGTGGTGCGATCTGCGCTGCAAACATGCTGATTTTGCCCAAGTGGACGCCCTCGACGGGAGTTGCCATACCTTTCAGTCGTTGTGGTGTAAAAAACTAACTAAGCATGTGGTAAAAAATGCGCCCTGTGAAGCTTCTTTTGGTCAAAGACGGCCCACAACCGGGTTTTGAAACTGGCTCGTTCGCAACGGATATGACCGGAAGATTAAAACGAATTGGGCTGTACTGGCTTCCGCTGGTGCTCTATTGTCTGGCAATCTTTATACAGTCCAGTTTCAAAACCCCCGGACAAGTTCCAGCCATACCCATGCTCGACAAAGTTCTCCATTTTGTTGCCTATGCGATTATGGGGATTCTTTTTTTCAGGGCTTACCGCACGCTCCCTATCGGAAACAGACAACTGTTGCTGGTCCTGCTGAGCATTCTCTCGGCGGGTCTTTACGGCATCAGTGACGAAATCCATCAGCATTTTGTTCCCTTTCGAAATGCCGATTCAATGGACGTCCTGGCCGACTTTCTCGGAAGCATCGGCGGGGTCGCTGTCTACTCACGGCTCATCCGATAGTCAGTGTCTCTCATCAATCGGCACGAAGTCTTTTGCCTGTGGCCCGGTATATACCTGTCGCGGCCGGCACAGTTTCCAGTTCGGATCGTCAATGCTTTCTTGCCATTGCGCTATCCAGCCCGGCAGACGACCGATGGCAAACATCACCGTAAACATGTTGGTCGGTATTCCGATGGCCCGCAGAACAATTCCGCTATAGAAGTCCACATTGGGATACAAATGGCGTTCAATAAAATAGGCTTCCTTCAGGGCCGCTTCTTCGAGCGCCATGGCAATATCGAGCAGCGGATCACTGATTTTACGCTTTTTCAAAATCCGGTGGCACACTTTTTTTATGATTTTAGCGCGCGGGTCAAATGTCTTGTAAACCCGGTGCCCGAAACCCATCAATCGAAATGGATCATTTTTGTCTTTGGCTTTCTCAAGGGCCCAGGAAACCTTCCCGCCCCTTTCCTTGATCTGAGTCAGCATCTCGATAACCGCCTGATTGGCGCCGCCGTGTAAAGGGCCCCACAGCGCCGCCATTCCCGAGGAGATGGCGGCATACAAATTTGCCCTCGAGCTGCCCACAATCCGCACCGTGGATGTCGAGCAGTTCTGCTCATGATCTGCGTGCAGGATCCAGAAAATCCGCAAGGCGTTGACCACATCTTCGTCAATCTCATAGGATTTTACCGGTGAATCGAACATCATATTTAGAAAATTGGCACAATAGGCCAGATCGGGACGTGGATAGACGACTTTATGTCCCCGCGAGATTTTATACGACATGGCCGCAAGGGTGCGCACCTTGGATAACAGGCGTGTCACGGTCATATTTATTTCTTCTTCCAGGGTCTGGAGTTCCGGATAAAAACTCCTTAAGGCATTGACCATGGCGGATAGAATTCCCATGGGATGGGAAGCTTTCGGATAATTCTGGTAAAAACCCTGCATATCCTCGTGTACCAAAGAGCGGTCGTTCAACAGCACCGAAAACCGATTCAATTCCTTACGCGTCGGGAGTTCACCGTTGATTAACAAATAGGCCGTTTCTTTAAACGTCGCCTTCCGGGCCAGCTGCTCAATCGGAATACCCCGATAGCGCAAGATTCCCTTTTCGCCATCCATAAACGTAATGGAGCTGGTACAGGTGCCGGTATTGGCCAGACCGGGGTCCATGGTGATCAACCCGGTTTTCCGGCGCAGCTCCGAAATGTCGATGGCCCTTTCCCCTTCCGTACCAAAAATAACCGGCAGCTCGAGTGTCTTGCCCTCAAAAACCACTTTTACCGTTGCTGACATAAATCGTACCTTCCTTTGTTTGTTGTAAGCGTTCACAGGTTTACCCGCCTTTGGCGGCGCCGTAAGCGACCAGGGTTCAGCGTTCACCGTTCTGGGTTGGCCTCTAAACCCGTAAGCAGTTAACATACATCCGAATGGCGTGAAAGTCGAGCGTAAGCATTCACAGGTTTAAAAGTTCATAGGTTCAAAGTTTGGGGATAGTGATAGTCAACAAATAAAAGCAACGCTGAACCACGGAACCCACATATTTACTTATTCAATCATCCATGGTAGGTTCCTTTAACCCTCAACTGGCAAAGGTTTCCCCATGCCGTTCAAGGACAATCTTCTAAAAAAGATCGCCATTGACAAGATGGCCCAAACCGTCCGCCGATCGATCGGCCCACCGGAAAGCGGCCGCAAGACGGACAAAGAAACCATGCGCAGTCTCCTGGAAACCAGCCCTTACACTCACCGCAAAGAACGCGATCTTGATCTCTTTGTCCACCGGGATGAAAAGAATCCGCCCAAGATTCTGGTTCTCGACAACGAACTTGCCCTTTATCAAACCAGCATCCCGGATGTGGTTTTAAGAAAAAGTCCCACCATTAAGGAAATGGTAAAAATCCGCAATATCATCAAAATCTTAAATGATAAAGATGTCGTTGTTGCCAAAAAGGACGCCTCGATCGATATTATTCAAAAGGAATGCATCGATCTTCTCGATCTCTCCTTTACGAAAACAGAAATCGATGCCATCGCCCGGGACGGCGCTGCCTCCCTGTCCAATGGTTACGCCGACGGCGTACTGGAAGCCTTAAGCCTCTTTGGCGATCTTCTGGAATATCGCCCACCGCCCAAAGCTTTTAAGACGAGCGGGTTTAAGATCATCGGCGCACTCGCCAAGATCCCACAGGAAGAGGTGCGTTACGGACCCGTGGTTGTCTATAGCCTCATCTATAACACCTTGAAATTAATCGACGCTCAGTTCGACCGCTTCGATAAAGAACAAATCACCTGCTTTCATGACGTTGTGAGCGGCAAAACAAACGCGGCGGCGGAAAGTAGCGCCGTCTTTGAGTATTTGAAAAAAACGGTGGTACAGAAACACCTTGCCGCCTGAAGGCACTTCCTAAACCACCCTTGACTCCTTGGTATCATTATTTATATTATCCACTAGTCTGATTGATAAAACCCTTTTTCAAAGGAGCGGATATGCCCAGCGAGCATGCAAAACTAGATGCCATCACAAACCTGGGGGTTGAACTCAGCCGGGTCAAAGATCTCGACATCCTCATGGAGCATATTTTGAAAGGTGCACGCTGGTTTGTGAATGCCGAAGCCGGGTCCATCTACATCCGCAAGGGAGACCTGCTTGATTTTAGCTACACGCAAAACGATACCCTCCAAAACCGGCTCCAAAAGGGTGTAAAGCTGATCTACTCGACCTTCAGCATGCCCATAGACGAAAAAAGCATCGCCGGGCATGTCGCCGTCACCGGCCAATCTCTGAACATCGCAGATGCCTACCAGCTTGATCCGGCGCTGCCATATCACTTCGACAAATATTTCGATGAGACCACCCAGTATCGCACGCACTCGGTTTTGACGCTCCCTTTAAAGAATTCCCGCCGACAGATTCTGGGAATTCTGCAAATCATAAACGCACAGGACGAATCTAAAAACGTAGTCCCCTTTTCCGAAAAAGACGAAAAGATGATGTCCCATTTCGGGAGTATTGCGTCCATCGCCCTGGAACGGGCGCAATTGACCCGTGCCATCCTCCTGCGTATGATTCGCATGGCCCAGATGCGCGATCCCAAAGAAACCGGCCCCCATGTCAACCGCGTCGCCGGTTACTCGGTGGAACTGTATGCAAAATGGGCTTTGAAACACGGTGTGGCCCAAAAAGAAATCGATGAAACAAGGGATTCGCTCCGCATGGCCGCCATGCTCCACGATGCGGGCAAAGTGGCCATCGCCGATGCGATTTTAAAAAAGCCGGGTCCCTTTACCGATCAGGAACGCGAAATAATGAAGCAGCATTCTTTTCTGGGCGCCCGCCTTTTTCATGATGTACAGTCGGATTTTGATGACGCCGCCCGTATTGTGGCCCTCAATCATCACGAACGCTGGGACGGCAAGGGTGGGTATCCGGGCCACATTGACTCCCAAACCGGCAAACCTTTGGATGGGTTTGCCCTGCCGGACGGATCGCCAAAACCAAAAAAAGGCTCAGAAATTCCTATATTCGGAAGGATTGTGGCCCTTGCAGATGTGTATGACGCGCTTATCTCGGCACGGGTTTATAAAGGCGCCTGGGATGAATCCAAAGCGTTGGCTGTTATTAAAGAGGAATCGGGGCGTCAGTTTGATCCCGAACTTGTCGAAATTTTCTTTTCCAGTCTCGATCTGATCCAGCATATCCGAGATCGATTTAGCGAAGAATAGAGGTCCCGCCATGCCCAAAACCCCCATAACCCGAAGAGATGCACTCAGGCGGATTTCGCAGATATCGGGCGGTATTCTTTTGACCGGTGCCGCCACGGTTTCTCCTTTTAGTTTTTCTGCGGCCCGGGCCGCTGCCCAAAAGTCAAAATTCCTGGTGGAAGGCCTGGGACAAACGGATGGCTACGCCGCCGGCGAACTGACGCGCAAGGTTTTTGATCAGGCCGGTGGAATCAAGCGCTTTGTATCCCGGGGCGATGTCGTCGTCATCAAACCCAATATATCTTGGGCCCGTGCCCCTCACCTGGCAGCCTCCACAAACCCGCAAGTGTTGGAGGCCGTAATACAGCTTTGTCAGGAAGCCGGGGCCAAAAAGGTGCGTATTGCCGATCACACCATCCATGATGCCAGACGCTGTTTTGCCATCACCGGGGCGGGGCGGGTGGCCAAAAACACCGGCGCCGATCTGGTCTATCCGCGTTCATCATTGATGAAAAAAATGAATATCAGGGGGCATCGTCTGAATGTCTGGCCCGTATTTACGCCCCTGGTGGAAGCCGATAAAATCATCAATCTTCCCGTTGCTAAACACCATTCTCTCAGCAGACTCACTCTCGGCATGAAAAATTGGATCGGAGCCGTGGGCGGCAGCCGCTGGTCCCTGCATCAGGATATTCACCAAACCATTGTCGATCTGGCCCGTTTCTTTAACCCGACCATTACCCTTATCGATGCCACGCGCATCATGGTCAGAAACGGTCCTTCCGGGGGCAGCACCGCCGATGTGGTCGTAAAAAACCGCCTTATTTTAAGTGACGACCCCGTGGCGGCGGACGCCAAGGCCGCTGAAATGTTCAACCTGCGCCCCGAATCTTTGGGATTTGTTCAGCTGGCACAAAAATGGGGCCTCGGCACCTATGATATGAAACAGATCGATCAGCACTCGGTGACCGTGTGAAGGCCAGGCACCTTGTTTGGATTCGACGGTCCAGCCAGATCCTGTTTCTAGGCCTGTTTCTTTTTCTTCTGATTGAATCAAGACTCCCGCAGGATATCTACCTCCAGTACTCGCTCGCCTTTTCAGCCGAGCAGGACCTTCGCATCGACTACCCTGTAACGTTCTTCTTTCAGATAAATCCCCTCACCGTGATGACCTCATTGATATCGGGGCACAAGTGGATCAGCGGCTTCTGGCTGGCGATCGTATTGATAGCGGCTACGCTTTTTCTGGGACGTTTTTTTTGCAGCGCCATTTGTCCTTTCGGATCCCTGCACCATGCCGTGAGTGCCTGCAAACCGGCACTCAAAGGGGAAAAGCGAATTGCCGCCAATCAAAAAACACCCAGCCAGCGCGTTAAATACTTTCTCCTTATTACCATTCTGTTGGCGGCCTTGTGCGGATTGAATCTGGCCGGTCTGTTGGATCCGATTGCGTTTCTGTTTCGTTCCATCGGGCTTGCGGTTTTGCCCGCGGTGGGAATTGGCCTTAAAGGCTTTTTCGAGCTTATGGCCCAGAGTGACATCAAAGCTTTAAACCTGTTAAGTTATGGCGCGGAAGTGCTGTTAGCACCCATTTTCGGATATGAATATAAGGCCTTTCAAACCGCGTGGTTCATCGGTCTCCTTTTTTTGGCAATTCTATTCCTCAACCGGCTCAAGCCTCGCTTCTGGTGCCGGGTCCTCTGTCCCCTGGGGGCTTTGTTGGGAATCTTCTCCAAATTCAGCCTGCTGCAGCTCGAAAAGGATCCGGCCAAATGTACCGATTGCCGGAAATGCCTTCAAGGCTGCCAGGGCGCCGCCTCACCCCACCCCGACCAAATCTGGGAAAATGCCGAATGTATCCGCTGCTTCAATTGTTTTGAGGCCTGTCCCGAAGACGCCCTGGCTTTCAAATTCAAGCGGTCCTTAAAATTAAACCAAAATCCCGACATGGGACGCCGTGCCGTGATGACCGGTTTAATGTCCGGTCTCACACTCCCTTTTTTGGGAAGACTTGACGGACGGGTGTTCAATGTACCCGACTCACGTCTCATCCGGCCGCCCGGTTCTCTGCCGGAAGCGGAGTTCTTAACCCTGTGTCAGCGCTGCGGTTTGTGTATGAAAGTCTGCCCCACCAACGCCATCAACCCAACCCTTTCGGAAGCAGGTATGGCCGGATTCTGGACCCCCCATCTGATTATGACCCAGGGCTACTGCGAATATACCTGTACCCTGTGCGGAAGTGTGTGTCCTACCGGGGCCATCCGCGAAATTTCGGGCAAAGAAAAAATAGAACGCCCCATCCGGATCGGATCGGCTTATTTTGACCGCGGCCGCTGTCTCCCCTGGTCCGGAAACGGACCTTGCATCGTCTGCGAAGAGCACTGCCCGACGTCTCCCAAGGCCATATATTTACGCGAGGATTGGGTCCACAGCCCTGGCGCCGGAAAGGTTCGTTTAAAACTCCCCTTTGTCGATCTTCGCAAATGCGTCGGCTGCGGAATCTGTGAAACCAAGTGCCCGGTCAAAAGCAAACCCGCAATCCGGGTCATCGCGGCCGGTGAATCGCGGTCGTTGCGTAATCAACTGTTGCTTGGCTACTAAGGAGGTTGTCAGATGTCGAATGATCTGAGTCAAAGCGCTCGCAGGGTACAGGAGGCTTTGCGGTCACATGGACTCGCCTGTGAGGTCGTTGAACTTGCCAAGACCACGCGCAGTGCCAAAGATGCCGCCCGGGCGGTTGGTTGTCAACTGGGGCAGATTGTAAAATCACTCATCTTTATGGGGAAAAAGACAAACAGGCCCGTTTTTGTCGCCGCCGGCGGTGAAAACAGGGTCAACGAAAAACTGATCGGCGGTTATATCGACGAGGCCGTCAAAATGGCGGATGCCGATTTTGTACGGCAGAAGACCGGTTTCGCCATTGGCGGGGTTCCGCCCATAGGACATACGGAAAAATTATCGACTTTCATTGATGAAGATCTTTTCCAATACGAAGAGATTTGGGCCGCAGCCGGCAATCCGTATGCGGTGTTCAAGCTGACGCCGCAGGAACTGCATCAAATAACCGATGGTAAAATTGTACCGGTAACTCAAAAATAATGGCGTCGTAAAAAGTCCCATCTACTGCGTTGTAGTATTTTTTCAGACACTCGGCATACTACCTGTATAGCTTCGTTCCTGAAAAAACACTACGCCTTATATATGAACCTTTTTACTTAGCCATCTCTTGACAACAATCGGGCCATGCGATACATTGTTACAAACTGAGATACAAGGAGGTGTGCGTCATGCCCATCAGTTTAAGGATTCCTCCTGAAAAGGAATTAGCGATTCGAGATGCCGTTAAAAAATCCGACAAAACCAAAACAGCCTTCATCCTTGAAGCTTTGGACGAAAAATTGGGCATTACTGAAGACCGAGCACAAAAAATCCGCAACCTTGCTGGATGGCTGTCCCATGAAGAAGCCAATGAACTGCGTCAATCCACGAAAACCTTCAACAGAATTGATGATCGGGATTGGCCGTGAAAATTGTGTTGGACACCAATGCCTATTCTGACTACGCCGAGGGTCTCACTACAGCAGTGGATGCCCTCACGACTTACGGCGATCGGATCTATCTGCCGACAACAGTTGTCGGTGAACTTCACTTCGGGTTCCTGAAAGGGAATCGTCGCGAATTCAACGAAAAAATGCTTCGCCGGTTCATTGATGTTTTGAAGGTAGAACTCATCAATGTCACCATGGATGTCGCCAGAAAATACGGAATAATTTATTTAGCGCTCATAAAAAAGGGAAAAAAGATTCCTATAAACGACGTCTGGATTGCCGCCTGCTGCATGGAAGTAGGCGGTACTCTTTTAACAAGCGATAAGCATTTCATGGATGTTGATCAAATCGACACGATCCTCTTGCCGCAATAATCAATCCGCCTTTAACATTTGTTTAATTATTTCTGCTGAAACCTCCAGACACCGTCCCAGTCCTCAGGCGGTGGCTCGGTTAGAAAAATATTCATTCGCTCAACAAAGAGCCGGCTCGGTCGATCATCGGGCCTTTTTTTGAGGCATTCTTCAAAAATCTTTTTGGCATTCTCAAAATCAAGGCGCTGATAATAACTTATTGCTTCTTCAAAAGAGGCCAAAAAATCCCGTTTTTCCCCATCAAGCTGATCCTTCAGGCAAGACAATTCATATATGTCCACGGCTTCCTCTTTTCCTTTAACTGAAATACGATCCAGCCTGCGGGTTACCATTTCATCATTTAAGCTATGCTTTACCTTGTCGCTTATTATGATTGATGTTCCATAAACTTTATTAATACCTTCAAGACGTGAGGCCAGATTAACCGTATCACCGATAACCGTATAGGATTTCATAACATCGGATCCGATATTCCCCAGCACCAGTTCACCTGTACAGATGCCGATACGGGCATTAAGCCTGGGCAGCCCTTTTCGAATACCGATGATTTCCGGCAACTCGGCGCGCAGCTTTTCCATATTCGATACCTGTTGCAGCGCCGCCCTGCATGCGCCAACGGCATGATCTTCTTTTTCGGTAAAAGGAGGCCCCCAAAAAGCCATAACCGCATCACCGATGTATTTGTCAATTACGCCCTGATATTCACTGATTGCCAATGACATCTGCGTGAAGTAGTTGTTGAGGAGATTTACCACATTGGTTGGTGTGAGTTGTTCGCTAATATTTGTAAACCCTTCCAGATCGCAAAAAGAGACGGTCATTTCGTGTTTTTGTTCGGAAACATTTTTATCTATCAGCTGTTCAACGATACGCGGATCGATATATTTCCCAAATGTTTGTTTGATCCGGTCACGCACTCTCAGACCCTCTACCATGTGGTTAAATGCACCGGTCAGGAATCCGATTTCATCTTTTGAAGTTACCTCCACCGGATGTTCAAAATCACCTTTTTCGACTTGCGCGGTTCCGTGCACAAGCCTCTTGATGGGTCTGGCCAGTCCCGCCGCAAGCAGTCCGGCAAACAATAAACCGAACAGTGTTGATGCGACCGTGAATATCGTATTCCAAAAAATCGTGTCCTTTTCCTGACGGCTGGCTTCAAGGGATGACTTTTCGGTGAACCGCTCCAGCTCTTTGAGGATCAAATCCAGCCGTTCGCCTATCTGACGGCGTTTAGCTTCAATATTACCAAGAAGCACCCCGGCCTTTTCTCTTTGGTCATTTTGAATCAGAGCGGCCACATCTAATGAAAAATCATGAAAATCCTGATGTTCACGCTCCAGAAATTCAAACCAGGGCTTGATTTTCACAAATTCCAGCCGGTCTTTCTCCAGTTTTGCATTTTTATAACCCTCATTGATTAATTGAAGGATTCTTTTAATATATTGGTCGACTTCAGCGTCGGAAGATTCAAAAGTTTTAAGGAACTCATCCATAAGCGCGGCAAAACCTTTTGCTTCCCTTCTCAAGCCAAGTAGTTTCTGAAAAACAATCTCCTGGCCCAGAACAATGGTTTGCAGCTCAAATGTCAAATTAGTGAGAGGGATATGATAGTCTGCGATATCGACCACTTCGTCATTAACCCTGCCGACACGATAATTGGACAAGAAGGCCACTGCAGCCATAAATAAAAGCAGGCATATCGCAATACCAAAGATTTTCAAACGAATCGGAAAATGCACCTTTGTCATTCTTCCCCCTTGTTAATAATTCTGTTACAGACCGCTTCAAAACCCGATCTATTATCTATCATCCGGTTAATATCCGCAATCAATAAATAGTGATCGAGATATAGTGAACAGAAATCCAGACCAACTGACGGGTCTCTCCTTGACAAAAGATTAACAAAGACATATATTCGATATATATCGAACTATCGAGACAAAAACCAGGGATCCCATTGTAACCGTTACCGCTGAACGGGCGAGCCTCTTTCATGTATCTTTTTTAAAAAAGTCTCGTCTATAATGATAAAATGGTCTTAACAAGAGAGGAGGGCAAAAAATGACAGACACAAAGAAAAAGAATGCCGGACCCGAACCGAAATCGGAAAACACGGACTTCAGGTTTTCTTGCTGTAAGCCTGAAAAAATGTTATCCATGATGCAAGAATTCTGCGGTGGCCAAGGCAAATCATTTGACTGTAGCACAATGATGGAAAAGATGTGCGGGGCCACCCCCAAGCAGCCGGATCAGCCATAAAAGCGCTAAACTCCCCCTGTTGAGCCTTTTTGGCTCAATGGGGCGGTAGTTTATTAAGCCGAAAGGAAACAAAATGGAAAATAGAAGCCAAGATGACATCAGAGCATCCGTGCGAGAAACATATGCCAGAATTGCACGCCAAGGCGGCGCTGCCCCCGAATTAAATAAAAGCGCATCCTGCTGCAGTCCCGGTGAGTTTCCGACCAGCACAGACCAAGCGGCATCATGCTGCGGACCCTCCGCCGGTCCAAATGCCGCGGAATCCAGTACATGCGTGCCGCCCGGTGTTTCGGCAGAGCACGTGTCCGCCGTCATGGGGTATACTCAGAAAGACATCGAAAGTGTGCCCGAGGGCGCCAATATGGGACTCGGTTGCGGCAATCCGGTCGCCCTGTCATCGCTGAAACCGGGAGAGACAGTCGTGGATTTAGGGAGCGGGGGCGGATTTGACTGCTTTCTGGCCGCCCAGGAAGTGGACCCGTCCGGAAAAATCATCGGGATCGATATGACACCGGATATGGTGAGTAAAGCGCGCCGGAACACCGAAAAAGTGGGTGCCGGCAATGTCGATTTCCGGCTGGGTGAGATCGAAAATTTGCCTGTTGCCGACAATACGGCCGATATCATCATGTCCAACTGCGTGATCAATCTTTCCCCCGACAAAGGGAGGGTCTACAAGGAGGCCTTGCGTATCCTAAAGCCAGGCGGACGCCTGGCCATATCGGATGTTCTGGCAACGGCCGACCTCCCGCCGCACATCCGCGATGATCTGGCATTGGTGGGCGCCTGCGTCGGCGGGGCTGCAACCATAGATAAAACAGAGGAATTGCTGAAAAGCGCCGGTTTCGAAGATATCAGGATCAAACCGAACGATCACAGCCGCCGACTGATTAAAGAATGGGACCCCAATAAAAGCGAAAACGCCCTGGACTATGTCGTTTCCGCCTATATTGAAGCCATAAAACCTTAGAACTTAGGGACTTCGCCCCAATTGGAATGATGGAAGATTGGAAACCTGGGCACGTAGTGAAGCTTTAGCGCTATGATTAGTATAAAGGTATTTTGTCGGTTTTATAAAAAGACTTGTTCCGACCATATGCCCAGTATTCCATTTTTCCACCGTTCCACTATTCCATTAGAATAACCATTTTTCCTCCGAAAAGGAGTACGCTTGCGACCCGTCCCCTTGATCTGTCTGATGTGTTTGGGGATCATTTTAACCTTGACTTGTTTTGCTAATTTCCCGGCCCTGCAACCGGCGTTTGAAAAATTATGGGGGCTTAGCAAGACCGAATCGGGTCTGATTATCGGGGTCTTCTTTGGTGGGGTTCTGGCCGGCACACCTATCCTTTCCCCTTTGGCCGATAAAATCGATCCACGCAGGATATGGATGGTCTCATCCGCCCTGATGGCAATGAGTTCTTTTGGCTTTGCTTTTTTTGCCAAAGGTTTCTGGTCGGCCATATTTTTTCGGGGTCTCACCGGTTTTGGCCTTGCGGGCGTCTATATGCCGGGGCTCAAAATTTTAAGCGATCGGCTGGAAGGTCACACCCAAACCCGTGCAACCGTTCTATATACAGCTGCTTTCATCATCGGTTTTTCGCTATCGTTTGCCATGACCGGCGAATTTGCCGCTCTATGGGGTTGGCCAAAAGCCTTTATGGCGGCCGGTGTGGCCTTGGTAATCTCAACTTTGCTTGTGCTGCCGATACCACCGGCAGAGGATCATCATCTTCGCCAGGCAAAGACGCCCCTTTTTGAATTTCGACCCACTTTGCGGACGCGACCGGCAATGGCCTTTATTACCACCTATGGCTCGCATGCCTGGGAGGCTTTTACGGCCGGATCCTGGGCGGTCGCCTTTCTGACATTCCATCTGGCTACTTTTGAGCCTGATCTCAAACCGATGTTTAGTCCCATTTGGGTCGTAACCTTCACCGGATTGCTCGGTTTTCCAGCTTCTGTAATCGGCAACGAGCTGTGCCTGCGATTCGGCCGGCGGCAGGTGATATTTTGGGTAAGTGGTTGCTCGGCCGTGGCTTCCGGTATTACCGGCCTTTGGCTGGGCCTGCCTTACTGGTTTCTGATAATTATTTCTGCGACAGGCGCTGTATTGATTTCACTCGATTCCGGTGCCATCAGTGCCGGAATGGTACAACGCGCGCCTCAGGGCTATACCGCAACAACCATGGCGATTCATTCGATGGTCGGTTTCGGTGCCGGTCTGGCAGGACCTTTCGTGTTTGGCGCCATTCTCGATTTTGGCGGCGATACCACCAAACTCGGTTGGGTTCTGGCCTATATCAGCGTCGGCCTGGCCAGTTTTGTTGCACCGCTGGCGATTCGTTTTATGGGTCTTGCAGATGATCCGGGCACCTAATCGGAATTCACACCATTTTCAAAAGACTTGACAAAAATGCCACAAAGTAGGATATGGTTTGGCCATAATCCCGCCAAAAATGACCTAAACCATGGAGCATTGCCATGCAATCGTTACTGCAACGCATGCGGACAACAAGG
This sequence comes from uncultured Desulfobacteraceae bacterium, assembly GCA_964572695.1. Lineage (GTDB taxonomy): Bacteria > Desulfobacterota > Desulfobacteria > Desulfobacterales > CAZHA01 > CAZHAH01. The sequence goes on from CAZNFS010000011.1 coordinate 20,479, forward strand.
TTATTTGGGCAGTTGTCCGCCGAACAATTGGCCTCCCTTTTAGAACACAGCAAGATACACCAGGCCCATACCGGCGATATCCTCGTCAAACCGGACACACAATGGCGAGATCACCTGGTGCTAATCACCGGTGAGCTTGAGGTTCAGCGGACCTGGTCGGTCCTGGAAGAAAACGACAAGAGCTACACCTGGACTTTAACTCCCAAAGATGCCGAAGAAGGGCTTGCCTATTTAAGTGCCGCCTCATGCTGTGTGCGTGTGCGTGCCTTGACCGAGGTCCGATACCTTCTCATCGACGGCGACCGTTTTGACGAAATGCTGGGATGGCACCAGCAGTTGTCACAGATGCAGGGAGAGGCTCAGCTTCGGGATCGCATCGGTTTGGTGAGCGAAGGGAGCATTTTCCAGCACCTCCCTTTGGAAAATATGCAGAAGGTGTTGGAACGCCTGATCCCGCAGGATGTCAAGGCCGGGGAAACCGTCATAAGCCAGGGTGAAGTCGGCGACCGTTACTATCTTATCGCATATGGCGCGGCCGAGATCTGGAAGCATGATGCCTCCAGCGATGAAACGGCCTGCGTGGCCACGGTTGGTGTGGGCGACACCTTTGGCGAAGAAGCGCTGTTGCAGGACGGGTATCGCAATGCCACGGTCAAGATGACTACCCCCGGGCGGTTGCTGTTCCTGGAAAAGGCGGATTTCGATAATCTGGTACAACCCGGGATGGTGCCGGAAATCGATCCCAAAGACGCACTGGACCGGATTCAGAAAGGCGGTCAATGGCTCGACTGTCGCTACGATTCCGAATACGATGAAACCCGCATGGCCGACGCCCGGCACATCCCTCTGGATCAGCTGCGAAGGCGCATTCACGAACTGGATGCCGATACCGATTATATCACCTATTGCCATACCGGGCTGCGCAGCAAGGCCGCCACCTTTCTACTTCGTGAACGCAATATCCGCGCCTTCTCCCTAAGTGGAGGAATACGCAATTGGCCGTATGAGTTGTACCTTCGCTTCAAGAAAAAATTCGAAGAGACCTTTGGCGAATGGGTGGTCAAACGCCGCTGGTGGATATTGAGCGCCACTATCGTTGTGGTATTGGCTGCGGCAATAGGGATGCGTTTTCTGACCTTTAATAATGACGACCGGGCCTATTTCAGTGAAAAAAACCCGCAGTTACAGGCACTGGAAGCCCTGGAAAACACCTATACTAAAAACGAGGCCGTCCTCTTTGTCCTCGCCCCTAAAGACGGCAACGTATTCAGTCGCCAAACACTTACCGCAGTAGAGGAGCTGACTGAAGCCGCCTGGGAGCTGCCCTATTCCAGCCGTGTCAACTCTATCACCAACTTTCAGTATACCTATGCCGAAGAAGACGACTTGATCGTTGAAGACCTGGTTCAGAATGCCGCCGATCTGTCGGATACCGATCTTGAGCAGATAAAGCGTATCGCCCTTTCCGAGCCCTTGCTGGTAAACCGTCAGATATCACCCTCCGGCCATGTGACAGGCGTGTTCGTCAATTTTCTGATGCCGGAGAAATCAACGCAAGAGACGCCCCAAGTGGCGGCTGCGGCCCGTCAGATCGCCCAAAACCTGAAGCGCAAATATCCGCCCGTTGAAATCCATCTTTCCGGCGGAATCATGATGGGCGACACCTTTAGCCAGGCCAGCCAGGATGATATATCAACGTTAATCCCCCTGATGTTTATTACCTTTCTGGTCATCATCGGTCTATCATTGCGCTCGGTTACCGGGACTTTGGCCACACTCCTGATTATCGCCTTTTCCATGTTCACCGGCCTGGGGCTGGCAGGCTGGCTGCGCATGACATTAAACACCGCGTCGGTTAACGCCCCCACCATTATCCTCACCCTGGCCGTGGCGGACAGCGTACACCTGTTAACCATCATTTTTCACCAGATGTACCTGGGAAAAGCCAAACATGAGGCCATTGCAGAGTCGATCCGGGTGAACCTGTTGCCGGTATTTCTCACCAGCGCCACCACCGCCATCGGTTTTTTAACCATGAACTTCTCAGATGCGCCGCCTTTCCGCGATTTGGGCAATATTGTCGCCATGGGCGTGATGGCGGCCTTTTTGTATTCGGTGTTTTTTTTACCGGCTTTGATGGCCGTTTTACCCATTCGGCTAAAACCGAAAACCGACCAGACTTTTCGTCCGGCATGTGGCCGGTTGGCGGATCTTATCATCAACTCGCGCAAACGTTTCTTCTGGGGTACCCTGATCGTTATCGCCCTTCTATCCGTCGGGATCATGGGCATCGAGCTTGACGACAACTTTATTAAGTATTTCGATGAAAGCTATCCCGTCCGCAGAGCCAGCGACTTTACGACCCAAAATCTGACCGGTCTGGACGTCATCGAATACTCTCTGGAATCCGGCGAACCGGGCGGCATCAGCAATCCTGAGTATCTGGCCACCGTGGAGGCGTTTGCGAACTGGTATCGCAAACAGCCAAAGGTTGTGCATGTGGACACCATCACCGAGACGATGAAACGCCTGAATAAAAATATGCATGCAGACGAAGACGCCTTTTATCGACTTCCGGCCCAGCGCGATCTGGCGGCCCAGTACTTGCTCCTGTATGAGATGTCGCTTCCCTTCGGCCTTGATCTCAATAATCAGATCAATGTCGACAAATCGGCAACCCGCTTGGTGGTGACAGCCAAAGACGCCAGCTCAAAAGAGCTGCGTCAAATAGACCAAAAAGCGAGAGGCTGGTTCAAGCAAAATGCGCCCCCCCAAATGTTCACATACGGTTCCGGTTTGTCGATTATTTGGGCCCACATATCAGAACGAAATATCAACAGCATGCTCAGTGCCTCATTCGGAGCCCTGGTAATAATTTCGGGCATCTTGATATTTGCCCTGCGCAGTTTCAAACTCGGTCTTCTGAGCCTTATCCCCAATATTGTGCCGGTGGTTATGGCCTTTGGTATATGGGGAATGCTGGTCGGCCGAGTCGGATTGGGCCTTTCGGTGATTGGTTCCCTGACCTTGGGAATTATCGTGGATGACACGGTGCACTTTTTAAGCAAGTACCTTCGCGCCCGGCGCGAGTACGATATGGATCCTTACGGTGCAATCCGGTATTCCTTTAATACTGTGGGCACCGCCATGTGGGTCACCACCGCCGCTTTGGTGGCCGGTTTTATTCTGCTCACTTTTTCCGGGTTCAAAATGAATTCCGAACTGGGCCTGATGACGGCCATAACCATAACCCTGGCATTGGCGCTGGACTTTTTGTTTCTGCCAACCCTATTAATGAAAGTGGAGGTAAAGGCTGATGAAACGACTACTGCTGAGTATGATAATATGCCTGTCCCTGCTCCCCTATCCGCCGGCATCCCCGGCCGAGACGCCTGAAGAAAAAGGTCTTGCGATCGCAAAGGAAGCCGACCGGCGCGATGAGGGCTTCGCTGACTCCGCCGCTGATATGCGCATGATTCTCAAAAACAGACACGGCCAGGAAAGCGTCCGCAAAATCCGTATCCGGTCCCTTGAGGTAAAGGGCGACGGCGATAAGAGTCTCTCTATATTCGATAACCCCAGAGATGTGAAAGGGACGGCTTTTCTGACATTCAGCCACAAGCAGAAAGATGACGACCAGTGGCTTTACCTGCCGGCCTTAAAAAGGGTTAAGCGCATAAGCTCTCGCAACAAATCGGGCTCGTTTATGGGTAGTGAGTTCGCTTATGAAGATATCGCCAGCCAGGAGGTGGAAAAATACACCTACAAATGGATCCGTGATGAAGTGTATGACGGTCAGGACTGCTATGTCATCGAGCGTTACCCGGTCGACAAAAAGAACTCCGGATATACCCGGCAGATGGTCTGGATTGACAAAAGCGAGTACCGCACATGGAAAGTCGACTACTACGACCGCAAGAAATCGCTTTTAAAGACCCTCACCTTTAAAGGTTACCAAAAGTACCTGGACAAGTATTGGCGCCCGGATGAAATGAACATGGTCAACCATCAAAACGGAAAAAGCACCAGGCTGGTTCAGTCCGGTTATAAATTTCAAGTGGGGCTTAAAGATCGGGATTTCAGTAAAAGCAGCTTAAAACGGGCTCGATGAAGACAGTTTATACTCTGCTTGCCCTTTTCCTTATGTTGAGCCCCATGCTGGCGGGTGTGGCCGCCGGGCATGAGTTTTCGGGATACATCGCTCTCGATGGCCGCGCCTTTGTGAACGACCCTTTGTTTCCCGACCAGAAACGTCATAACGCATCTTTCGCTTTCCAGCCCGAGTATTATCACGAATGGGAGAACGGCTCCAGTTTCATCTTTGTGCCCTTTGCCCGCATCGACAGCGCCGATTCAGAACGGAACATTTTTGATATACGCGAATTAAACATTCTTTTCCTGGCCGATCAGTGGGAGCTTCGCGTCGGCATCGGGAAGGTGTTTTGGGGCGTTTCCGAGTCACAGCACCTGGTGGATATCATCAACCAGACCGATCTGGTCGATTCAACCGATGGTGAGGAAAAACTGGGGCAACCGATGGTGCATCTCTCCCTTCCGCGGGACTGGGGAGTGATGGATCTGTTTGTATTACCCTATTTTCGCGAACGAACGTTTGCGGGAGAAAAAGGCCGCCTGCGGGGACCGCTGGTAGTGGATACCTCCCAGACCGGTTATGAGAGTTCGGCCCGGGAACACCACCTCGATCTATCCTTTCGATACAGTCATACCCTGGGGAATTGGGATCTGGGGCTGTCTCATTTTTACGGCACCGACCGAGAGCCGACCCTCATCAGGGGTACCGATCCCGTGGGAGACCCTGTCTTAATTCCTTTTTATGAAATCATCCACCAAACCGGTCTTGATCTGCAACTGGTGGCCGGTCGCTGGTTGTGGAAACTCGAATCGATCTACCGCAGTGGTCAGGGAGACCAAGATTTTCTGGCCTTTACCGGGGGCTTCGAATATTCGCTCACAAATATATTTGACAGCTCAATCGATTTAGGCCTGATCAGTGAGTGGCTGTTTGATGAGCGCGGTCAGGAAGCCACTACGGCATTTGACAACGATATCATGCTGGCAGCTCGAATCGGACTGAACGATGCCGCCGGTACAGAAATTTTGATGGGCTTAATCCAGGATATCGACAGCACCGGCCGGCTCTTTACGCTGGAGTCAAGCCGCCGGATCGGTGATCAGTTCAAAATCAGCATCGAGTCTTTTTTCGTGCTCGATTCTTCAGAAGAAGGCGCCATCCATTCCCTGCGTGAGGATGATTATCTGCAGGTTTCACTTGCCTATTATTTTTAAGCCAATATCATTTACTTAACGACTCACTGATATCACTTTGTCATTGCGAGCGAAGCGAAGCAATCTCGTTGCGGCCTTCGCGTCTCTGCGGTGAAAGCGCTTTTTAACTTTAAATACGCTATCAAATTTACGAATGAAGACACGAAGGAAATGGGCGAATGCGGCTTGTGAAATTTCGGGGCTAATGCGCCTTACGCCCACGCTGTTTGAAATGCTGCTGCGCCTGGTACATGAAGGTCCGGATGGCGGCCTCGCGCCCGGGCTGAAAGCCTGAATCGTACGGCGTATCGAGATAGGGAACACCCATCCGGCTCATCACCGGTTTAATAATGGCCGAAGTGGCGGTACTCGGCATGCAGGTAAAGGGATATACATTCACCACCCCGTTATACCCTTCTTTGGCATATTCTAGTATTCCGGCAATACTCAGGCAGGCTTCGGTACCCACATCGAATGAGAATAAATCGCTTTTCTTAAGCGTATCCTCCAGATGACCCAGCCTGTGATCGTCAGCCAGATCGATCAGCGCCCGCGCGCGCCGGTAAGCCTTGCGCTGGCGGTATTCCTGATAGTAAAGATCACCGCCGTAACTGAGGATTTCTTTTAGATAGGCCCTAACGGAACCCAGGCGCAGTTGCTTCAGACTCAGGCGCAATCCGATCTTGGCACCCCGCATGCGGTGATAAGTCGTATAGTTCAGCCATTCGCCAATGGAGGCATTGACCACTTCGGCACCATATTTTTCCAGCACCCGTATGACATGCTGATTCGACTCAACGTGTGTGCGCAGATAGATCTCACCCACAATTCCGACTAACGGTTTGGGGGCAATGTCCGCATCGATCAACTGTTTGCCCTCGCCGATGACCGTTTCGAGCACGTCCAAAATCTGATCAAACTCCTTGCCGGGTCCGAATTTTTCAAAGGTCGCTTCCAATTTTTTCAGCGCTTGTTCGATGAATTGGTCAACGGCACCCTTTTCTTTTTCATAGGGCCTGAGACGCCACAGGAGCCGGTCAAGAATGTCGGCCACCACCACCGACATATAGGCGGCTTTGCGAAGATCCCTGACGCGCTCTTTTTCAATCATGCCGTCAAGCGAATATCCATCGCTTGTGGTAATGGCCCCGATTTTGAGCCCTCTCAGTTGAGGAAAGGAATCGAACACGATGCGCTGGAATTTATTGTACATGCCGAAGCGACACGGACCGCCGGCTTCGGGCATAAAATAAATGTAGTCCCCGGACGCAAAGGTACTCCCGAGGCGTTCCTCTTCTTGTTGCATGCAATGCAGAATGTCGCCCGTGGTGATCTGACAGGGGTAGCATTCTTTCCCGGAGGTGTGCTCGCTGCCCAGATCAAGCGCCTTATAGGTTTGCATGACTTTGGTCTTGATACCGAAACCGCGGAAGGTGGCCGCCAGAAGATAACAGCCCATCCGGTTCATCTGCGGCAGCAAAACCGTCTTATCCCGGAGGCTAAACTTGCCTACCTTTTCGGTTAGCGACTGGAAGCTAACGACTTTCTGAGTATCCGTCTGCATACTAATTTCTCACACCCGCCTGTCCCGCAAACGCAAGACTGCACTCGAGCTCGCAGAGTGCGTTGAGGCACAACAAGAGTCTTTCACTCTGAGCTCTCTGTGGACTCTGCGAGAAACAAAATTGATTTAGTTTGCCACCCGTTCTTCAAATTCCATGCTCGCATCGGTTTTGCGCATGGTGTTGTCGATCACATTCTTATAGGCTTCAAGACGCGTCATGACGCCGGCCACGGCACTGTGCTCATCCAGTTCCAGGATCAGATAGGCTTTATCACCCATCACATGTTTGTAAAAATGTTCCACAAAAGAATCGGCGCCGCAGCTGAAATTGGTTAAATGGAGACCGAAATAATTGGGGTGATTGGTAATATAGCGTGCCGTTCTCAGGATCTGGGCTCCCATCCCCCAATACATATTGGGGAAATCGGACAGATCGATTTGGGAAACGTCGATAAAATCCATCGGTAGCGCCGTCACGCCGATTTTGGCCAGATTGCGGCCCAGTCTCAAATTCAGGCGTTCATCATGCAGGTTGTAGGAACGGCCGGTCACGATAATGATCGGCTCCTCACTGTCGCAGGCGGACAGGATTTCGCGGCCGATTTGATTAAGCTCGGTATTGAATTTCTGCTCCTGCGCAAGGGCATACACCAAAGCCTTTTCGATCTTTGACCGCGATGCTCCCAGTTTGGGCCCCAATTGCTCAAATATCTCCAGGGCCAGCGTAGGGGCATCGTATTTTTGATGAATGGTCGGATTGAGTATGTTGGCCGGGTCTATATTGAGAGCCATGCGCACCATGTAGGAATTGCTCTGAACCAGGGGACAGAGGTATCCGTTTTCCGAGGAACTCGGGCTGGGCATATCGATCATTGAGGGGATAAAGAGGTAACGTGTTTTTTTGAGAAGTTCTTTGACATGGCCGTGGGAAACCTTGATCGGGTAGCAGGTTTCGGCGATCATGGCTTCGATTCCGGCCTCGGAAATCTCTCTGTTTGTAGGGGGCGTCAAAACCAGCCGCAGCCCCAGCTGGTCGAAAAAATGAGCCCACAAAACACCGGTTTGATGGCCGTACAGGGCTCGCTGCATCCCCACGGTGGGTCTTGCGTCGATTTCTTTGACCGGTTCATCGGGGAGTTCGGCATAGACGCCGGCCATGTATTTTTCCCAGATATTTGCGCGCAGCTCAAAAAAATTCTCTTTCTTCTTCCAGCGGCCTGTGCTGACTTCATACCGGCCGCATTCTCCGCCCCAGACACTTTTACGGCCGTCAAAATCATAAATCTTGAGTTTACACTGGTTTTGGCAACGCGGATCGGCTTTGCAGATCTTCTCCTTGTATTCCATCCGGTCGCCGATCGCGCTTTGAATGCCTCTGAAAACGCTCTCCTTTTCGTCCCGGCGCTCCATTTTTTCCTGGACACAGATGGCCGCGCCGAACGCCCCCAGGACTTCTCGATGTCTGGGCACCACCAGACCGCGTCCTAAAACGTTTTCAAAAGCCGCCACAACACCCTTATTTAATGAAGGCCCCCCCAGAAACATCACCCGGCGGCCGATCTTGCGTTTGCCCACCACGCGATTGAGATAGTTGTAGACGATCGCATAGCACAGACCGGCAATCAGATCTTCTCTTTGCACGCCTTTCTGGTGATAGGAAACCAGATCCGATTCCATGAACACGGTGCATCTCTCCGCCAGCCTGACCGGTTCTGCGGATGAGAGGGCAATCTGCTCGAACTCGCCCACAATATTGATCCCGTATTTATTGGCCAGTTCATGTAAAAAACTACCCGTCCCGGCGGCGCAGACCTTGTTCATGTCAAAATCGAGCGGGTGTGAATTCATGATATAAACATATTTAGAATCCTGCCCGCCGATTTCAAAAATGCTCTCGATCTCAGGATCGATCTCAACCGCCCCGCGGGCATGGGCCGTGATTTCGTCAATGATGAGATCGGCATTCAGAAAATCGCCCACCACATTTCGACCCGAACCGGTCGTGGCGATGCCGATAATCTCAAAGGTTTTGCCCGCATCGCGGATCGTGTCCAAAAGATTCTGGGTGACTTCGATGGGCTTGCCCTGCGTGGGGACATATCTTTTGAGCAGAATCTCGCGCGCTTCATTCATGATGGCATATTTGGTGGTGGTCGACCCGATATCGAGACCCAGATAAACTTTGATGCGGCCCTTTAATCTTTTTTGAACCACCGCATTTGAATCCGGAAAAACGGTTTCATTTAATACCAGACGCGGCGCTATCGGCACGGATACTTCGGTTTGGGCGGTGAGGGCCCTGGCCGCCTCCAGGTCGATACAGGCCTTTTGTTCCGATTCCATTGCCTGCAGGGCCACACCCAGAGCGCCCAGGGCGGTATTGTGGTCCGGGACGATCAGATCGGAGAAATATTCGCGGAAGGCTTTGACCTGGATATTGTTCAAAGAAAGTCCGCCGATAAACAGAATCGGCGCTTTGAGTGTGCGGTTGGTGACGATGGTGCTCATGTAGTTGCGGGCGTTGCCCACATGCAGACCGAAAATGATGTCTTCCAGCTTTTCGCCTTTATTTTGAAGATGAATCATGTCCGATTTGGTGAAAACCGTACAGCGGCAGGCCACATTGGAGGGTTTTTGGCTTTTTAAGCCCAGCTTGATAAAATCGCTCAGGATCGGATCGATGGCATCCCGCGACATGTCTGATTCGGCCGAATAAAGTGATGTTGCCAGACGCTGGGCCTGCTGATCGATGAAGGAGCCGGTGCCCGAGGCGCAGGGGCCGTTGGTGTTGAAGTAATCGAGTTCCCAGGCCCCTTTTTGATGATTTATCTGGAACAGGGCCGTGTCCTGCCCCCCCATGCTGATGATGCTTTTGACATCCGGCTTTACAAAAAGGGCCCCCAAAACCTCGCTGATGGTTTCAAATTCGTAAAACAGGCCCCATTGTTGAGCCAGTTTCTGGCCGTGATTTCCGGTAAAGGAGACTGATTGGATGTGCGCTTCGGCAAAAGATTGATACAGTTCCTGGACCAGGGTTAAAACCGCCTCTTCCACCCGGCCCTGATGACGCTGGTAAGGGGATTCGTATACGATCTCTTTTTGGAAGTTGATGACAATGGCGTTTAAGCTAACCGAACCGGCATCTATGCCTATGTGTAAGCTCTCCATACGTCCTGCCACCTGTGGATTCCGTTTAAATCATCTGCTGTCGCTTGGCATGGCTGAACTGAACATTGATCCCATATCAAGTATCGGCAGAATTTTCAAATGCAGATACGAAAAAGGCCCGCTAACGTCATTGAAACAGGTAATTGCCTCTAATAAATAAAGTGACTCGCTTAATGAAAATCATGAAAATCTCAAGCCCCGAAATACAAATCTTTTACCCAGTTAAATAATGCTTCGCATTAAATCTTCGATTTATTTAACCGGGCAGGCAAACACCAATCGTTCGACCTTGAGGCTCTCGACAGGTGACCGAAATTCAAAATTCAAAATTCAAAACGGACAGAATAACCGTGATCAAGCGATCAAATGTTTTGGTTATTGGAATTTGGGATTTTGATATTGTTTGGAATTTGAGCATTGTGATTTGGGATTTTAGTGGCGTCTTTGCGGTGAATAAAAAGAATCTATTAAATGCTTTCAGTCACTTGCATATCCGTTCTTTAAGATACGTATACCGCTTCTGGGTCTTGTCGTTTTTGACCCCGATGGCTAGCGCCTTGCGCGTACCCACCATCACCACCAGTTTCTTGCCCCGCGTCACGGCCGTGTAGATCAAATTGCGCTGAAGCAGAATATAGTGCTGCGTGACGATGGGGATCACCACGGCCGGGTATTCCGACCCCTGCGATTTATGAACCGACACCGCATAAGCCAAAACAACTTCATCCAATTCGCCGAAGCCATAGGTGACGCGGCGGCCGTCAAAAGATATTTCAAGCTCCTGTGCTTCCGCATCGATGCGCAGGATTTTCCCGATGTCGCCGTTAAAAACCTCTTTGTCATAATTGTTGCGGATCTGCATGACCTTGTCGTGGATCCGGTAAAAGCGGTCGCCGCGCTGGACCCCGCCCTCCCCCGGATTAAGGATGTCCTGCAGCTTGCGGTTGAGGTTCTCGGCCCCCACCACGCCTCTGTACATGGGCGTCAGGACTTGAATATCGTCGACCGGATTAAAGCCGAACCGGCGCGGAATCCGTTCTTTGGTCAGCTCGATGATAATATCCAAAACCTGTTGCGGGTCTTCCTGCTGGATAAAATAAAAATCTTTGGGGGCGGTACCCTCTTCGGGCTGATCGGCCGTCTTGGAAGAAGGAATGATGCCCTCATTGATCAGATGCGCATTGACGATGATCTGGCTCTCCCTGGCCTGGCGGAAAATTTTGTTCAGCTCGATCGCCGGCACGGCTTTTGAAGCGATGATATCCTTTAATACATTTCCGGCCCCCACCGACGGCAGCTGGTTGGCATCGCCCACCAGAATGAGGGTGCTTGTGACCGGCACGGCTTTAAGCAAATGGTGCATCAAAATCGTGTCGATCATCGATGTTTCATCGATGATTAAAAGATCGCAGTTGAGCGGTTTCTGTTCGTTGCGCTGAAAACCCCCCTTTTTAAAGCTGAACTCCAGAAGCCGGTGAATCGTTTTGGCCTCATGCCCGGTGGCTTCATTCATCCGCTTGGCGGCCCGGCCGGTGGGAGCACCCAGAAGGGTCTTTACGCCGGTGCGGGAAATGATCGTGATAATGGCATTGATGATGGTGGTCTTTCCGGTTCCCGGCCCGCCGGTGATGATCAGAATTTTCTTTTCTATGGCCCAGCGGATGGCCTCGATCTGATTTTTGGCCAGCCGGATCGCCAGTCGCTGCTGTACCCAGTCAATCGCCTGATCGGTTTCGATGGGCTGCGCGGCTTTGGGCACCTGGGTCAGCATCCGGAGCCGGTTGGTGACACCGGTTTCGCTGGTATAAAAACGGATTAAATAAACGCCTTTATCACCGTTTGCATCCTCTTTGTTATCCCCATCCAGTTTCTCGATAACGATTTTTTTGTCCCGGGCGATTTTTTCGATAGCCACAAGGACGATTTCGCGCTCGACCTCCAGAATTTCACGGCATTTTTCGATCAGTCGTTCGTAGGGGTAAAAGACGTGGCCGTCATCGGCCAGCTGGTTGAGGACATACAGGATCCCGGCCTGGACCCTCAGTTCCGAATTTTTTGGAAAACCGAGTTTGGTGGCAATTTTATCCGCCGTCAAAAATCCGATCCCGAAAATATCGTCCGCCAGGCGATAGGGATTTTGTTTGACCACGGTGATGGCGCCGTTGCGGTACTGTTTGAAGATTTTCGTGGCGTATCCCGAGCTGACCCCATAGGATTGCAGAAAGACCATCACATCCCGGATTTCGCGCTGAGCTTCCCAGGCCTCCTGGATCGTCTCCAGGCGTTTTTCACCGATCCCCTCGATTTCGCTCAACCGGCCGATATCGGCTTCGATGATATCGAGTGTCTTTTTGCCGAATCGGCTCACAATTCGTTCGGCCATCACCGGCCCCAGCCCTTTGATCAGACCCGATCCGAGATACTTGCGGATGCCGTAAACCGTGGCCGGGACCTTGGTTTTGTATTTGGCGATCTTGAATTGCTCTCCATACCGCGGGTGTTGCGTCCATTCACCCTGCATCTCAAGCACTTCACCCGGCAAGGGAGCCATAATGTTGCCCAGCACGGTAGTCAGGTCGCGTTGCCCCTTGACCTTGACCTGGGCAATAGTAAACCCGTTTTCCTCATTGTTGTAGGTGATGCGCTCGATCTGGGCCGTCAGCTCCATCTGCACTCCCATCGCTTTGGGCTTAAACGATTTTTTAAACCTTTTTTGACGATGGATTACCCTCATGGTCTTTGATTACCCTTAAATCGATCGATTCTGTTTGTCATTGCGAGGTAGTATCGAATCAATACCGGTTTCTTTTTTACTCTTATTTTTCAACAATTTCATAACTTAGAAATCTAATTATTACAAAATATATCTTTCTATTTTATCATAAATAATGGATATCAATAGTATTCCGTATATATTTATATTTCATTTACTATTTTTTGATTCATGCTGCTTTTTCAGCAATTATTATGAATTCATGAAAATAAAATGTCTGAAATGCCCCTTATGCCGGGCTGAGGAATCCAACCAATTCTGCCGTGACAAACGCCGGGAATACTACCAATGTCTTAACTGCAGCCTGGTCTTCGTCCCACCTGAATACTATTTGTCGGCCGAAAAAGAAAAAGCACGCTACGATTTACACAAAAACAGCCAGGACGACCCCGGTTACCGAAAATTCCTGAACCGGGCCTTTCTGCCGATGCACCGGCTTCTGGCTCCCGGCAGCCATGGCCTTGACTTTGGCAGTGGACCAGGACCCACACTTTCCATAATGTTCCGGGAAGCCGGCCACACCATGCAGATTTACGACCACTACTACGCAAACAACCCCGAAGTATGGGAGCAAAAATACGACTTTGTTACCGCCACAGAAGTTCTCGAACATTTATACGATCCCGCAACAGAACTTGACAGGCTGTTCAATCTTCTCCAACCGGGCGGTATTTTAGGAATAATGACCAAGCTGGTTAAAGATCGAACAGCATTTGCGACCTGGCACTACATAACCGACCTTACCCATGTCTGCTTCTTTTCCCGTGCAACTTTTCAATGGCTGACTGACCAATGGAATGCATCTCTTACCTTTATCGGCAGCGACGTCATACTAATTGGTCGAAAGTAAACCTCAACGATGTAAAAGAAAAAAAATCAGTGTTATCAGCCGGTACGTCATCATTTCAAAGAAAATAGCAGACAGGGGCTATTGGAGCGATTTTTCTTGACTTCCCCTGTATTTTCAATATGATTCGCCACAATTAACCTCTGAACCCTGAACCTTGGCCGCCTACAGCGCCGCCAAAGGCGGGTAAACCACTGAATCCATTTTCCAGAGGTTCCCCATGGAGCATCACCTCAAAATGTGCCTATCATCTCCTGGCAGGAGCTATTTTTCCTGTTGGGAGTAAAATTCTTTCATTGCAGTCCGTACACCTGGAGCCGTTTTCATAAGGCTTCAATCTCCTTCTTACCTATATTCGGGGATGGGTTTTACCCCCATGGTACCGGATTTAGCGTATGATCCAATCGGCGTCGGTTGCGGGGTTGCGGTTAGCCAAGGGATTTTAGGGGACGTCCATTGGATTATTGGTTTACATTCGGTTCTACATATGATATTTATAACGAATGCCACGTAAAGCCAGAATAGACGCCCCCGGTGCACTGCATCATATTATTGTT
>CAZNFS010000012.1:0-21193 GCA_964572695.1 uncultured Desulfobacteraceae bacterium
GATAGCCCAATTCCAAGTTACGCAGCACAAACTGGCGGATATGGCTACCAAAATTGAGCTTGCCAGACTTATTACCTACAAAGCGGCCTGGAATTTTGACCAGGGCCGAATTGATCCAAAGCTGACGTCGATGGCCAAGATGTATGCGGCGCGAACAGCGGTGGAGGTGGCCGATGAAGCCATTCAGCTGCTGGGCGGATACGGTTATATGACCGAATATGAAGTAGAACGTTTCTATCGGGATGCGAAAATAACCGAAATTTATGAGGGAACCAAAGAAATTCAGAAAAACACCATAGCGAGCGGGGTTATCGGAAAAATAAAATAGGGTCCATCCATAAGTGGATCCATAATAAATCACCCCAAAATGGAAGGGGGGCGTTATGCTTGACTTAATGAAAAAATCTCTTCTCACTGGAATCGGTCTGGCTTTAAAAACCAAGGATGAAGTGGAAGATCTCGCCCGGGATCTCAGCAAGAAAAGCAAAATGACCGAAAAAGAAGGCCGGAAATTTATCGACGATCTGAACAAACGGTATGAAGAATCAAGGCAAAAACTCGACAAAAACGTCGAGGCGGCGGTAAAAAGAATACTTAAAAAGGCCGATCTCGTTACCGCGGATCAATTGAAAGCATTACAAAAGGAGATCAGAGAATTAAAGAAAGCCGTCAGCGGGGGTACTCCAAAGCCGTAGTCGTAACCCGCCCTCCTCCATATGCTTAGTATAAGAAAAATAGGCATTCTAGGTCGCACCTACCGCCATTTGAACCGTTATCGCAAAATTCTTACGGTTTTTATCAAGTATGGTTACGGTGATCTGATCGAACTTTTAAAAATTGATCAGTATATTGAAATCGGCCTACAGGTGATTTCTAAAAAACGACGCGAGCGCGTTGAAAAACTCACGCGGGCCGAAAGAATCCGCATGGCTCTGGAAGAACTCGGCCCCACCTATATCAAATTGGGCCAGGCCCTTTCGACCCGTCCAGATCTGATTCCGGTCGATTTCATCGAAGAACTTTCAAAACTCCAGGACAAGATTCCCGAACGTCCTTTTGAGGAGATCAGGACTACCCTAGAGAAGGAGCTTGGAGCCCCGCTGAAAATTTTTTTTGATCATTTTGAAAAAGAAGCACTGGCCTGCGCCTCCATCGGTCAAGTCCACAAGGCCTGTTTAAAAGACGGGGAGGAAGTCGCCGTCAAAGTCCAGCATGCCGGTATCCGCAAGACCATCGAAGTCGATCTCGAAATCATGCTCCATTTGGCAACCCTGATGGAACGCAATATCGAAGAGGCGGCCTTGCACCGTCCCGTCAAGATTGTGGAAGAGTTTGCCAAGATCCTCGAAAAAGAGATCGACTACCAGATTGAAGCCGACAACATGGAGCGTTTTGCGCGGCAGTTCTTAGACGACCCCAGTATTTACGTCCCCAAAGTATACCGTGACACGACAACCGAACGGGTTCTGACCATGGAGTTTGTGGACGGTATTAAAGTGTCCCAGCGCGCGAAACTGGAAGCGACGGGATTGGACCCCCAAATCGTTAACGCCCGGGGAGCAGACCTCTTTCTCAAACAAATATTTGATTTCGGCTTTTTTCATGCCGATCCACACCCGGGCAATATTTTTATCCTCCCAAACAACGTGATCTGTCTCCTTGATTTCGGTATGGTTAGCTCCATAGATAGTCATACCAAAGAGCTTTTCGTAGAGCTGGTCGACAGTGTGGTACACTGCGATGCGTCGCGCGCAACACAGGTCCTGCTTAAATTAACGGCCTGGGAGGAAAAGCCGGATCTGACGGTCATGGAAAAAGAAGTAGCAGAATATATGGGGCGCCATCTGTACAAACCTTTAAAGGAAATCCGGTTGGACAAAGCCTTGCGGGAATTGCTAATGATGGCATCGCGCCATTACGTGAGGATCCGGCCCGATATTTTCCTGATGCTGAAAGCGTTTGTGACCATCGAAGGGGTGGCGCGGATGCTGGACCCCGAATTCAACATGATTGAGAAAACGGCGCCATTTATTCTGCGGGTAAAAATGGGGCGATTGGACCCGACCCGAATCGCAGGCGACCTAATGCGCTTTGCCTCGGAGATTCTGGAGTTTGTTCAACAACTGCCCAAAGACATTCTCGAGATTACCGATTTGATCCGGCGCCATAAGCTCAGCCTGAGATTGGAGCACCATGGGCTTGAGACCTTTTTCTCCGTCCTGCACCAGGTTTCAAACCGCATCTCTTTTGCCATTGTTATTGCGGCACTGCTTATCGGCTCGGCTTTAATCGTTTTTTCCAAAACACCGCCGCTTTTCTACGGAATATCCCTCATCGGGATTGTCGGGTTTATAGCCGCAGCCGCAATGGGTATCTGGCTTCTGTTTGCGGTTTTGAGAAAAGGGTTGTAAGATTAAAGTCTATAGAAGCCTTTTGAGGCGTATTCGATCAGTTTACCGTCAGGTCCTCGCACAACAATCAAACCCGTCACATGATCGAGCCGGTTTAAAAGCTGGATTCCCTCTTGAAAACCCATGACCATCACGGCCGTGGCCAGACCATCTGCAAAAGTACACGAAGCTGAAACGATTGAGACGCTAACCACACCATTTGAAACCGGATATCCTGTTCTGGGGTCTAAGATGTGGGAGTAGTGTTTACCGTTTATTTCAAAGAAGTTGCGGTAATCACCGCTGGTTGCCAGAGCCTTGTTTTTTAGGTGCAGGACCTTGTAAATGGCGTTAAAGGCGGCGGTTTTGACCGGTTTGTTTATGCCGACCCGCCACAATTGACCATCGATCCGGAGTCCGGCGGCATAGGTTTCCCCTCCGATCTCAACCATAAAGTTCCGGATTTGATTCCGGCGGATAAGTGCTGCGATCTGATCGACCGCATAGCCTTTGGCAATGGAGCCAAGATCCAAAGTAACCTCATTTTTGTTTTTAAAAAGATAGCCTTTATCGTCAATTTCAATATGGCGGAAACCGATCTGATTTAAAATGGGTCGAATTTCGGCCGAAGTCGGGAGGCGGTCTTTTCTTTTGCGGGTGCCAAATCCCCAAAGATCCACCAATGGTTTGACCGTGCCATCCCAGGCGCCGTCGGTCAGAAGATATATTTTGCGGGCAATGTGCATGACATTGCGGAAGTCCGCTGAAGGATCAAATCGTTGTTGGGTTGCCTTAAGCGCATTAAAGCGGTTGATCTCGCTGTGCGGGATATAAATCGACATGCTCTGGTTGATGGCCTCAAGCCGCTGCGCGATCTTTTTCTTTAAACCGCCAAAGGATTTAAAATAACCCGCCACAATCTTGATGTGATAGGTAGTCCCCATGGTTTGACCCGAGATCAGGGTCTCTTTCTTACCGGAGCAACTTGCAAGGATTGAAATTACGCCCAGGAAAATTACCGCTAGATGCAATTTTTTATTTGAAGCCATATTTCTATATCGTTTAATATAGTTGAACAGATATTTGATTCATTTGAATAAATACCAAAAATCTGAAAAGAGGCTTTTGAGAAGTATTCAATTTTGTTCAAGTTCAAGGAAGGCGAAGATATTGCGCCGACGCTTCACTTCGTGCAACCATAGGAATGCAGGGTGTATTTTGAGGATAGCGCTATAGCTTCACTTCGTGCAAAATCTGAGCCTGTCGCTGGCACTTAAGCGCAAGTTGGGCAAAAGGGGATATTTTTCAAAAGCCTCAATCAGCAGATTCGCGGCAGCTGCTCCCCCGTCAACATATCCACGATTCGGCTCCCGCCGATTCGGGTTTGCATAAACACCTTGCCCGGATTATCTTCGATGACCTCCCCGATGATACAGGCATCTTGACCACAAGAATCGTGTTTCATCGCCTCCAGAACCGCTTCGACGTCCGGGGCCGGGACAAAGGCAAGGAGTTTGCCCTCGTTGGCGATATAAAGGGGATCAAAGCCCAGGAGTTCACATACAGCGGATACTTCCGGTTTGAGCGGAATTTTGTCTTCATGAATCATGATCCCAACATTCGAATTGTCGGCGATTTCATTCAGACTTGTGCCGACACCTCCTCGCGTGGGATCACGCAGGACATGAATGTCTTTGCAAACGCAGAGCATCCGTTTGACGAGATGATTTAACGGGGCGGTATCGCTCATGAGGGCTGAGTCAAAACTGAACCCTTCTCTCTGGGTCAAAACGCTGATACCGTGATCGGCAATACTGCCGTTGATGATGATTTGGTCTCCGGGACGGGCATTGTGGCCATGAATATCGATTCCGGGAGGAATGATTCCGATGCCGGAAGTGTTTATGAAAAGCTTATCTGCGGCACCTTTGGGAACGACTTTGGTATCACCCGTGACCACCTTTATACCGGCCTTTTGGGTGGCCGTTTGCATGGCGGTCAAAATCTTTTTTAAATCTCCAAAGCCGAATCCTTCTTCAATGATCAAACCGACGCTCAAATAGAGAGGGGTTGAACCGCACATGGCCAGATCGTTTACGGTACCGTTTATGGCCAGATCGCCGATGCTGCCACCGGGAAAAAAAATGGGATCGACCACATACGTGTCGGTTGAAAAAGCCAGGCGTTTGCCTTCGATTTCGAATAGGGCGCCGTCATTCAGCTGCGTGAGGATCGGATTATCAAAGGCGGGCAGCATCATGTCTGTGACCAATTGATGCGATACCTTGCCGCCGCTGCCGTGATCTAATAGAATTTTTTTCATTCAGGCGCTAGTACACCTCTCATCGGATGAGTGGTGACTATCATTTTTCCAACAGGCTCCGAATCTGTTCCAGTGTATCTTGATCGGTATCCCGGAGCATGTTCATTAGGGCCGTTTTTTCATCGACGGGGGCTGCAGCTTTTGTTTCTTCGGTATCGACTTCAACATTCAAAATTTCACTGATCGCCTTCACCAGATTGGAAGGCGAAATCGGTTTTTCCATGGTATAGCGAGGGCGAAGGCCGGAGGTAAAGGCATACAGACTTTTCACATCTTCGCTACCCAATTCATCATGTGCATGCGCTGTGATCACGATAATCGGGAGGTTGGCCCACCGCTCCTGCTCCCGCAGCGTCCGGATAACTTTGATACCGGATTTTCGCGGCATGACCATATCGAGTGTCATAATATCGGGGTTTACGGTTTCAACCTTGTCGAGTGCATCGAGACCATCAACCGCCGTTTCAACATTGAAGCCGGCATCCTCGAGACAGGCGGCTAAGAAATTACGCACATCGGGTTCATCATCTACGACAAGAATTGTTTTCTCAGAAGCATGTGCCATGACTAATCTCCTTTGGTCTCAATTGGATTCTTTATTATCCTATCACTGATAAAAGTGTTTAATCAATAGAGGGGGGGTGAAACACGGCTACCTTACATAAGTTTTGCTTCGAATTCAAGCATAACTTCCCCAAATTTTTGGAAACGCTGATTGGGAAAATTCGGAATTATTGACCCCAAAAGGGTAACCCGGGTATTAGGGCTCTTTTGCTCTCTTTTGGTTTGGAAATTTTAAGAATCGCTAAGCTCATTGCGCTAAAATGGTAAAACTCGGGCTGCGCCCTCAAACAGTTACCATTTTTACGCTCCATTTCACTAAGCGCTCCTATAAAATTGCCAAAATATCGTTCGCAAAAAAGCCCCAATACCCTCCTTAGGCATTCAACGTTTTAGGGAAACCGCTCGATAATACCCATCCACGATTAAATAATGGCAATTTAAAGTGTCCAGTTCAGAAATGTGGATTTTTGCCGAAGAACTTCGTTCTTCATAGTTGGTGTTGGACAAGGCCGCACAAGGGTTTACGGTGAGGCGTACTCAATGTACGTCGCAACCGTAAACCCGCGGAGAACGCGGTACAACGCGAAAAAGACCATTTATGGATGGACACTCGCTATTGCGGCTCACTTCAGGTTGTATGTGTCTAAATATCTGTAAAACGTGGCCCGGCTGACACCCAGTATTTGGGCGGCTTTTTTCTTGTTGCCTTCAGCATTGGCAATCGCCAGCATTACCTGTTCCTTTTTTTTAAGCGCCGGACCGGGCCGCGCAGAAGGCCTTGGGGCGAAATTGGTGATTTCGGTGGGAAGATTTTCAATACCGATGGTACCTTGGCGGCATTTTACATAAGCAAACTCGATCGCATTTTGAAGCTCAGCCACATTACCCGGCCACTGATAACGGATCATGAGGTCGAGCGCTTCATTGGACGGCGTCAAGATCGGACGACCGATTTTTTGTGCGGTTTGTTCTAAAAAATGATCGACCAGAACAGGGATGTCAAGTCGTCTTTCACGCAGCGGCGGCAATTTGACGGGGTACACGCATAAACGATAATACAAGTCACGGCGAAATTGTCTACTGTCCATGAGCTGCCGCAGGTTTTGATTGGTGGCACATATGACGCGCACCTTCACCGGTTGAAATGATCCTGCATCAATCGTCTCAAAATGTGTATCCTTTAAAGCCCGCAACAGCTTAATTTGCATGGCCGGAGAAAGCATATTGATTTCGTCAAGGAAAAGCGATCCGCCGTGTCCGAAAGGATATGGCTGCTCAGCGTTTGGATCTGCTTTTGAAAATCGGCTATCGATATAATCCGCAAATTCATTTTCTAAAATCGCTTCGGGCAAGGCGCCGCAGTTGATAGACAAAAAAGGGTTTCGGGCAATGGGGCCGATATCATGAATGGCACGGGCCACAGTCTCTTTGCCGGTACCGGTCTCCCCCTCGATAAGGACGGGAACCATCACCGAACCCACTTCACGAATCTGATCAAAAACTTCAATCATATTCGGATCTTTGCCGATAAGACCACCGAGGGCGTGGTGATGTTTGACACGTTTTTTGAGCAAATTGAGCTCGGTAATGTCTTTAAAGGAAAGCAAAGCCCCCACGTTTTTTTCGTGATCATCGGACAAGGGCATGACGGACATCTTCAATGCCCTTTGGGTCTCATCCCTTTTAGTGAACACAACTTCTCTTTTGGCAACACTGTTAACATTAGGGGTTTTTTCGCCACTGCAGAAGTCACAATCCCCTCCGCAAAATCGTCCCGGGAACACGTCATGGCAGTCCCGGCCCAACAATTCTTCACGCCGGTAATCGGTAATCTGCTCGGCGGCTTGATTGAAGAAGAAGATGTGCCGGCTGGCCGTATGTGCCATGACACCATCGACCAGGTTATCTAAAATAAGCTCCAGTTTTTGACGCGTGCCAAAGAGGGCCGCTAAGAGCTGGGACGAAAACAGGTCTGTGACTTTCGCTTTGAGCTTATCCCGCGCCGTACGCAATTGAGCGCGAGGGACATCTGCGGAGCCTGCCGGATCAGTGTCCGGAATATCCCAGTGCAGGCGGGGCGGCACGCCCGGGAGATTAAGGAATTCGCTCCGGTTCAAAGGGCCGATTGTGATTACCAGGTCGAATGTAAAAGGTTGGATCTCGTGTAGTGATAATAGGGATTGTCCTGAAATGTCGATCCCGATCTCATTCATGACGTCCGCAGCGGCAGGATCGATTTGAGCCGGTACAAGGGTGGCGCACATGAAATCGATGCCGCCGGTGCTGAGGTGGGTTGCCAGGCCTGCCGCAATTAAAGGTAGGGCACTGGTCTCGTTGCCGATAAACAGGATTTGGTGATTGGGTTCCAAAATAATTTCTTTATAAACCGGTAGATAAAAAATCAGCTGTCGAGGATTTTTGGCAACCGTTTGCGGGGGAGTCGAATCCTGAAAGTGGTTCCTTCTCCGAGCTCTGATTCCATCTCAATTTCGCCGCCATGTTCTTGAATGATTTTTTTGGTCATTAACAAACCGAGGCCGCTTCCCCCGAGGCCCTTGGTGGTGAAGAAAGTCGTAAAAACCTTCTTCTTGACTTCATAGTCCATACCACTGCCGTCATCGATCACCTCATAAATGATAGCGCCGTCTTCGTCAAATGTCCGTACGGTGACATGACAGAGATCTTTTTTGTCACTGAATCGACAGGCGTCAATGGCATTCCCCACCAGATTCGTCAGACACTCATGCATGCTTTCATAATCGATAGGGGCCGGCTCAAGCGGGTCGATGCTTTGAGTTTTGAGCTCGATACCGAGTTCCTGTGCCTTGACTGCGTATGATTCGACCACTTCTTTGGCAATATCGGCCGGTGCGTTTAATTGGGCCTGGATCTGACGGCCCTTTGAAAAGCTCAAAAACGATCTTACAAATGTGGATATCCGGTCGGTGTTGCGGGCCAGCATTTCGACCCCTTTTTGAAGGCGTTCGACGTTGCCCTTCGTGATTCCGGATTTAAGCATGTACATGCCCCCTTCGAGGCTGGTGATCAGATTTTTAACGCCATGTGCAAGTCCGGCGACGGTCTTTCCCACGGCCGCCATACGCTCGGCTTCCAGTTTTTCTTTTTCAAGATTTTTAATTTGTCTCAAATCCTGGATCGAAAAGGCCATCCCCATCGATTTTCGGTCAATCATAAGCTGATTTCCAACCAGGCGAACCGGTCGTTTTTCACCGTTAACATCCTGTATTTCACTTTCAGGCAGATAGACGTGTCCCGTGCCGCTGCCCACCTGGTCTAAAAACCGGGGTGGCAAAAAAGAGGCCATATCATCCCGGGTGACACCCTGATTGTCCTCAAGGCTGAATAATTCGCGCGCGGCATGATTTAAAATGGGCACATTACCCTTTTCATCGATCGCAAAAATACCGTCCATGGATGTTTTAACCATGGTTTCCAGGAAACCGTGTGCAAATCTTAATCCGTCTTGCAATTGCAGCGTCTGGGTAATATCAACGGCTAACTCCATTACCAAATCGAAACTGTCATTTTCAAGCATCAGCGGAACCGTAATCACGTGTAAATGAACCGTTTCGCCCCCTTTGGTTTTCCACATATGATGCCCCGTGTGCATTTGACCGTCGGAAAAAGTCTGCCGTGCCGTGCATTCATCGCATTTATGGTCCAATCCTTTCAAGGCTCGAAAGCAATAGCCGCCTTCAAGATCTCCCAGCATTGCTCGCATGGGTTGGTTTGTTTTCACAATTTGAAAATCGCGGTTAATCAGCAAAATATTGCACGGGACCTGATCAAACAGGAGTTGGTATTCCCTTCGAATCTGCTCGGCTTCGGTAATATCCGTGCACATCTCAATTAAAAAAGGAATATCGCCGTCTTTGTCCACAATGGGGATCGTGTGTTTTAAGTAGCGTGTTAAATTGCCTTCTTTGTCGATGCCAACATCTTGACTTACACGCGGCACCCCGTCTTTAAAGGCTTCGGATCCTTTGCATTGGGAACAGAGAGATTCCCGATCTTTATATACGGCATAGCATTTTCGGTATTGCCAGGCCCCAAACATATTCTCAAAGGCTTGATTGGCGTGCACGAGGTTGTAAGCTTGATCGATCACGGCAATACCGATGGGGACGGTATGAAACAGGTGTTCTTTAATCCATTTGTCAAGAAAGGGGTGCGGTGCCGGCATCAGTGCTCCTTATTTGATCAGTTTCGCGACTAAGTCCAGAAAATCATCCAATCGGACCGGTTTTTCGATAAAGCCGTCCGGTGCATCAAGAACACCGTTGTCAATCAAATTAATAAGTTCATCGGTGAGCATGCCCTTGGAGGATTCCAAGCCGCTGATCAAGGCGACGGGTATATCTCGGGTCAACTTCCGTGAACGGAGTTCTTTATATATCGAAATACCGGATCGCCGCGGCATCATGATGTCAAGAATAATCAAGTCGGGCTTTTCTTTTTGCACCACATCCGTAACGATCTCTTCTTCTTCAACCGTCATCGGAAGATATCCGCTGTCCTCCAGGGCCGCCATTAGATAGATCCTGATATCCGGTTCATCATCGATGACCATTATTTTTTTGGCTTCCGGCATACACAATTTCCGTCAAAAAAAATATTAGCTGTAAAATAAATCGGCCACGCTTCGTTAGATTACTCTGAGCCTCTTTTTAAAGTCAAGCGCGCCGGTGGGATTTTCAGCGTCAATAAATGATATCACAAAATTTATCGAAATAAAGATACGCGTATGAAAAAAATTCAATTTTTTTCCTTGACACAGATTTGTTCACGGTTTAATTCATACCATTCTAATATAGATTAACAAGGTCTGATAAAGTAGTTTTTTTAATTTCCTATGAAACTGTCAACAAGAAGCCGTTGCGGCACAAAAATACTGATTGATATTGCGGCCAATCAAGTCGAAGGACCGGTTCAGACAGGCCATATTTCCAAACGCCAAAATATCTCCGTGAAGTACCTGGAGCAGCTCATCCGACCCCTTAAAAGGGAGAAATTTGTCTCCAGTATCCGGGGGCCCAAAGGGGGATATATTCTTGGCAAAAACCCCGCGAAAATTACCCTGGGGCAAATCGTGCGCCTGTTTGAGGGTCAAAATTTTTTAGTAGAATGCGTTAATGATCCTAAAGTGTGTTCGTTGTCGCGTGAGTGTCGGATTCGGTTGGCATGGAAAAGGGCAACGCAAGCGCTATGGGAAAGCCTTGATTCCACATCCATTGCCGATCTTGTTGGTGAAAAATGTCCATAAAACAAATTAGGGGTTTGGCTCGATAGGGAGCGAAACATATTAATTGAGCCAATTGGCATTAAAATTTTTTTTATTCTAAATTCATTTTAAGAGGAGGTCTGTATGAAAAAAATTGTTATACTGGGTTCAGGAGCCGGCGGAACGATGGTGGCCGCAAAGCTGCGCAAAGAGCTGAGTTCTTTGGAGTGGCAAATCACGATAATCGACAACGATGAAGTCCATCATTATCAGCCGGGTTGGCTTTTTATCCCTTTCGGGATTTACTCGGCTGAGGATTGCGCGAAACCCAAACGGGATTTTATCCCCAAGGGTGTTAATTTTGTCTTAGACGACGTCGTGGGGGTAAATCCCGATAAACGCGAAGTGGAAGGCAAAAAGGGCAAATATGCCTATGACTGGCTGGTGATAGCGACCGGCTGCCGGATTGTCCCCGAAGAGGTCGAAGGGATGATGGATGACTGGCGCAAGAATACGTTCGATTTTTTTAGTGTCGACGGTGCCGTTGCACTGCGTCAGAAATTGAAATATTTCAAATCCGGCCGACTGGTATTTGATATCGCCGAAATGCCGCACAAATGCCCTGTGGCACCCATGGAATTTCTCTATTTGGCGGACTGGTTTTTTAAGAAAAACGGTTTTAGGGATAACATCGAAATCGAATTTGTGACTCCCCTGGGCGGCGTTTTTACGAAACCGATCGCCGCTAAAATAATGGGTGACTTTATGGAGCAAAGGGGTATCAAGGTTACAACCAACTGGGACATTGCCCAGGTCAACGGCGATGAAAAAACAATCGAATCCCACAAGGGTGAAAAGATCCCCTATGATTTATTAGTTTCGATTCCGCCTAACTTTGGAGCCCAATGGGTTGAGGATTCCAATATGGGCGATCCCATGTGCTATGTCGATACGGACCACCATACCCTGAAGACGAAAAGCTATGACAACATATACGTGGTCGGGGATGCCACAAATGTGCCTACTTCCAAGGCCGGGTCGGTGGCGCATTACGAATCCGACATTGTCGTGGAAAATCTGGTTCTGGAAATAGAGGATCAGGAACCGAAGCCGTCTTTTGATGGGCACTCCACCTGCTTTATTTGTACCGGATATGACAAGGCCCTTCTGATTGACTTCAACTACAAAGTCGAGCCACTACCGGGCAAATTCCCGTTCCCCGGCCTGGGGCCGTTTGATCTGTTGGGAGACAGTAATTTTAACTACTGGGGCAAGATGATGTTCAAATGGGTTTACTGGAACTTAATGCTGAAAGGCGAAGAGTTGCCCTTAGAACCACAGATGACGATGGCCGGCAAATTGCGGCCAAGCCTGTAATAAGGGAGGTGGATATGACAAATGAAGAATTGATTCTGGAGCGACTCGATCGCATGGAGGCACAGATGGCGCCTGTAATCGAGACCGCCAAAAGTGTGATGGAACTAAAAAATGATCTGACCCCATTGGTCAACAGTGGTGTCCAGCAGATGATTACGGAACTTCAGGAAATTGAAAGCAGTGTCCAGCTGGAAGATCTGATGGAAATGGGGAAACAATTACTCAGGAGCACACGCTACGTCCTCTATTCATTAAAGCAGCTTCAAAATGTGGTCGATTTCATCCAAACCGTTGAACCCTTGATGCAATCGTCCGTGCCTCAGATCATCAGTTACCTGGATGAGCTTGAGCAAAGAGGCGTGCTCCGCATCGTAAAATCGATGCTGGATGTTCGTGCCAAGGTCGCGGAGGCATATACGCCTGAAGATGTGGAGGAGATTGGTGACGGCATTGTGGCCATGCTAGGGTTAGCCAAAAAAATGAGTGACCCGCAAACCATTGCCTTTCTGGACAAATTTGCGAGTTTACCCGCAAACGTGGATCTGTCGCAGGCGAAAGATTGCGGTCCTTTTGGGCTTTTGTCGGCCAGCTCCGGCAAAGAGGTCAAACAAGGATTGGGTGTTCTCATGGAGTTGACCAAGGCCATGGGAACCTTAAAAGATTCAGGTAACGGCGGTTCATCGGACAGCTAACCGAATAAAGAAAGACGCATACAAAAAAAGAGCCCTTTGATAACATTGAAGATTCCCTGTAGTTTGTCGTCGTGAAGCGGAAATCCCGCTTTATCGGGGCTGCGGGGTTCTTCGATGTTGCCTCAGGGCTCTTGTGTCATTATCAAGATGCGCTGTGGTAGCGGTAATATGCAGCGCATGTCCCTTCGCTGGAAACCATACAGGGCCCCACCGGATCAACAGGGGTGCAAACCGTCTTGTACAAAGGGCATTGCGGCGGTGTCTTTGCCCCCGTGAGGATCTGGCCGCAGGCACACCCCTTGGGATCCTCCACCTGAGGGATTTGTACCTGAAAGATTTTTTGGGCATCGAAGGCGGCATATTTTTCTTTAATGCAATAGCCGCTTTGGGGGATGATACCGATACCCCGCCATCTAGCATCCGTGATATCAAATACGTCTTGCATCATTCTTTGTGCCTTTGGATTTCCTACAGCGGTTACGGTCCGCGGATAGGCATTCGCCAGTTGCGGATGGCCGGTTTCGAACTGCTCGATGAGAAGCGTAATCGCTTGGAGGATATCGGCCGGTTCGAATCCGGACACAACGCTAGGGACCGGATAGCGGTTGAAAAAAGGCCGATAGGCTTCGAGACCGATGATCACCGAAACATGACCCGGCAGGATGAACCCGTCAATTGGGACGGTTTCGGATTGCATCAGGGCCGTCAGGGCCGGCGGGACCCGTTTGTGCGCTGATAAGACAGAATAGTTTTGAAGCTGCATCTGCCGGGCCGAAACGATCGAGGCGGCGATGGTCGGGGCCGTGGTTTCAAAACCGATGCCCAGGAAGACAACTTTCTTATCAGGATTCTTGCGGGCGATATTCAAGGCATCCATGGTTGAATATACGACCTGGATATCGCGCCCATTGGCGCGTTCCTTCTGCAGCGATGAATGGCTCCCGGGCACCCGCATCAAATCTCCGAAGGTGGCAATGATGACATTTTCAAATTGGGAGGTGGCGATGAAGGCGTCGATTTCACCCTGGGCAGTCACGCACACAGGACAACCGGGTCCCGAAATGAGCTTGATGGTTGCGGGCAGCAGCGAGCGGATTCCGCTGCGGAAAATAGACATGGTGTGGGTACCACACACCTCCATCAGGCGAATTTTGCTTTTGCTTGTCAGCTTGATTTTTTCAATAAGGGGGGCGGCAATTTCTGCATCTCGAAATTCATCCATATATTTAAGTGTCATAACGGGCTACTCCTGTATTTTCAATCATCGCTGCGGCGGCGACTGCCTGACCCAGACAGATACCTCCATCATTGGCCGGCACCAGCCGGTGCGTATAAACGCTAAATCCCTTTGCCTGAAGGGTTGCGGATAAATGCGTTAATAAAATGGTATTTTGAAAGACCCCACCGCTTAAGGCCACACCCTTTAAGCCGGTTTCCTTCCGAATCAGCCCACACAAATCGGAAAACAGGTTGATCAATGTGGCGTGGAAGCGACTGCTGATAACGGCATTCGAAATTTTGTTTTGGATATCCCGGACCACACCGGAAATGATCGGTTGAGGCAAAATCAAATGAACCCCTGCTTCGGTGGACCATTCATAATCGTAGCTGTCTTCAAGGTCATCGGTAGCCATCATTTCGAGTTCCATGGCAGCCTGGCCTTCATAACGAACTTTTTGGCGTAAGCCGGTCAAAGCGGCAACAGCGTCAAAGAGACGTCCCAAACTGGACGTAAAAGGAGAATTGATTCCTTTTTGAATCATCTGCAAGACGATATCGATGTTTTGGCGTTCATGATGCTTGAGTGACGGCAGATTTAAATCGAGAAACGATTCCCCATAGGTCTGCCAAAGATAGCTGATCGCCATGCGCCATGGTTCTTTGATGGCGGCCGCGCTTCCCGGCATGGGGACATAGTCAAAATGGGCCGTGCGCTTAAAGCGTCGGGAATCGGCGATTAAAATCTCTCCGCCCCAGATGTGACCGTCACTTCCGTAGCCGGTACCGTCAAAGGCAAGCCCGATGACAGATCCGCTGACCCGGTTCTCGGCCATACAGCTCACGATGTGCGCATGGTGGTGTTGAACCGGTATTTTGGGAATGGCGGCCTGTTTCAGGGCGTATTGCGTGCTCAGATAATCGGGATGAAGGTCATGGGCCATAAGGACCGGTTCGATATCGAGAATTTGCTTTAAATGCTCAATCGTGAGTTTGAAGAAATTATAAGTTTCGAGATTTTCAAGGTCGCCGATGTGCTGGCTGACAAAGGCTTTGTTATCCTGGGTAATACAAACGGTATTTTTAAGCTCCGCTCCACAGGCCAAAATCGACGGGAGTTTTTCTTTTAGGAATATGGGAACCGGAACATATCCCCGTGAACGGCGCATAAACCGCGTTTGACCGGCGGCCCGGCGAACGATCGAGTCATCGCTGCGCAGATAGATGTCACGATCATGCATCAGAAAGAAATCCGCAATTTTCCTCACGCGTTGAAACGCGGTGGCATTATCAATACAGATCGGCTCTTCGCTGATATTGCCACTGGTCATGACCAACGCCGTGAATCCACGGCTTAGGAGAAGATAGTGCAAGGGGGTATACGGAAGCATGACCCCGAAATATCTATTTTGGGGAGCCACAGCCGGGGCAAGGGCATGCGATTGTTTTTTAGGCAATAGAACAATAGGCTTTTGGATTGCGCCTAACAACACTTCCTCATGGGAATCCATATGGGCGAAGCGGCGAATTTGGTCGCAATCGTAAGCCATTAAAGCAAAGGGTTTTTCTTCACGGTGTTTGCGCTGCCGGAGACGCATCACCGCGGTTTGGTTTGCCGCATCCACCGCCAGATGGAATCCTCCCAGACCTTTAATGGCGACGATATGGCCGGCGTTGATGAGTTTGGCGGTTTGGGCTACCGGGTTCGATGTTGGAACGGGTTTTTCATGCGAATCGAATAAAGCCACGGAGGGTCCGCATTCGCCACAGGCATTGGGCTGGGCATGAAAGCGGCGATTCAGGGGATCGTCATATTCGGCCTGACAGGCCGAACACATCTTAAAATGCTTCATGGACGTATGGGACCGATCATAGGGAATGTCATCGATAATCGTGTAGCGGGGGCCGCAATTGGTACAATTGATAAACGGATATTGAAAGCGACGATCGTGCGGATCAAAGAGCTCGCGTCGGCAATCTTCGCAGATGGATACGTCCGGTGAAATCAGGGTCGACATGGCCGCATTGCCATCGCTTTTGAGGATTTGAAATTGGCGATAGCCATGCCAGGATTCATCTTGAACGGAAATATCGACAATCCGGGCCAAGGGCGGCCTTTGGGCCTCGAGGTTGGTGATAAAGGAGTTAACCTGCAACGGCGGTCCTTCAATCAGGATGGTGACTCCGGAAGAGGTATTGGCAACACTGCCGTTTAGCTGATACTGGCGGGCCAATTGATATACAAAGGGCCGAAACCCGACTCCTTGTACAATCCCATTGACGTCTATTCTTTTGGTGACATAGGCGTCATCCTTCAATCGTCGTCGTTCTCCTCCTGGTTTTCGACAAAGGCGGCGGCCTCTTTTAACAGTCCAATCGTCTCTAATGCGGCCGATTCATCGATTTTCTTTATCGCAAAACCGGCGTGGACAATCACGTAATCTCCTACGCAGGCATCCTCGAGCAAAAGCAGACTGGCCTCTCTTTTGACGCCGTCAACATCCACCAGAGCCATATCATTTTGGATGCCGGTAATCTTAGAGGGTATGGCCAAACACATAATCTCTATTAAATCCTTTTTTCTAAACGATTAAAGTCGGTGAAACACCTGCTATCGAAGCATTTCGCCTATCAAAGATAGACCCATGGAGCAATAATAAATATTGGACGAAAAATTCAAATCACAATACTCAAATTACAAACAATACCAAAATTACAAATTCCAATGACCAAAACAATTTGTTCTCTGATTGGAGGTCTCTATTTCACGCGATCTGTTTTGAATTTCGGTCATTGGTATTTCCCTGATTTTTATAAGCCGGTAATTTTATTTATTCCAAACCCCTACCTGTTTAAGGCCGCGGCTTTGAATAGCCATCTATTCGGGTATGATGGGAAACGTATGCTTGATCGTGGTACCGATTCCTTCTTTGCTTTGAATATCGATATCACCCTGATAGTCTTTTACGATTCCATAGGTAATATAGAGCCCGAGTCCCATACCTTTACCCACTTCTTTGGTGGTATAAAAGGGCTCAAAAATCTTGTTCAAGCTCTCTTTGGGGATGCCGATACCGGTATCGGAGACCGTGACGGCCACTTTATCGGATTCCCGAAAGGTTCGAATGGCGATACAGCGGTCAGATGCCACATCATCGGCAGTTTCCTTTTGGATGATTGCGTCGCGGGCATTGGATATCAGATTAAAAAACACCTGTTCCAGGCGATTGCTCTGGGCTAAAATGAGGGGTAGCGTTTCATCCAGTTCCAACTTTATTTCGATATTCTGAAGCTTAAGCTGCTGGCGGGCGATTCCTAAAACGCCCCGTATGGGAATGTTAATGTTTACCTTTTCCTCTGTCGGATCGGGTTTGCGGCCGAACTCCCTCAGACGGTTGATGATTTTTGAGGCCCGATCGACCTGTTCGCTAACCTCGCCGGCGACCTGCCGCAAATCCTTTTCAGGAATCTCTTTGCCTTTTTCAATCATTACTTTAAGAAATTCATTCCCCATTTTGATGGCATTCAGAGGCTGATTCAATTCGTGAGCGATACCAGCCGACATTTCACCCAAGGTCGTCATTTTGCTGGCCTGAATCAATTGGGCATCTTTTTCAACCGTTTCGGTTATGTCGGTAATCGCCAGAATAACGGCTGATCTTTCCTTGTAGCGGGTGGGGCAGGCCGTGATTCTAACAAAGATCGGTTTTTTGTTCTTTTTGTAGTGTCGAACTTTGTGGCTGATGACGCAGGCTTCGGAAATCTGGTCGAGCTGTATTTGTTGAGATCCTGAATCGCCATAATCGAATTTGCCAAAATCGGTGAAAGGCCTCCCGATCAGTTCATCTTTGGAATAGCCGTACGTTTCTTCGGCACTGGGGTTGGCGTCCCGAATTTCATAAGTGCTCTGGTCGAGAACAAAAATCGGATTCGGTCCACTGTTAAAAAGGGAGCGGTATTTTTCTTCGGATTCGTGCAATGCCTTTTCGCTCCGCTTTCGCTCGGTGATGTCGAGAAATGATCCGGTGACATACTCAAATTCTCCGTTTTCACCATAAATGATTTGACCCCGTTCTTCGATCCAGACCATATCCCCGCTTTTTGATTTCAAGCGATAGTCCCGAATGTATGCGTTGTCTGTTTTTAAAGCCTGAATGAATATTTGTTTCGCATATTCACGATCTTCTTCGAAAATCAGATCAAATAATTTTACTTTGCGGGATAAAAAATCTTCTTTGCTGAATCCGGACAGTTTTTCGATTTTATCGTCAAAAAAATCGATTGAGCCGTCAAGGTATCCCCTGTAGACGATACTGGGGAGATTCCGTATTAACAGGCGATAGTTTCGGGTACTTTCCTGAAGTGCTTTTTTGGAGCGTTTTTTGTCGGAAACATCCAGGGCAATACAAAGAAATCCGCTTACCATCCCATCAGATCCTTTAAGCGGGTTAATCGACATCCGCACCGGAAATCGGGTTCCATCCTTGCGCACATAAGTCCATTCACGCAGCTCTGAATGGTTATAAATCCCGAATTCAAAAAGGAGATCCATTTCCTCAATTTTGCGGTCGAACTTGATACTCAATTCTTGTTGGATCAAAGACAATTCGGATTTTAAATGGAATATTTCGGGCCTTTCCTGGCCGATGATTTCATCTGCTTGATACCCCAAAAGATTTTCGGCTCCGGTGTTGAAGACGATGATAATGCCTTCTTTATTGGTGGCGATAATGGATATATGGGTTGCCGAGTTTAGGACGGCCTTGCGTTGGGCATTGGCTATTTGAAAGCGCTGCAGAATTTTTTCGGTTTCCTCAAATTGTTTAACGACTAAATCTGCTGTAATATCAGATGCCTGACGGGAAACCCGAATTTCTTTTTTTAAAATTTCATTTTCTTGGATCAAGTTGGAAAAAGGGCTTGTGTCGATAGGCGTGTGGTTTTTTAAATCTAAGTAGGTCATATGGATTAACCTCCTATCGCATGAAAACTTTGTTTTTATAGGTACCCGCGTTTTTCACATCAAGCACATGTACCGTACAAACGAGGCAGGGGTCGTGGGAGCGGATGATATGATCCACTTCTATGGGATTATCGACATCCTTTATAACCGTGCCGATGAGCGCTTCTTCCAGGGGGCCTCTGTTTCCCTGAGAATCGCGGGGGGAAGCATTCCAGGCGGTGGGGGTTATGATTTGATAATGTTCGATCTTGGCGTCTTTTATTTTTATCCAGTGCCCCAATGATCCCCGGGCAGCTTCGATTAAGCCGAAACCTTGGCCGGAGTCTATTTTTTCATAATCTGTGAAAAATACGTCCTCATTTTCTCCAGTTTCCTTCAGCCAAGTTTTCAACAGCGGAATCAATAACGTCGGTCGGGTCAGACGCGCCAGTTCTCTGACAAAAACAGACGCGCCATCAGTTTTAATAAGATCTGCAAAAAGCGAATTTGAGGCCATGATCATTTCGGCCAGGGGTCCTGTTTCAGCCGGCTGTCCGGTATAGCGTGGCGCTTTGGCCCAGGAGTATTTTTTACTTTCGGCCCCGCTGGCATACGGTTTTGTTTTACCATCAAAGGGGTGGCGCCCGGAATCGGAATTGTCAAACCATGAATGTGAAACATCTTCTGATATTTCCTCCTGGTTAAACGGTTGTATTGATGACCCTAGGGCGAATCCGGGAGAGAAAAACTGCCCCGGGCCGTTGGCTGAGTGAAGATTTGTTTGTTGGGGCATATCCAGCAATCCGAAACTGATAAAATTTCCGTATCCCCTCCCCAGCTTGTGCAGGCCGGCTTGGGTCGAAAATCGGATATAGAATCCGAGATCGCTTGTGCGGTGCGACTCGTCGGCATCAAGCCAGTCAAAAAGATCTGATTTGCTTTTTATTTCCAACCACCGTTCAAGACAACATCCCAACACGCGTTCTTCGTACCATTTGCGAAAATTTTGGATCAGAAAAAGAGACTGCGAAATTTCATATGCTCCGGGTAGAGAAACGATCCCGCCGGGAACCATAAAAGACGAATGCGGCCATTGGCCACCCCATATGGCGATCATTTCAAGGATTTTTTGGGTTTGTTGAATGGCCTGGGTTACGGTGCTGCCTTTTAGGGGTTCATAGCGCTTAAACGCCTCTTCAAACAGAGGGTGATCCTTGTAAGCCGGATTTGTAAAATCAGCCATAAAAAGAAGAAATGCATGTCGCATATCACTCTGAATATGTTCAACCATCAAAGTTGAATTTCTAATTTTTATTGCATTATCAGGAGGTTGAACATTGTAGAGCATGTCCAGCGCTTTAGAGGCGGCGTACAGATGGGCTGTCGTACAAATGCCGCAGATCCGAGGCGTTATAACCAATCCATCAAGTGCGGCTCTCCCCACCAAAATATTTTCAAATCCGCGGTACATGCTTCCGGCACTGGATGCTTCGGTGACAATACCATTGTCAATTACGATGTTGACCTCAAGATCACCTTCGACCCGGTTCAAGGGCAAAACAATTATTTTCTTTTGACTCATGTCAGTCCCTTTTCGATCAATTGAATAAATGATATTAAATACCTGTTTTGCGGGTCTTTAACCGTTGGGGGGCGGCGGCCGCCGCCATGCCTTTGTAGGCCAGGTAATGCGCCCGATTGATACCGTCGGGGAGTTCAATCGGGATTCCTTCGATATTGCGCGTTTCAAAAAACGGATATTGCTGCGGAAAGTCCGGGCGGGTACACCCGAAACAGGGGACTCCGACCCTTGTTTTGGATGAGCGGTTATTCCAGAGGATTTTGTTACAGGGGCCGGAGACAAGGGGCCCATGACAGCCTAAATAGAAAAACATACATCCTTTTTCTCCGAACCGTTTTTCTTCCACCCGATATTCATGATACTCATTGCGGGTGCAACCTTGATGCACCATCATCCCATACCACTGCCGGGGGGTATTGTATGGGCTGAGTTCAATCGGCGTTTCCGAAATCAGGTTGGAGAGCGTCTCTGTAATGACCTGACAGTGGCAGGGGCATCCGGGGAGGTTGATGACCGGATATCCGCTTTTTGCCAAAAAGGCATCGCCGGCAAATCCGCCCTTTTCCCATTTTAAGAATTGAACCCCGGTGGCTTCGATCTCGCCATCGGCCCCGATGCCGCCGAAACTGGCACAAGTCCCAATGGCCAAAACATACCGGGCTTTGGCCGCCAGGGCGGCGACAAGATCTTTTTTCGGTTTTCCAAACACTTCATCATAGCGACCGGTGCCGCCAGGTCCGCGAACGATGGAACCCTCGATACAAAATATGTCGAGCGGCTGATTTTCTGAAAGAATGTCTTCAATCAGTTTTTGGTGTGCCTGACGGCTTTTGGTGGACAGATTCGGATGCCATAACAGCTCA
>CAZNFS010000012.1:21203-34065 GCA_964572695.1 uncultured Desulfobacteraceae bacterium
CCGCATTGGAATTAAAAAATTCAGCGATATTGGGCAATTGGGCATTGAACAGTGACCACGTATCGCCGCCGCAACCGCCGCATTGAAGCCAGTATACGGTTTTTGGCATGGGAAATCCTCCTTTGTCTTAGAACCGGCATGGCACAAAGTCGATAGTGAGAATCATTGCTGACCTTCGATTCTTTCTTCGGCTTGTTTTAAGGCTGCCTCAAGCGCTTCTCTCTGTATCGGTTTGGTGATAAATCCGCAGGCGTGATGGGCAATGGCATCCTGGGCAAGATCCGTGTCCCCATGGCCTGTGATCAGGATGATTTCAGCTTCCGGGTTGATGGCCTTAATCTGTCGAAGTACCTCAAATCCGTCAATTCCCGGCATTTTGATATCGGTAATCACGATGGGAGGTTGTTCTTTTTTGAACAACTCAATCCCATCCGACCCGTTTTCGGCAGTTAAAACCGAATAATCATAGGCGCCTAAGAGGAGCCTGAACATGGACAGGGCCGGTTTCTCATCATCAATGATCAGAATCTTTTTCACAGCCGATCACTTTCCTTAAAATTGACTCCTTTTTATCGCTAAAAACATAGCAATCCCGAAAATCCAATTGAGTTTCTAAAATTGTTTCTTTCATATTATCACATTTACGCCCATTTCAAAACGTTTCATCGATTAACGGGAAAAGTAAGGTTGAAGGTGCTCCCTTTTCCCTTATGACTCTTTACATGGAGTCTGCCGCCATAATCTTTGACGATTTGTCGGCAAATAGAGAGCCCCAGGCCTTTGCCGCTTCCGGAGTCTTTGGAAGTAAAAAAGGGCTCCATAATCCTTTCTTTCAAATGAGGAGGGATGCCAATGCCGGAATCGGTAACCGAAACCGAAGCGCGTTCATTTTCATGGGAGGTGCGGATGTTAATCATGCGTGGCAAGGGTGTATCTCCCGCGTTTTGCATGGCATTGATAGCGTCCCAGGCGTTGGTGATCAGGTTGTAGATCACTTGTTCAAAACGGTTCGGGTGACCCAGAATCAAAGGCAGGGCTTCATCCAGTTCAAGCTTGAGGTCGATATTATCCAGATTCAGCTGGTGGCCTACAACGGCCACGATATTTCTTATGTGATCGTTGATATTGATCTTTTTTCTGACAAGATCCGGTTTCACGTCGATCGCTTTAAGACGGTTAATCATTTCCGAGATCCGGTCTACCTGCCCACTGATTTCGTGAGCCACTTGAGACAGTTGATCGGTGTGGATCTGTTTTCCGTGCTGAATCATCATTTTTATAAATTCACTTCCCATTTTAATGGCGTTGAGAGGCTGGTTTATCTCATGCACGGTTCCGGCAGGTATGCCGCCCACAGACGGCATCAGTTTGAGCAGATCCCAGGCCGTAACCAATTCGACATGCAGCATCAGGGACGGAAGGAGGATTAAATCTCCCACAAAAGCGGCAATCAAGGTAATAACCATCAGGAATCCGAAGACCGCCGTGGGTTTAAACTGTGAAAAGAGCAATATCGAAAAACCGAGGGTGATGCACAGCGTGGTGAAAATGATCGGTTTTCCTATCCCCAGCAGGGTATCGCGAAGCGCCCTGTCCTTGTCGAGATCTTTTTTGAACTCACGGTTATATCTCACGAGGTAGTGAATCGTATCATCAACCGCCAGTCCAATGGCGATGCTGGCAATCAAGCTGGTGGCCACCGAAAGATCGATTCCGAGCCAGCCCATAAGACCGAAATTGATGATGATCGGAAAGCAGTTGGGTATGATGGCGATAAAACCGACTTTGGCAGACAGAAATAAAAATATCATGATGCCAAAAATGAGCCCAATCGTAATGGAGAAGCTCTTGGCTTGACCTCGAACCAGCAGATCGCTGCTGGCGGCCACCGCGATTCCAAAGCCGGTTACATCCCAGTTATAATGATCTGAAAAACGAGATGCATGGGCAAGAACCTTCTCTTTTGTGCGTAGAAATTCGCGCGAACTCGAAAGATGGGTTAAAAGGAGGATATTCGCTTTTGAAAACTCAGGATTCATGAAACGTAAAAGCATGTCATCGCCGAGCATGGTTTTGTAATTGTTGATCAGCATTCTGGCCTCGAAGCTTTCCTGAGGGAGCGCATAATATTTGGGGTCGTATTTGTTAAGCGCATAATTGACAAGCTTCAGGTAATCCGCAAATGATACCGTTTTATCGACACCGGGAAGGGTTTGTAGAAAATTTTGAAACCGGGCCAGTTCGGCAATGTGCCGGGGGTTTTCAAATGTATCCGTATCCCGACCTTTCATCACCACATGGATGGGGAAACTCCCGGAAAGATCCCGGTGTATATCATTAAAATTGTGGCTTATGGTTGTGTCATCTTTAAAAAATCCGACCGGATTGGTTTCAACCTTCAAGAATAGAAGCCCGGTGGCGCAGAAGAGGGTGATTGCGGCGATGATGAGTAAGGTGAGGCGTTGATGCTTAAGGTTGAGATAAACGATTTTATTTAGAAATCGATTCAGGAAACCAGCCTTCTCAAGAGGTGTCTCTCCTTTAGCGGGAAGCGGTACAAAGACCAGTGTCGCCGGGAATAGGGTCAGCAAAATAAAAAGCAGACTAAACATCCCAAAGCAGGAAAAAAGTGCAAATTCATGAATGGCCATAATCCGGTTGATCAAAAGAGAACCCAAACCGATACAGGTCGTAAGGACTGCTAGAACGGTGGGTAAGGCCGTGTGGCTGAAGGTTGATATGACTGCCGCTGTGGGGGAATCCGCCTGATGTGCATTGGACAAATATTCACACATAATATGCAGGCAGTAGGCGGTTCCGACAGCGATGAGGAAAACCGGAACGATCAGCGTGAGCATGGATATGGGAATTTGCGCAAACGCCATGAGGCCGAAGGTCCAGATCAGGGTGAGCGTCACGCAGATAAGAGGGATAAGGAGATATTGTATTTTTCGAAAGATAAAAAAGAGAATCAGGGTCACAATGAGCAAGGTGATAGGCGTCAGCCGTAAAAAATCCTTTTCGGTGTAACGTACAAGGGCACGGGAAACCAAAGGCATACCGATCTGGTATAGAGAAATTTCTTTGGTAGCTCCGTCGATCAAGCGCTGAATGGATTGGACCACAAATTCTTTGTCGGCATTGGTATCGAGAGCCAGGGTCAAGACCGTCGCGCTTTGATCGGTTGAAAGGAGGTTTTTATGAAACAGTTTTATCGGGGCGACCAATTCCTGGAACGCTTCCAAGTGCCATTTTTTACCGGCTTCCACGTCTGATTTGATCGAGGGGAGGCTAATAACACGTCTGATCCCCTTTATTTTTGCGGCCGAATTTGAAAGATGTTCGATTTTTTGAAAGGTCAGCGGATCAAAAATATTTTGGGCGCGGATGACGATGCGGATGATCTCATCGGATCCGAAAATAGACTTGAATTCCCGGTATTGGGTCGCTTCCGGGAGATCTTCGATAATGAGGTCGTAGATCGAAGTGCGAAAAGAGAGCTTGGGAAGGTGCCAAAGGAAAAAAAGCGTGAAGGCTCCCACAAACAGAATGATCACCAAAGGTCTTCTGAGTATCCATTGAAGGATCGATAGAGAAAAAGGTCGTCTGATCAATGGAAAGATTCCTTCAGCTCGGGGCCGGGGGGAAAGCCCTCAAATGCGATCGTTAATTTTACGATACGTGCCGCCCGCTCTTTCAAGTTCGGCTAAAACCCTGTCGATCATAGGATCTACTTTGGCTTGGAGCGTCGGCGTCAGATCGATGCCGAGGGTTTCGATATTTTCCGGTTCGGCACCGAGAATGACGGTTTGCGGAACCTTATCGAGTGCCTGGCACAATGTCAGCGTTTCCAGAAGATCGACCTGGTGCAGAGAATTCTTGGCTCGGATGCGTTCCGGAATCTCCTTGCCTTCCAGTCGATAAAGGGTCCCCGGCTTGCCCTGGTTGCGGATGGCATCCACAACGATCAACCGATCGGCCTCGGATATAACCCCGAGCAGATTTAAACCCAAAACACCCCCGTCCACAACAGAGACATTGTCTGCAAATTCGAAACGTGCTTGAAGTTTTTCGATGACGCGGATGCCAAAGCCTTCATCGGTGAAAAGGAGGTTGCCAACTCCCAAAATCATGATGTGTTCTGAATTCATAAAAATACCATTTTGTTATTCGGTTACTGCTCGGCCGCTGACACCATTTGTACCATCGATTCAGGTCTGGCGCAAGCCATGAGATGCTTGATCGCAGAAGGATTCATTTATCCAAATGGCAGAAAAAATGATAAAAGAAAGGACCAACCCTTCAACTTCCAGCATGAAGTTGAAGGGTTGGTATTATCATCGCTAAAGCGCTTTGATCTTGTAAACCTGATTTGAATCGGGGTCGATCACATGCACGGCGCAGGCGATACAGGGATCAAAGGAATGGACGGTTCTGAGAATTTCAAGCGGTCTTTTCGGATCGGCAACGGGTGTGCCGATGAGGGCCTCTTCCACCGGCCCGCGTTTGCCCTGTGAGCAGCGGGGGCCCAGATTCCAGGTTGAAGGAACGACATACTGATAATTTTTGATCTTTTTATCCTGGATCCGAATCCAGTGGCCCAGAGATCCCCTGGGAACATCATTGAGCCCTACTCCCATCGATTCGCCGGAAGGCCAATCCCAGCTTTGATAGGTCTTGGTATCACCGCTTTTCAGGTTGCCGACCAATTCCAAAAGCCACTTTTCAACCGCTTGGCCGATGGCGACGGTTTCGATGCCGCGGGCGGCTGTTCGCCCCAGAGTAGAGAATAAGGCCGGTACGGGTACGCTAAGCTTTTGAAGAACACCGTCGACGAGCGACTTGATCTCTTTTTTACCATTGGCATAGGCGACCAGGACCCGTGAAAGCGGACCGACTTCACAGGGATCGCCTTCATAACGGGGTGCTTTGAGCCACGAGTATTTTCCTCCTCCGGGACGGTACGGGGGATCTTTCTGGAAGGGTTTGGTTTCACCTTCGTAAGGATGTTTGTCTCCATTGCCTTCATACCAGGAGCGGGCGATATGTTCCGTAACGTCGGCCTGTTTCGCCATCTTCAGGCCCCCCACGTTGCGGTTCAGGATGACACCTCTGGGCATAAAGAGACTGCCGGGTTCCTCGTCCGTCTCGGGAAAGTCGCCCCAGGCATGGAAATTACTGGTGCCGCCGATGGCGCCCCAGTCTTTGTAAAAAGAAGCCACCGCCAGCAAGTCGGGAATGTAAACCCCTTCGATAAACTTTTGAGCCTCGCGGGTGATGTACAGGAATTCGGCGATCCGATCCGGTTTTAGATCTCTTACCGAGGTGACGCCACCGGTGACTAAAAATTGCGGATGCGGGTTCTTACCGCCGAAGATCGCATGCAGGCGGGCGGTTCGGGCCTGGATGCGAAGGGCTTCGATATAGTGTGAGGCGGCCATTAAATTCGCCTCGGGAGGCAGTTTATAAGCCGGATGCCCCCAATAGGCATTGCTGAAAGGGCCGAGCTGCCCGCTTTCCACAAATGTTTTTAGCCGCTGCTGGACATTCTTAAAATAAGTGGCTCCTCCCCAGGGTGCATTGGTCGCATTCTCCGACAGGATGGCGGTTTTTTTGGGATCCGCGCTAAGTGCGCTGACAATGTCGACCCAGTCGAGAGCATGCAGGTGATAGAAATGAACGATGTGATCGTGCTGATATTGCGCCCCATGCATGATGTTTCGAATAAGACGCGCGTTTTTGGGGATTTTAACGCCAACGGCATTTTCGACTGCCCTCACCGAGGACAGAGAATGAATTAACGTTCAGACCCCGCAGGAACGGGCCACAAAATGCTGGGCATCACGGGGATCTCTGCCCTGCAGGATCATTTCGATCCCCCGGAACATCTGCCCGGAACTCCAGGCGTTTTTAACCTTGCCTCCCTCTATTTCAACTTCGATTCGAAGATGTCCTTCGATTCTCGTAATCGGATCGATGGTTATTCGTTTTCCCATATGATTTCCTCCCTTTTTGCTTAAAAGGACTTATTCTGAATTAATATAATTAGTTACCGCACCTGATAAAAAGGTGACATATCGTCCCAGAAATTCGGTTGACTGCATCCGATGCAAGGATGGCCGGCCTCGATCGGGAAGCTGGTTCCATCGTTGAATTTGGCAATCGGACAATTATTATATGTTTCCGGGCCGCGGCAACCGACATTATACAAGCAGTAGCCTAAAGCGGCTTCTTCGGATCCAAATTCAGACACAAATTCTTCATCTTCAAAATGAGCCCTTCGCGGACACTGGTCATGGACGGTTTTACTATAAGCAAACAGTGGCCGGCCAAGCTCATCCAGGGCCGGAAGCTTTCCGAGGAGGAGATAATTGACAACGGTTCCGATAAAATTGACCGGGTTGGGAGGACATCCCGGTATGTTCAGGGTCTTGATTCCCAGGGCGTCTCCCAGGCCTTTGTAGCCTCCGGGATTCGGTTGCGCAGCCTGAATCCCGCCGAAACTGGCACAAGTACCAATTGCAATTGTCGCGGCAGCCTTGGGGACCACGTCTTTGGCGATATCCAGAAAGGTTCGGCCGGCAATTTTTCCGTAGGCACCGTTAAATTTTGTGGCAACGGCGCCTTCGACCACGCAGACGAACTTTCCTTCGTATTTTTTGACTGCGGCATGGAGTTGGTCCTCCGCCTGTTGTCCGGCGGCCGCCATAATGGTTTCATGATACTCGATGGAAAGAATTTCGAGAACCAAATCGTCCGGGTAAGGATACTGGGTCCGCAAGGTCGCTTCCGAACAACCGGTGCATTCTCCGAAATGCAACCAAACCACGGGCGGTCTCTGTTTGGGGGCCGCAAAAACCTCCGCCACCTTGGGGACAAACGACGACGAAAGTCCCATGGTCGCTGTCAGGAATGTGCAGAACTTCATGAAGTCCCGGCGTGAGACCCCTTTTTGCTCAATCCTCTTGTAAAACGCTTTTTCCTTTTCCATTGGCACCTCCTGCTTTGGTTAGGGATGAGTGGTTAGGACAAAAAAGTTTTATGGTTTCGCGAAAAGGCTGTTATTCGTTATCAGTTATTGGTTTTGGAAAAATCAAAATCCAAACAGAATCTCATCTAAACAAGCAACAAAGATGGTGCACAGGGTTTAAGCCAAAAACCATTAACAT
This sequence comes from uncultured Desulfobacteraceae bacterium, assembly GCA_964572695.1. Classification (GTDB taxonomy): domain Bacteria; phylum Desulfobacterota; class Desulfobacteria; order Desulfobacterales; family CAZHA01; genus CAZHAH01. The sequence goes on from CAZNFS010000012.1 coordinate 28,373, forward strand.
TCTACTAATAACCCCCAGTTGAACTCTTTTTTTCGCTCAATCGGGGTGCTAACTTATGCGCAAAAGTAAAGCGTTTTATTTGTTGGGTGGGGAATGTCTGTGTTTCAGTGCCACAAAATAGTATTCATCGCCACATAAATAAAAAATTATCTTGGATGCAACAACAGACAATCATTAGGCTTTTTTAGATCACTCCTCAGATGAAGTCAAGGAAAAATTGTCAATTTTTTTTTCCGGACTCCGTGCGGTGTCTCAAGTAGGTGGGATTCAATGCACCAGAACGGTTTAGCAACCGTGGGTTAGCTTACCGATTAATTTTCTCTAGCTCCCGGACGTACACTTCCAGGTGGGGCCTTTGGTTGATATCATGGACATCAATATAGCGGATGATCCCCTTTTTATCGATCATAAACACGGCTCGCTCAGAAACACCGTCTGATCGAAGAACGCCATATTTTTGGGCCACCTTTCCGTGGGGCCAGAAGTCTGACAGTACCGGAAACCACAGTTGGCCCATTTGATTGGTCCAGGCGAAGAGGGTCGGGATGTTGTCAACGGTGATACCGAGCAGAATCGCATCATTTTGATCAAAAAACACTTTGGCAATATTGTACCCCGGCCACTGATCCGAACAAACCGGTGTCCAGGCGGCGGGTACAAATGAGATGACCACATTCCTTTTTTCTCTAAACCGGCTCAGGGTGATTGTTTCACCCGATACAGCCGGCAGGGTAAAATCGGGCGCAACGTCACCCACTTTCACTTTCAGAAAACTGTCAATGGGTTTGAGCTGTCCGGGGTTGTATATGTTGTTCTCGAATGCGGCCGAGGTGCCCAATGCCTGGCTCCCGGTCGTACAAATAATGAGGATCAACGCAACCCCAAATCGGGCAATTTTTTTCATTATCAGGCCTTTCTTAAATTAAACCGGATTCCTTGAGAAGTGACTTCAAAAAGGGTCCGGCCGCTTTGGGACCACCCAGCTTGGAATAAAAGATGTGATGTGATCCATCAGCGTTAATCTTGACACCGATAAAATAAGGCGTTCTGACTTCTCCAATCTTCTTATGAATGACAAAATCACGATCCGCAAACAGCGGAAAGGGAATGTTGTATTTTTTTTTGAAAAATGAGACCTCGAATTGGGAATTTCCGGCGCCGATGCCGATGAGTTTGATTTTGTCTTTCAAATTCGCATCACTTTGTATTTGGGCATAAAATTCATTCAGCGTGGGTGCTTCCCGCTGACAATGCGGGCAGTACATACTAAAGATTTCGATAATGACCACGCCGGCCTTTACCTCAGATATTTTAAAGGTGCCGGCGCCGGTCAATCCGAGGTAATTTTTATCAGGGGTATCTTTAGGAACCGGAAGGTTGATCAGCGGCAGTTCATTTCCCACTGCCAGCGGGTTGTCTTCGGCAACCGCCAAATTGATTGTTGCCAGAAAAAAAATCACAACCATGAGACGCAGTATGTGTGGTTTCATTATAGATAACCTTTTTAGATGAGCAGATAAACAGGGCTTTCAAACCCCTTTTCCTGGGCTTGTATATCGAGATGCAGCGTGGAAATCTGCTCCAGGGGTGGATAAATAATCCGCTCGGTTTTGCGAGCATCAATCGCTTTAATATATTTTTTACAATTGTCGCAGACATCAACGCGGTATTCCGGCTCTTCGTCACTGTAAAAATAACTCAGTGTTTCACTCTTTTGCGTATGACAAAATGGGCAATAGATCCGTTCAGCCGTCCAGTGATGCCAGCAGAAGCTGCAAAATAAAGACCGCTTACCCTCATCTTCCAGCAGCGACAAAGCGGGGAGATTCCCACAAATGGGGCAATATCCCTGATCCCGGATCGCATCCGAATCCAGGTAGGTCGACAGCTGTTCGGCACAGGAGATTAGCGACGGCTGGATGCTGATGTAGCTGATAAAGGCCAGAATAGTTTTATCGATATGAAGCGATTCGGCCAGGCTGACAAAAAAATCATCTTTCCCCTCAAGAAGATTAATAAAAAGGGTCTCGACATCGAGCTCCTTTTGGTCGATCGCCTTGAGGATGATTTTGGTCGAAGCGGAAATATCGTCATTGGCCGTTTGGGAAATCTCACAAATTTGTTTAAAAAGCGTTTCGGAAGCATCGCGGTCGATTAAAAAATCGTTGAGATTAACAAGCGGGAAATTTTCTTTAGCCTTGAGGGCAAGGATGTCTTCGGGAATAACTAATGGTTCGATGTTCAACCGCTTTTTGGAATCCTGCTGGGCCGTGAAAACCTGTTCATAAAAATCAAGCATCGGCGTATAGGCAGGTCTTTGTTCTTTAAGCGCACGGGTGGCGGTTTGAATCTGTTGCGGCGTTAAGGCCAAGGTTATCATGGTGGTCCTCCCGGGAAATCCAATCTAAAAGGTTGAGAGTGAAAAAGGGGAGCAGACACAAGTCCAGCTCCCCTTTCTCTGTTTAATCACCCGGCTTTGTTAAGCCAGCCGTGAAACCATTCCTGTAAATGGGCGCATCATCCGTTTCAAAGCGATGGCCCGGTTAATATCAAAAGCTGAGTTTGATGCGACCGCAAACTCATGGTAAAGCGTCGGGTCGTACTCCACAAGATAAATGACGCGAACATCAACCATATCGAGGAGCGCTGCCTGGGGTTTTTTTTGTTTAACCTCCTTGAAGCGCTGAACGGCAAAGCCCGACATATCCTTTCGATCTCCAAAGTTCATGGCACCGTTAGGACACGTTTTGACACAGGCCGGCTCCAACCCGTTCTGAACCCGATCAAGACACATATCACACTTGGCCAGGGTCCCATCGGCTGCTTTACGCGGAATGTTATATGGACAGGCCTCGATGATTTCATCGGCATCCAGCCCTTTGGTATGGGCTGTGTAAATCACCGCTCCCGTGGCCGCATCTGTAAAAATTGCACTGGCGTCCTTGGCCGTGTCCTGGCAGGGCGCAACCATGCAATGACGGCACTGGTCCGGAAAGAACAGCCAGTTGATCTTTCCGTCTATTATGGTTTCATTCATCCGCACCAGCTTATAGGTGTTGAAGGAGAGATCTTCAGGGTTCTGGTAACTGCCCCTGTTTTGGGTTTCCTCCGCAGGAAGCTCGTGCCACTGCTTACAGGCAACCTGACAACCCCGACAAGCCGTGCAAACCGTCGTATCGACAAAAAAGGATTTATGCATAAAGACCACCTCCTTCGGTTATATTTTTTGGACGTTGCACATAAAAGCCTTGGTTTCGGGGATGCGCGTATTGGCATCACCGGCTGAAGGCGTGAGAAGATTGGCACTTTCTTCCCGACCGGTTTGCGGCCAGCGCCAGCCGAAATTCCAGGGAAAACCCACCTGGTGCACCGTTGTTCCGGCAATTTTAAGGGGTTTGATCCGTTTGGTGACGATTGCCGTACATTCCAGCGAACCCCTGGCCGATGTGCCCAAAACGCGCTCACCGTTTTTGATCCCTTTTAGTTTGCCCAGCTCTTCACTCAGCTCGACAAATACCTGCGGCTGCAGTTCAAGAAGCCAGGGCTGGGTGCGTGTCATCAGACCGGTTTGCCAATGCTCGGAGACGCGATACGTAGTCCCTACGAACGGGTATTTTGGATCGCAAGTTTTATAGGCATCGGCATCCGTCTCATAAATCGCCGCCACGGGGTTGACCCGTTGGGGATTCATGAGGTTTTTGGGAATGGGACACTCAAGCGGCTCGTAGTGCTCGGGAAAGGGGCCTTCCGCTCGCCCGGGTCCGAAGATCTGGCCGTGGCCGTGTTTGCGCATAATAAACGGATGTTTGGTATCTTTGCGCATCGTGCCGTCCGGATTCTGCATGGGATACCAGCCCCCGTCGGGCACATCTCCGATCCATTTTTTGGAAACGTATTTGCCGTTTTCGGCCTTCCCGGCAAACTTGACCACCCAATGTTCAATGTCCCAGGGCTGTCCCTTGAGGTCAACCGAAGCACGGTTGTAAATGATGCGGCGGTTGACCGGCCAGCACCATGAAAACTTCGGATAGAGCCCGATGTTGTTAGGGGCATCTTTCTGGCTTCGGCGCGCGGCCATATTCCCTTTCTCGGTATAGCTGTTACAGTAGAGCCAGTTGCCGGATGAGGTCGATCCGTCTGCCTGTAGCCAGGCGAAACTCGGCACCAGAGTCCCGGTTTTGCAAAGCTTCCCCTTTACGGTAACATCTCTGGTAAAGTATCCGTTTACCTCTTTAGCCACCTTGTGGGAATCATACATACCGTCGGTCATGTAATCCCATTTGAGGTTTTGAAAGGGTTCGGGGAATTTACCGCTTTTGGCATAGACCTCTTTAAGCTTAAACCCGAGATCCATGATAATGTCGCCGTCGGATCTGCTGTTTCCAAGGGGTTTGGGCCCCTGATAACGCCACTGCATCCAGCGACCACTATTGGTGATGCTGCCCTCCTTTTCGACCGAAACCGCGGCCGGCAGCATAAAGACCTCCGTCTTGATAAGGGATGGCTTCATACCCGGGCCTTTCCAAAAAGAGCCGGTTTCGTTATCAAACAAGTTGACGTTAACCATCCAATCCAGATTTTTCAAGGATTCGCGAACCTTTCCGGCATTTGCTCCACTGCAGGCGGGATTCTGGCCCCAGGCAAAAAATCCTTTGATGGTCCCTTTATACATGGTGTCAAACAGATCGAGCCAGGAGTAATGCACCCCGTCATCCACTTTGGGAAGCCAGTCATAACCGAAATCATTGGCTTTGGTACCCGCTTCGCCGAAAAAGGATTTCAGCATGCTGACCGAGTACTTGGGATAATTCTGCCACCAGTTGGCGGACATGGGGTCATTGCTTTTGGGGGTCCATTTTTTGTTATACGCCTCAAGGGAATGGTTCGAAGCCCGCGGCGTTTTAAGATAGCCAGGCCAGATGTGCCACAAGAGGCAATGGTCCGTGGATCCCTGAACATTCGATTCACCGCGCAGCGCATTCACACCGCCACCGGCCACACCCATGTTGCCGAGCAGCAGCTGGATCATGGCCATGGTCCGTATGTTCTGGGTCCCCACGGTGTGCTGCGTCCAACCCATGGCATACATGATGGTACCGGCTTTCCCTCTGGCACCGGTAGCCGCATAGGTCTTGTAAATCAGCTCCAGATCGGCGCCCGACATTCCCGTGATTTGGGAAACTTTGTCGAAGTCGTAGCGGGCATAATGTTTCTTTAAGAGCTGAAAAACGGACTGTGGGTGCGTTAGGGTTCGATCCAGTTTGGGAACGCCCTGGGCGTCCATTTCAAAGGCCCACTTCTTTTTGTCGTATTTTTTGTTTTCGGCATCGAAACCTGAAAAAAGTCCGTTTTCGAAATTAAATGCTTTTCCGACGATAAACGGGGCATTGGTATAGGCGGACACATACTCTTGGTTATGAAGATCGTGGTCCAGGATATACTTGATCATACCCCCCAGAAAAGCAATGTCGGTACCCGAGCGGATTTGGGAAAAAATGTCCGCTTTGGAAGACGTTCTTGTAAAGCGGGGATCAACACTGATGAGCTTGGCCCCTCTTTTTTGGGCCGCGCTCACATATTTAAAAGAAATGGGATGGTTTTCGGCAGCATTGCTGCCGGTGATGAGGATGCAATCACTGTTTTTAATATCGATCCAGTGATTGGTCATAGCGCCGCGTCCGAACGACTCTGCC
>CAZNFS010000013.1:0-33968 GCA_964572695.1 uncultured Desulfobacteraceae bacterium
TAATCGTTTGTAAAAGGCAGGAAAATGAAAGAAATTATTTTACGAGTCGTTTTTTGCGAATCGGTATCTCCCGATTCGAAAAAAGAAAATTCTCAGCGTACTCCGCGACTCGGCGGTGAACTATTACCTTGAGGTTAATTTTATGATCAACCGTGAGTGCGGCAATTACAAGAAAACCTACCGTTCGGATATGGCGCTGTATCCGGTGCCGTTACAGCGCTATACGATCGCCACCGGCGTTATTATTTTCTTTTTTCTTTTTCCGTTGACGGCCAGCGAATATAACTTGAATCTGGCCTGCCTTATCGGGATTGCCTGCATCAGCGCCATCGGGCTGAACATTCTGACCGGATACACCGGCCAGATCTCGGTCGGCCACGCGGCCTTCATGATGGTGGGGGCCTATACGGCCGCCATCCTGAACACTCGCTATGGGGTCTCCTTTCTCCTTTGTCTACCGGCGGCCGGGATCATGGCCGCCCTGGTGGGTTCATTCTTCGGCACTCCTTCTCTAAGGGTCAAAGGCCTCTACCTGGCGATTGCCACCCTGGCGGCCCAATTCATCATCGAGTGGGTCATTAACCACTGGACCTGGGTCAGTGGCGGGGCTTTCTCCTCCATTTACGTCAACCCCCCGGATCTGTTCGGATGGATCCCGGCCACCAAGGATGGCGAGGCCATCCTCCGCTACAAGTATTACATCATCTATGTGATTTTGGCCATGGCCGTGGTTTTCACCCTAAATCTCGTCCGGAGCCCGGTGGGCAGGGCTTTTGTGGCCATCCGTGATCAGGACATTTCCGCCGAAATCATCGGTATCAATATTTTCAGGTATAAGATTACGGCTTTCGCCACCAGCTCTTTTTATGCCGGCGTGGCCGGCGCCCTTTACTGCTTCTATTATGAGGTGGCCAACTACGAAGGCTTTACCCTGCATATTTCCATCGACTACCTGGCCATGATCATCATCGGAGGACTTGGAAGCGTGCTGGGCGCGATATACGGGGCCGTCTTTATCTCGCTTCTTCCCATCGTACTGGATCGCTCCGTCACCTGGCTCGGAATGACCTTTTTTGGCGATGTGAGTTCGGTGGTTCTCTCAAATATGCGCACCGTTACATTCGGTGCCTTGATTATCTTTTTTCTGGTCGTAGAGCCCGAGGGCCTCAACAAACTCTGGAAGAACATCAAGGACTACTTCCGGGTATGGCCCTTTTCCTATTAATCGTTTTCAAAGCAATAAAAAGGAGGCGTTATTATGAGAAAAGCAAGATTTTTTTGGGCAGTGGCCCTGGTAGGGGTTCTTTTCCTGGTCCTCGGTCCGGCAAGCACGACATTGGCGGAAAAACCCGTAACGATCGGATTTCAAATCGACTATGAGAGGTTGACCACGATAGGACCTCAAGTCGGCGCGGGCATGCATGATTTCATCAAGGTCTTTAATAAAAGAGGGGGCATGGTCGAGGGCGTCAAGATCGAATTCAGCGAGTGCGACCACGGCTATAATGTGGACCGCAGCCTGGAGTGCTACCAGCGTCAGAAAACGGAAGGCATCGTTTCCCTGTCTACCTTTGGGACACCCCACACCTATGCCCTGACGCCAAAGCTTACGGCCGATATGATCCCGGCCATCTCACCCGGATTCGGCCGGGCCGACGCTAAAGACGGTACGCGCTATCCTTATATCTTTCCGGCCGCAGCGACCTACTGGTCACAGGCCACCGCCGCAATCAAATACATCCAGGACGCTGAGGGGAAGCCGATAAAAGGACTGAAAATCGCCTATCTCTATTATGACAATCCGGCCGGCAAAGAACCGTTCCGGGTTCTGGACATGTTGGCCGAAAAATTCGGTTTCAAGCTGAGGAAGTTCGGAGTTCCTTCTCCGGGCGTGGAGATGGGCGCCCAGATTACCGACATTACCCGTCGTTATAAAGCCGACTGGGTCGTAGCCCATCTTTTTGGCCGCGCTCCCTCGGTTTCATTAAAGGAACTGGTACGCAAAGGCTTTCCGCTTGATCATTACGTCGGCTTTGTGTGGGGCGTCAGCGAGTCGGACGTGGCGGCTGCCGGCAAGGATATCGCCAAAGGGATGATTGGCCTCCAGTTTACCGGGCTGGGACATGATTTTCCCATCCACAAGGAGATCCAGGCCCTCTACAAGGCAGAGGGCAAACCGCTGTCCAAGTACTGGGGCATCACCGGTTATTACAACCGGGGGCTCTTCTTTATCGCGCTCCAGGTCGAGGCGGTTCGTAATGCCATTAAGTATTATGGCCTGCCGGTCACCGGGGAAAAAGTCAAAAAAGGATTCGAGAAAATCAAAGGCTTTACCCTGGGTGGGTTTCTGCCGCCCATGGAGATCACCCCCAATGATCATGAGGGTGGCGGCTGGGTCCGGGCATACCAGTGGGATGGAACGAAATTCGTGCTGGCAAAAGACTGGTACAAGGCCCACGGTGATATCATCAAAGCCCGCTTGGCCGAAGTATCCAAATAGCAGTAAATCTAAATCCTAATTCAGGGTCCGGGGAGATCCATTGATCTCCCCGGACATTTTTTACCATTAAAAAAAGCCCCCGGTGCTGATATGCTGGTATTGAATAACATAGAAGTAATGTTTGACAAAGTCATCTTGATCCTCAAGGGGGTCTCCTTTGAAGTTCCTTCCGGGCAGATTGTAACATTACTGGGGGCCAACGGCGCCGGGAAGACCACCACTTTGAAGGCCATATCCGGACTTTTACGACCCGACCGCGGTGAGGTGACCAAAGGCACCATCGAATTTAAAGACCAACGGATTGACAAACTAGATTCACCGGATATCGTCAAACGGGGAATTGCCCAGGTGCTGGAAGGGAGACGGGTTTTTGAACATCTCAATTCTCAGGAAAACCTGGTCGTAGGCGCCCATACCCGTAAAGACTCTTCTGGGGTCAAGCGCGATCTGGACCTGGTTTATCAATATTTTCCGAATCTAAAGGCCAGACGCAAAGTCAGGGCCGGTTATCTTTCGGGCGGAGAACAACAGATGATGGCCATCGGACGCGCTTTGATGGCAATGCCTGAATTAATGCTTTTGGATGAACCCTCGTTGGGGTTGGCACCCATTCTGGTGGAGGAAATCTTCCAGATCCTCATCCGTCTCAACGCCGATCAGAAGATGACCATGCTGCTGGTGGAACAAAACGCATCCATGGCTTTGGGTATCGCCCAATACGGGTATATCATGGAAAACGGCCGCGTTGTGCTGGATGGCGATGCCAAAACGCTTTACGACAACGAGGATGTGAGGGAATTCTATCTGGGTCTGACCGAAATCGGCAAGAAGAGCTATCGAGATGTCAAGCATTACAAGCGCCGCAAACGATGGCTGGCATGACCGCACATTGATTGCAAACCGCAGCATCCGAAATCCCGCCTTACAATACTAACTGCCCGGAAATGATCAATCTTCAGGTTCCTGTTCGCGGGCCGAACTGGGGCGTCCGGAAGCGGTAAAGAACAATTCTGTCCCCAGATACAGTTTCTTGGCCCCCGGCACTCTGACTCTTTTATCGACACGACGCATCTGGACCTCCACCTGGTCGGCCCCGGCTTGGTGTGCCTGGGCTTCAATCCGGGGCAGCATCTTCTCCCTGGCATATTCCACAGCCGGCTCCAAAGCGGCGAAATCGTGGTGCCCTTCCGGCAGATGCACGCGCAGGCTGCCGCCGCCTTCCAGGGGTCGGATATAGATTCTTTGTTGTTGCAGAACCCCGCCGCTCACGGCTCCGATGGCATTGGCCACCCCTGTATGCGGGGGTATGACAAGCTCGGTGTGCAACAACTCGGCGGTATGCGGCATATACGCTTCCACCGGTGCCCCCAGGGCCACCAAAGGACGGCGCAGGGTCACTTCCCAGTCAAGCTGTCCATTTTGAGATCCTCCCAGGGCCGCATCCATCAGAATCTTGGCCGTTGGTTCTTTGGCCCACTGCGGGGAGCCGAATTCATCGGTGATGACTTTGCTGACAATAGTCGCCGCCAGCTGTTCCGACATATGGCGAATTACGGTTTGGCAGAACTCCGGCACCAGCAATCCCATTTGCGCGGCCAGTAATTTGGCACCCTTGCCTGACCCTTCCGCATTCCACCGCGCAAAGCGATTTAACACGTGCAGCGCATCCGTGGGCGTGAATCCGGCCCGTTGAATAAGCCCTTTATGTTCCAATTCCGCAATTCGTCTGCGAATCCAGGGATCGCGGGAGAATTCCGTGGTTACCAGACCGGCTAAAGAGCGTGGCCCTTTTTTCAGAAGTGCGAGCACGGCCTTTTCATCTACCGAAAGCTGATACCGGGGCTCTCTTCCAAGGAGGATAAACTGATCCGCCCCCTCCCTGAATGGTCTCCGTGCGCCTTGCGGATGAAGCTTTTCAAGGACTTGGGGATGGTCACCGGTCAGTATGCACAGGGGTACGACCCGATCCGGACCGATGATCAGCTTGCCTTCTTCATCAAGACGGACATGGCTGTCACCGCCCAATCCGACCGTATGTGCATCGACCGCTTCAACCATTGTCTGCCAGCCGCCGATATTTGCGCCTTCCGGATTAATATCGGGTCGGCCCTGTTTCAATGCAATGATGTCTGTGGTTGTACCGCCGACATCGGCCACCCAGCAGGCATTGTTTCCGGCCAGGCGATAGGCACCGAGAGCGCTGGCGGCGGGACCTGACAGGACCGTTTCAACAGGACGCTGCATGGCCCATTCCGCCCGAACCAAAGACCCATCCCCTTTGACCACCATTAAAGGAGCCGCTATGGAAAGTTCGTCCAAGGCAGAACGCACCTTGGCGATAAGGTCCTGAACGAGAGAGATCAAACGTGCATTTAGCGCAACGGTCGTCGCGCGGCGGATCGAATCCAAACGGGTGGAGAGTTGATGTCCGCAGGTAACCGGAAGATCGGTTAGACTTCGAACCAATTGTTGCACCTTTAATTCATGGGTCGGATTGAAGGCCCCGAAGTAACCCGACACCGCAAAAGCGGAAACCTTATCGCGCCGGGCCTCGATTGCCTGCCGGGCACCGCTCTCGTCCAGCGCCTGGCGTTCGTTGCCCTGTATATCATGTCCGCCTTTTAAATAAACCACATCCCGGGTAGCCAAATTTTTTTGAAAGTTGTACTGCCGGACCAGCTCCTGGTCATAACCGATGAGCAGAAGGGAGACCGGAGCACCGTGTCCTTCGGCAATGGCGTTGGTCGCCAATGTGGTGGAGAGGGCCACCAGGTTGATGGTCTTGTTGGTGTCGGACTGTTTGCGGCCTTTGAGGACACCCAGAATCGCTTCTTTTATCCCCAGAGACAGATCTTGTTTGGTGGTCAGAGATTTGGCGCTGCCAAGCACCTCACCCCCGTCGTTGTCGATGAGGACTGCATCCGTATAGGTTCCACCGGTATCGATACCCAACGCTATATTCACTTTTCGATCCTTTCCTGGGGCGGTTCTCAACAATCATTCCCATTGAACGTTAATTACCCTTGCGGAGTTGCGCTAATTTTATTATGGAATCACAAACTAAAAATCAACAGAAATCAAATCTTTGTGCAAGGAGATTTTCATGCCGATTTATGAATATCAATGCCAGGCTTGCTGTCATCAGTTTGAAGCGCTTACGCTCTCTGCCGGCGAATCTGCCCCTGTATGCCCTGCCTGCGACTGTCCCGATGTGGAGAAATTGATGTCCGCCGGTTTTGTGAGGGCAAAGGGAATTCCCACCGGATCGGGCGGATTCCAGGCGCCTTCCTGCAAGCCCAGCGGGTGAAGTATTTAACCCAATTCCTCAGGCTGAGGAATTAGAAAACTCAAACCAAAACTTTCATTACCTGAATTTTGCATGGGTTGGAGGCTTTTATTAATCGATCAGCGCCAGCCCTGCCAAAACACCCGTGGCGGTGCTGCGGGCAACATCCTGATCGGTAATCCTAATGATCACTTTGCTTGACTACGGCGCCGGAAATGTCCGCAGCGTCATCAACGCGATCGAAAGCCTCGGACAAAAGGTTAAAGTCGCGACCACGGGGGAGGACATTCTTTCCGCCGCAAAGCTGGTTTTTCCGGGAGTGGGTGCCTTCGGCAGCATGATGCGGATTCTCAAGGCCAGAAAGTTTGTCGAACCCTTAAAAACTTATCTTCTGGCCGACCGTCCCTTTCTGGGAATTTGCCTGGGATTACAGGTATTGTTTAAAAACAGCACCGAAGCCCCTGATGTTGAGGGACTGGGGCTTGTTCCGGGTACGGTGAAAAAATTCGACATCGATCTTTCGGTTCCCCACATCGGCTGGAACGGCATAAACATCAAACGGCCCGCCTATATATTTAATGGACTTACAGGAAATGAAAAATTCTATTTTGTGCACTCGTATCATGTCGTAGCCCAAGATACGGATGCGGTTTTGACGACCACCGACTACGGATATGAATTTGTGAGCGGAATTCAAACGGGGAACATAACCGCCACCCAGTTCCACCCGGAAAAGAGCGGCCGCCCGGGGCTCCGTTTTCTTAAGAATTTTCTCGAAACTCCTTCCTCTCTGTCCGGGCCCATCACCGTATCGGAGGGTACGTGTCTGGCAAAACGGATTATTGCCTGTCTGGATGTGCGCTCAAACGATCAGGGCGATCTGGTGGTAACCAAGGGTGATCGCTACGACGTCCGGGAGAAGGGGGCGGTCCGCAACCTTGGCCGCCCGGTTGAGCTGGCGCGACGATATTACGAAGAAGGTGCAGATGAAATTACCTTTCTCAATATCACCGGTTTCAGGAACTTTCCCCTAAAGGACATGCCCATGCTTGAGGTTCTGCGCAAAACCTCAAAAAATGTGTTCGTTCCGCTGACCATTGGCGGCGGGATCAGGGATTATACGGATATTAACGGTCACGCATACAAGGCCCTTGAGGTCGCGGCTGAATATTTCCGCTCCGGGGCGGACAAGGTTTCCATCGGAAGTGATGCCGTTCGGATTGCTGAAGCATATTTAGAAACCGGCCGCAAGACCGGCCAAAGCGCCCTTGAAGAAATATCGCGCGTCTACGGCAATCAGGCGATGGTTGTCTCCCTTGATCCCCGGCGAGTTTATGTGAATTCACCCGATGCCGTCGCGCACGAGGTGATCAAAACGGCTTCTCCCGGTCCCGGCGGTGAAGAATACTGTTGGTATCAGTGTACCATAAAAGGCGGCCGTGAAGGGAGGGATCTGGATGCAGTGACGCTGGCCCGGATCTGTGAGAAACTGGGGGCAGGTGAAATTTTGCTGAATTGCATAGACCGCGATGGAACCAGCCTGGGATTTGATCTCGAACTGATCGGGGCCATCACCCGGGCGGTTTCGATTCCGGTCGTTGCGTCAAGCGGCGCCGGCCGGGCCGAGCATTTTTACGATGTATTTACCGCCACCCGCGCTGAATCGGCACTGGCCGCCGGTATCTTCCATCGCCGTGAAATCCCCATTGCCGAGGTCAAAAAATACCTGGCCGGCAAAGTCGAAATCAGGCCTTGGAAATAAACCCGTAGTCCGCCAAAATCTCATTCGTCTTTTGGTAGGTTCGATAGATGATCCCACCGCAGATTTTTTTGCCTTCAGGGGTTCCGACCTGTTCGCCTACGATTTCTTTGCATCGCGTACCGTTGTATTTTTGCCCCACTTCCGCCTGGAACCAGTCCCCCAGGTCCTGAAGCATGGGAAGCAGGTGGGGTGACTCTTTCTCGTCTGCGGTACCTTTACCCCCATACAAGGCCAATAAACTAACCGCCCCGGTCAAGATGCCGCACGTTTCTTCGAAAAAACCGCAGCCTTCACCCAGCCCGGCCATAGCCCTCACCAAATCAGGGATTTCCCTGCCCTTCTGCTCCAGAGCAAGAATTAGCATGATTTGGCTGCAATTAAACTGCTGATCAGCCAGCTCTATCATGCGCGCTACAATATCTTCGGTTGTTTTCGGCTGTTCTTGTTCCCCCATAGGCGTTTTCTCTCCATTTACAAACACCGGGAGTCGTTAGACGTCCTTTTTACCCCTGTTTGTCCTCTTTAGCGTTTTGTTGATATCCAATTCCTCATCATCGATGAGCACCGGTTCATGGAGCAGGCTTTTCCCTTCGAAAACGACCCCTTTTTCAATTTCAATAACGGGTGCCTCAATATTGCCAAATACTTTGCCGGGCACACATATGTTAATCTCTTTTTCGGCAACGATGTTCCCGCGGATTTCTCCATAATTTATGACCGTTGAAGCATGAATTTCAGATTCTATTTTTGCCTCTTCGCCGATGATGAGGGTTCCCTCACCCAAAATTTTACCTTTAAAATGACCTTCAACCCTGGCCATTCCGTAAAATCTCATATTCCCTGTAAACTCGACCTCTTTTCCCAATAGCGCGGTGACATTTTTTAATTTATTTTTCATTTTTTTATAAATCCTGCCTTTTGCGAATAAGTGTGAAATACATATCATTGAAACCAATCCTGTCCCGGTTTGCAACTCATATTTTCGATTTTGGCCGTAATCCCCAATTATGGTAACATTATTTCAGATAATTTTGATGGTTGTGACCGGATCTGTCAAACTCCTATGCCATTCTTCAAATCACAATGGCGCCAAAAGGTTAACCGCATTCTTTAAACCTGATATATAAAGGAGGACCTGACAATGACCAGACATGTATTCCATTCCGATTATCACGATTGCTACGAGTATCATGGGAACACAGCAGTTGAGCGCATCCGAAAACAAGGTGGTACCACTGTCGAACGGGATTGGCTATTTTTTGATTCCGTTGAGGAAGCCCAGGAATTTTTCAATGATGCCTGTGAGGGCGTCCGGGGATATTATATACATTAAAGAAGCGGAGCCCAAAAGGGTGTTTTAGACAAATATCTTCAACGGTTTTCGTCAATGGGTTAGGCAGCTCGTTTCGTATATCGTCGAACGGTTGCGTTGTTTTTGGACGATACCCGGATTACGAATCCCGATACGAGCGGCGCAGCCACCAACGTATTACAAGAGACAAATTATCACCCTGCTTTAGGTTGTTCCAACATCTGAAATGTGGTATGAATACGATCAGGGATCAAATCACAAACCAGGAGGATGCTGTATGTTTTTTATCGGAAGCTTTGTTCACGCCACCAATCAGGAGGAAACACAGGAGACCGAGCGACGCCATGGGGATTTCAGCCTGATCGTCGATGCCGCCGATCCGTTTGCTGCCATCCTAAAATTCAAAAACCAGATTATCAAGTACCGTGAAACGAGCGAATTTTTTCAGGGTGAGTGCTCTGTTTTTTTAATCCAGCTTTTTGAGTTTGACCGCTTTCCGGTCGATGAGGCCATGATGCTAAACTACAAATCGACTGTCGGCGATCCTCTTTTACCTTTTATCCGTTGTTCGCTCCCAGGAGATTTGACGGATTCGTGTCGAATTTTCGATTGGAAAAACAGCATACCGGAAGTCGATGGGCAAAAAGAAAAGCTCTTTCTTCGGTTTGAAGAGGGGTCTAAGCTTCTTCTGAGCGAACCGGACCCTGCCTTTCTGCTGTCGCCCGAGCCTTAAAGGGAGGTCATAATGAAAGTAGTCAAAACCGGGCAAGTTCCTAAAGAGGCCGTTACGAACCCCCTTTTTTCAGGGACGGATGTCACCCGGCAAATCCTTCTGCCGGAAAGTAAGGAGTACAATTTCAACATCGTAAACTTCGGCCAGGGTGTCCGCAACAAGTTTCACACGCATAGCCATGAGCAGATTCTGCTTGTCACGGCCGGAGAAGGGATTGTTGCCACCGAAAAGGAAGAGCGGGTCGTAACCGCCGGTGACGTCATTCTTTTTCCTGCCGGAGAAAAGCACTGGCACGGTGCAACCGGCAATTCCACCTTCTCTCACATCTATGTAACCCGGTTGGGGGCCGAACTGGCGCAGTTAGAAGACTGATGGCGTCGTAAAAAGTCCCATCTACTGCGTTGTCGTATTTTTTCAGACACTCGGCATACTGCATGTATGGCCTCGTTCCTGAAAAAATGCGAGAACGCTGTCCTGGGCCGAAAGATGCTATTTATGGATGGGCACTTATGACCTGATACCGATCCCTCAGCAACGACATAGCCCAGGTCGCAAGCTCAAGGGTTGGATAAACCATTATCCTGTTTTTAGATTCAATCCGTTTACCGACCTCCGCCGTGTTGGGCCCGTAAATCCAGGCGATGACGGGCGTATCAGTATCAATTTCCGCCACCACGCCATTTAGCGTCTCAGAGACATCTAAAAAGGCATATTCAGAAGCAGGGGCGATGGCGATGCAGATAACACCATCCACGTTGGCATCTTTCAACACCGCTCTCAGCGCGACTGAATAAGCCTTGCGAGCGCCATGGAGCATAACCGCCGGCCAAATGTCGAGGGGATTTCCGAGTGGCATCCAGGCAGGCGAAAGTTTGGCCACTGCCTGAGTGGTTTCCGAGGAGAGAGGCACAAGTTTCAAGCCGTATTTTTCCAGGCTATCACTCCCCATAATCCCCGCCCCGCCGCTAAAGGTTATGATAGCAACTCGATTTCCTCTCATAGCGGGGAGGTTTAGGAGCGTCTTTACGGCGTAGGGCTGTTCCCCTGCTGCTTCCAAAAAGGTAACGCCCGCTTGCTTTAAGCCCCCTTTCAGCAAATCGTAATTGCCGGCCATGCTGCCGGTGTGAGACAGGGCTGCTTTGGCTCCTGTCTGGCTGCTGCCGCTTTTATGGATCACAATCGGTTTATTTTTGACCACCCGCCTGGCAAGATCGAGAAACGCCTTTCCCTGGTTGAGTCCCTCCATATGGATGGCGATTATCTTTATATCGGGGTCTTGCCCGAAATACTTCAACGCGTCATAAAACCCGATGTCACAGGAATTTCCAAGGTCAATCGCCTTCCCGATCTTTCCGCTAAATTGCCGGGGGCCCACGAAATGAATCCCGGATTGACAGATTAGCCCAACCGGAACCCTCTCATTGATAATAGGCATAAAAGATGTGGTAAAGCTATTAAAGTTATTGATGACCCCAAGCGTGTTTGGGCCTAAAACGCGGATTCCATTGCCCTGGGCAATCGCGATCACCTCTTTTTGAATCTCCTTACCTCTGGCGTCGGCATCTGTAAAACCTTGATTGACAATAATGACCGCCTTGATATCTGCCGCAATGCAATCTCTAAGGATATCGATCGTCGTTTCGCGGGGTGTGCTGATAACCGCCAGGTCTATTTTCGCGTCCACCGCCCTTACGTTCGGATAGGCCCTTGCCCCAAGAATCTCCCTGGTGCTGGGGTTCACCGGAAATATTTTGCCGCGGAAACCGGAGTTGAGCATGTTTTCCATGTGGTTAAAAGAGCCCGGTCCGCTCTTTCGGCTTACTCCGATAAGGGCCACGCTTTGGGGTTCCATGAAATTTTTCATAAATACATCCTCAAAAGGGTTTCAAATTGCAGGTGAATCAGATCCTTGGATTCGAGTAGTATCGATAAAGGTGAAACAATGCCCTGGCCGCTCTCCTGACCGAGGGAAAAGCCGGTATCCCGGATTTACAAAAGCGGGCTCGTAATAGCACGCCTTTTTGGGATAACTCAGGATCGCCGCCATCAGAATCGACCGTAAATACGGTCGGTTTTTCATGTTGCCGGCGTTTTACAAATTCGATTGTCTCCGGTGTCGGATCTTCCATATCCTGCATGTGAAACGCTTTGCGGGGGATTAGCCGATCGACAACGATCATGGAAACAAAAGGATCCCGGTAGGCCATCTCCAGCACGCCGGTCAGATAAGAGGCATCCGTAAAAGTCAGCCACATATCGAGAGGGTTTCCGGCAATAGAACCCGCCACAGGCACGCTTTGCCGGAGACTATCCATGGTCGACTCCGAAAGCGCCGGCACCGCAAGCCCCTCTCGAATGCACGTATCGCTGTATGCCACGCTGTTTCCGCCCCCGCCGCCGATTAGAAATACCCCCTTTCCATCCGGCGCAGGGAGGAGGCTCAGGGCCATTATCGTGTCTACACATTCGTTCATGGAGCGTACACGAATGACGCCGCTTTGACGATAGAAAGCCTGCCACAGCCTCTGCTCACCTGACATGGCCCCGGTATGTGAAGCTGCGGTCGCCGCCCCGGTTTCGCTCTCACCGCCTTTCCACAGGATAATCGGTTTTTTTCGGTTCACTTCCGCAGCAATTTGTAAAAACCGGCGGCCGTCCTTGACGCTCTCAAGATACATGACGATAATTTGAATGTTCTCATCTGCCGCCATGGCCTCGAGGTAATCGGCACTGTCGAGAACCGCTGCATTACCGAAACTTACCGCCTTGGCAACACCAATACCGAGAGAATAGGTGTATTCGGTGAGCCTTTGGGTCAGTCCGCCGCTTTGCGAAATGATTCCCAGTGAACCGTGCAGACCGGGAATGGCTCCCCAGGCGGTCAGTCTGGAAGAAGGACAATAGGGTCCCATACAGTTGGGGCCTATCACCAGCAATCCCTCGTTCTTCGAAATTTCAGTGATTTGCTCCTCCAGCTGCATGCCGGCCTCGGAGCCGGTTTCCCTAAACCCGGAGCTGAGAATATGGATGTGTTTTAATCCGATGCGGGCGCATTGTTTGAGAATCGACGGCAAGAATCTGGCCGCAACACACACCATGGCCAAATCAGGAACCTCCGGTAAAGAAAGCAGATCAGGGTATGCCTTGAGCCCTCTGATTTCCGGCGCTTTGAGATTAATGGGGTACAGATTTCCGGAATAGCCGCTTTCCTGGAGTTTTATCAAAAAACTCATGCCACCTAATCGGTAATCTCCGGTTGAAACACCGACGATCGCGATATGCAGCGGGTTGAAGAATTTTTCCAGATCCGATTGTTTTAAAATCATGCTGTTGAATTTCCTTTGCCTAAATTGAGCGATTTTCAAGTTTACCGCAGATACAAGGAAGATGCCGTTTCGCTATAGTGAACTATGCGGAATGGCATCTGACGCCGGAGGTGCGGTGAAATTGGAAATCCCGGACGGTTTCAAATTTTTGAAATTCAAATTGATTCAATTCCTTAAAAATATAGTAAAAATAACCATTTTAAAAATTTGAAACGCTCAGTTTAGGTCTTGATTTTCAGCTCTTGTTTCAGACGGGTTTCAAGTGGACCGCCTTTTCTCCATACCCGGCATGAATCGACAAGGTAATCCTCCAACATCTCAGATGATATTTCCGCCTTCTCCGGTTTTGTGGCGCTATTAACCCAGATACCCTGGACTGCGGCGGATGCCATGGCATGCACCAGTGCGGTAAGGTGTGAGCAGCCATTGATACCGCCTAATTTCTTTTTAACCTTCTCGGTAAAACCGGGGGCGATTTTCATGCCTTTGATCTTCAAAAGACTTCCTGAGGTTTGTGGACACTCGTCCTGGGGGATTGCGGGCATTTCTGCTTCAATGTCCTTAATAAAAAATGAAGCTGCCCCAATACGCATCCGTATGATCATGTGATGGACAGTGTGTGGAGCGCGTTTTTCCCCGGAAGGCCGGTAATAGGGTATCAGGCGGTCATCTTTTAATGTACCCTCTACGATGATGTCACCCATATCCGTCGCAAAGGTGGACATTTCAATTTTTCGGGTGTGAATCTTTCTTCTGTTGGAATGTTTAAGCAAGTTCACGTCTTTCCTTTCGATATAAATTGAAATTCCCCGCAGCAAGCTACGGGGAATGTTCTGCCTGATGGCAGTGCTTCGCAGCCCCCGTAAGGTATTCTGTCTTATTTTTATTCTCGCTAACCCCGCAGCCCCGACGACGGGATCTTCGCTTCGACAAGGTACGGGGAATGCGCTCGCTTTTGCGGTTCAAGAAACTGCGGAGATATCAAATCACAAACAAACTGGCAACCCCTGGTTTATTTTTGGAGTTTGGGCCGGTTTGAGAGAGCCCTCAGGAGAAAAGGAGGTTTGCGAATTTGTACAATTGACCTTACAGAAATTTTCCTTTATAGAGAGCACAGCGATTCTTAGATGGTGCCTATCCAAGACTGAACCACCCTCGTCTCTAAGACGAGGGGTTCAATAATTGGTTGACTGAAGTCAACTGGGCTATAATAGTTCCTACTGCAACCGTCATGCCGGACTTGATCTGGCATCCAGACGCTCAATAACAAGGTCCCCTGGATTCCGGCTCGTTGGCCGGAATGACAAGTCGCTTCGCGACAAAGTGAACTGCGCTTCGCCTGAAGGCGAGGGGTTTCAACCATCCCCGGTGGGAACACTAAATAATGGCACTCTGAAGTGTCCAATTCAAAAATGCGGATTTTTCATGTTGGACAAGGCCGCACAAGGGTTTGCGGTGAGACGTATTCAGTGTACGTCGCGACCACGAACCCGCGAAGAACGCTGCCCAGCGAGAAAAAGACCATTTATGGATGGACATTAACTAAAAGAAGGGAGAGACAAATCAATGGCAGACAAAAAGGCAGACCTGGCGGGTCCGGGCATTGGCGATTACGATGAACTTGAGAAAATCTTACCCCGCGATTACAATTCACTACTCAATCCCAAAGAAACGCAGAGGGCCCTTTTTGAGGTCAAAAACTACATCGAAGAACATCTCTGCCGGGAACTCAACCTGATGATGGTATCGGTGCCGCTGATCGTGGATGCGGAAAGCGGCGTAAACGACTTCCTGGACCGTGACGGTTCCCGCACACCGATCCAGTTTCATATTTCCAACGATTATGACAAAAATCCCATCGACGCCCAGGTGGTCCAGGCCGCAACCAAATGGAAGCGGATGGCCCTGAAACAGTTTGATATGAAGATCGGCGAAGGGTTGTGCACGGACATGCACGCCGTGCGCAAGGATTACTTCCTCGATCACGACCACAGCGCTTATGTGGACCAGTGGGACTGGGAACGCGCCATCACCGCTGATCAGCGAAACATCGGCTTTCTAAAAGAGGTGGTTCGCAAGATATGGAAGGTTCTGAAAGGGGCCGAGATGCATGCCATGGAACTTTTCCCGCAATTAAAATCGGACAAATACCCCGATCTTCCGGATGAGCTGACGTTTTTGCACGCCGAGGAGATCCTGGACCGGTTTCCCGATTTGCCCCGCAAGGAACGCGAAAATGCGATTCTTCAGGAATACCCGGCAATCTTCATTATCGGGATCGGATGGCCGCTTGACGACGGTTATCCCCATGAGTTGAGAGCCGCCGACTATGACGATTGGGTCACGCCAACCCAATCCGAAGACGGCCGCACTTTGCACGGTCTCAATGGCGATATTCTGGTCTGGAACCCCGTCACCCGGCGCCGCCATGAACTGACATCCATGGGCGTTCGCGTCGACGCCGAGTCACTTCGAAAACAGTTGGAAATGTCCGGCCAGCTTGATTTTCTCAAATTTCCCTATCATCAGGCAATCATCAACGATGAAATCCCCTTGAGCATCGGCGGCGGCATCGGACAATCCCGCACCTTTATGCTTTTACTGAAAAAAGCACATCTGGGAGAAACCAGTGTTACGGTATGGCCCCGTGTGCTTAAGGAGATGTGCCGCAAGAAAAATATCCATGTGCTCGACTAGGATAGAGACCTTCTAACCCAGAACATACAAAGGAGTACCTATGCCCAGACGTGACGACATCCATAAGATTCTCATCATCGGCTCCGGCCCCATTATCATCGGTCAAGCCTGTGAATTCGATTATTCCGGCACTCAGGCCTGCAAAGCCCTGCGTTCCATGGGGTATGAAATAGTACTGGTAAATTCAAATCCCGCCACCATTATGACCGACCCGGGAATGGCGGATGTCACTTACATCGAGCCCCTGAATCTAAAGGTGCTCACAGAAATTATCGCCAAGGAACGCCCGGACGCGCTTCTGCCGAATCTGGGGGGCCAGACGGGGCTGAATTTGTCCTCCCAGCTCCATAAGGAGGGCGTCCTTGAAAAATACAGCGTCAAGGTCATCGGTGTAAACGTGGATGCCATCGAACGGGGCGAGGACCGGATCGCTTTTAAAAAGACCATGGACCGGCTCGGCATTGAAATGCCGCGCAGCCAGGCCGTAAACAGCATTGCGGATGCCGAAAAAACGGCCGAGGGGCTGGGTTATCCGGTGGTAATCCGCCCGGCCTACACCATGGGAGGTACCGGCGGCGGGCTGGTGTATAACATTGAAGAGCTTCGCGTTGTGGCCTCCCGGGGGCTTTCCGCCAGCATGGTAAATCAGGTGCTGGTAGAAGAATCCGTGCTGGGATGGGAAGAGCTGGAACTGGAGGTGGTGCGGGATGCCAAAAACCAGATGATTACAGTGTGCTTTATTGAAAATGTCGATGCTATGGGCGTACATACCGGGGACAGCTTCTGTACAGCCCCCATGTTGACCATCGCTCCCGAGCTGCAGCAGCGGTTGCAGAAATACTCCTATGACATTGTCGAAGCCATCGAAGTAATCGGCGGCACCAACGTTCAGTTTGCGCACGATCCCAAAACCGGTCGCGTGGTGGTCATCGAAATCAATCCCCGCACCTCGCGTTCTTCGGCCCTGGCCTCCAAGGCCACCGGTTTCCCCATCGCCCGGGTCTCTTCTTTGCTGGCCGGGGGACTGACCATGGATGAAATCCCTTACTGGCGGGACGGCACTTTGGAAAAATACACCCCCTCCGGAGAATACGTGGTTGTCAAATTTGCGCGCTGGGCTTTTGAAAAATTCGAAGCTATCGAAGACAAACTGGGTACTCAGATGAGAGCCGTAGGCGAGGTCATGAGCATTGGCAAAAACTACAAGGAAGCCTTTCAGAAATCGATTCGCAGTTTAGAGACCGATCGTTACGGTCTCGGATTTGCAAAAAATTTTCACCAGCTCCCCCTCAATGAATTGATGGAGATGCTCGCTACGGCCACAAGTGAACGCCAGTTTATCATGTACGAAGCACTCCGCAAAGGGGCCGACATCGACACCCTTTACAAAACAACCCACATTAAACCCTGGTTTATCCGACAGATGCAGGAACTGGTTGAACTTGAAGGAGAAATCCTGCGACACCGGGGGCAGCCGTTGCCCGACGATCTGTTGACCCGGGCCAAAAAAGACGGGTTTGCCGATCGCTACCTTGCTTCTCTGCTTGATCTTAACGAAAAAGAGATCCGCGATCAGCGGCAACAGTTGGGGATGACAGAGGCATGGGAGCCGGTTCCGGTCAGTGGTGTTGAAAACGCGGCCTATTATTTTTCAACCTACCATGCGCCCGATCAGGTTGATGTCAGCGATAATAAAAAAATCATGGTTCTGGGCGGCGGACCCAATCGTATCGGCCAGGGCATCGAATTCGATTATTGTTGCGTCCATGCGGCCCTTGCCATACGGGATGCCGGATTAGAATCGATCATGGTCAATTGCAATCCTGAAACCGTCTCCACCGATTATGACACTTCCCATAAGCTCTACTTTGAGCCGTTGACGGTCGAAGATGTGCTCAGTATTTACGAAAAAGAAAAACCGGATGGAGTCGTCGTTCAATTTGGCGGACAAACACCGCTCAATATCGCCGGCCCTCTCGCCGAGGCGGGGGTCAAGATTTTAGGAACCACACCGGAAACCATCGATCTGGCAGAAGACCGGGATCGTTTTCGGCAGATTATGCGCACTTTGGGAATTCCGCAGCCCGAATCCGGGATGGCCAGCACCTTTGAACAGGCCTTCGAGATCGCCCGGCAGATCGGCTATCCTTTGATGGTTCGTCCCTCATATGTCCTGGGCGGCCGCGGTATGGAAGTGGTACACGACGACAATATGCTCAAGCACTACCTTTCGGCCGCAGTGGAAATAACCCCGCAACGACCGATCTTGATCGATAAATTTCTGGATAACGCCATAGAGGCCGAAGCCGACGCCATTTCCGACGGCACCGACGCCTTTGTCCCCGCGGTGATGGAACATATCGAGCTGGCCGGAATTCATTCCGGTGACTCGGCTTGTGTGATTCCGCCCATCGGCATCCCGCCTAAACATATCGAAACCATCGGTGAGTATACCCGCAAGATTGCGGTTGAGCTGAATGTGGTGGGTCTGATGAATGTGCAGTACGCTATTTTCGAAAACACGGTATACGTCCTCGAAGCAAACCCGCGCGCATCACGCACAGTGCCCATCGTTTCAAAGGTTTGCGGCCTCTCCATGGCCCGTTTGGCGACCCAGGTAATGCTGGGAAAAAAATTGTCCCAGCTTGAGCTAACCCAGCCGCTGATTCCACACTTTGGTGTCAAAGAAGCGGTTTTTCCATTTAATATGTTTCATGAAGTCGATCCTCTTTTGGGACCGGAAATGCGTTCCACCGGTGAAGTCCTGGGCATCTCGCATTCTTATGGCCGGGCGTTTTTCAAGGCGCAGGAAGCGACTCAGGTATCGCTGCCGTTGGAAGGAACCGTTTTGTTTACCATCGCCGACCGCGACAAACCGGCTGCCCTGGAAGCGGTCAGACTGTTCCGCGATCTGGGATTCCGGATCATGACCACCCGGGGAACGCACGAATTCCTAAAAACCGGCGGGATTGAAACCGTCCCGGTGCGCAAACTGGGATACGGCCGGCCGAATCTGGTGGATGCCATCAAAAACGGTGAAATCCAGCTGATGGTCAACACACCCAGCGGCGGGCAAAGCTCGGCCGATAGCTCGGATATACGGCGCGCGGCCATCAAACACAAAATCCCGTATATCACCACCACCGCTGCGGCGATTTCAGCTGTTAAGGGAATTACCGCACGGCGCGAGGGACGTCCAAAAGTCAGACCGCTACAGCAGTATCATGCGGAAATCAGATAGTGTCCAATCATAAATGGCAAGTAACCGTTCACAGGTTCAGGGTTCAACGTTCAGGGTTAGGTACAAGATGCAACCTTAAAGCCCTGAACCTTTGAACCCTTGAACGGTTACACTGTTAAGCGGTAACCAAGTGCTGGGGAAAATTTTTGACGATATCGGCCGCATCCTTTATGATTCCGTCTACCAGGTCCTGAACCGCCGGCAGGTCATGCACCCGCTGAGCACATTCCCCCCCGGCCATGAGGGCTTTCTCCTTATCGCCCGTGTATACGGCGTTGAGTCCCTCTCTTTCGTTATCGATCAGTTGCATGGGAATGGTTGTAAAGTCGTCGGGCGTGTCCAAATACACCCCCGGAGACATATTTAAGGTATTTTTTTGGTGTTCTTTGCTGGATGGGGTTTTCAGCCATCTGGCCGGTCCGACGATGCCCCGGGCGACCAGTGTCCCTCTATCTTCGGCCGCCACGACTTGATTTTTCCACATGGGACTAAAATCACTTTCTTGCGTGGCCAGAAATCGGGTCCCCATCTGTGCGCCCGCAGCCCCCAGGGCCAGGGCGGCCGCCAGAGTTCTACCGTCGCAGAACCCGCCGGCCCCCACAACGGGGATACCGGAGCCGGCCAGGGCGTCGATTACGGAGGGAAGCAGCGTCAGGGAATGCACCGGCTCCCAGGCGATGTGAAAGCCGCCTTCATGTCCCGAGGCCACGATACAGTCCACGCCTGCTTTTTGACACCGTAAAGCACCTTTCACGGAGGGAACCACGTGCAGCCAGGTAAAGCCGGCAGACTTGATCTTTTCGCCCCAGGGCAGCGGATCGCCCGCCGAAGTAAAAAACACCTTAAAATAATTTTTCATATCCGGATTCTCCTGCCTGACCTTGATGGCTGTATCGATGACCACTTGCGCTTTATCCACCACCTCAGTCGACACCAGCACGTTAACGCCGAAGATGCCGCCTCTTTCCCTGGTCAGCCGGTACGTCCGCTTTAAGACGGTTTCCAGAACTCCGGCCATATCGTCGTCCATGGAGGCCTCACCACTTTCCACAAACGTCTGATATACCAATGGCTGCTCTTCCCTGTTAAAAAGACCGCTGGTTGAAAGCAATCCGAGCACCCCCGCATTGGCCGCAGCCACACAAAGGTTGTTGTTGCTGAAGGGTCCCATGCCGGCCTGAATGATCGGGTGCCGGATTCCCAGAAGTTCGGTTAGTTTTGTTGTGAGCATTGTTGATCCTCCTAAAGTTTCAGGTTTTATAGTGTCCTCAGTTTTGATGGCCTCGCAAAAGGTCACCGTTTCAACTATAGATGGCTAAGTAAAAAGTATGCCATAAATCAATCCGCTTTTAAAGCTAAACCTCCCGCAGCACAGGGGAGCTTCATTTTTCACAAGATTAAGCTAACACTGTTCGAATTATGCGAAATTTAATAACAATTGCGCTTGCGGCACATTTAACGTATAATTGCCGTAGTGTTCCTCGAAGTTGATCCCGGATAAAAAAGAGATTTTTTGGAGGGTAAACCATGAAGTTAAAAATCTTAATTTCAGGCCTGTCACTCATGCTGATTTGGTGTCACCCAGGATCGGCGCAGACCGTATCCCATAGTGGCCTTGATGATCAATCCGCGGTTCAAGTGACGGTGTACAATAACAATCTCGGGCTTGTCAAAGATCTGCGTCAGGTTTCCCTCTCCCTTGGCCGGGGCGAACTCAGATTCATGGACATCGCCTCCCACATCATGCCCCAAACGGTTCATGTCAAATCGATCAATTCCCCCGGGGGCTTCACCGTTCTGGAACAAAATTATGAGTACGACCTGATGAATGCAACCAAATTGCTCGATAAGTATGTGGGACAAAAGATCAAAATCATCGATTGGAATAAATACCAGGACCGTACGGACCAGGTGGAAGCGATTCTGCTGAGTAACAATCAGGGACAGATCTATCGGATCAATGACGAAATATTTCTGGGACATCCGGGTTACAAAGTTCTTCCCAAATTACCTGAAAATCTGATTGCCAAACCGACCCTTACCTGGCTCTATGAAAATAAGAGAAAGAAGCCGCATCGATTGGAAGTCTCCTATCTCACAACCAATATGAGCTGGAGAGCCGATTACGTTCTGATCTTGAACCAAGAGGATACCGCCTCGGACATTACCGCATGGGTCACCCTGGACAACAAGAGCGGTGCGGTGTATAAGAATGCCCGCTTAAAGCTGGTCGCCGGTGAAGTGCATCGCGTTAAACAAAGACCCTCCCGACGACTGTACGCAATGGAAGCCACCCAAAAAGCCCGGGCGCCGCAATTCAAGGAGAAGGCATTTTTTGAATATCATATTTATGAGCTGCAAAGAAAAACGACCTTAAAGAATAAACAGACCAAGCAGGTAAAACTCCTTGAAGCTGCTGGCATAAAAATTCAAAAAAAACTACTGGTCTATGGAATCAGAAGTTATTTCAATCGCCAATTTCGAGACCAGAAGCCGAAACAACCTGTTAATGTCTATATCAAATTCAGCAATTCAAAAAACAACAACCTTGGAATTCCGTTGCCGGCAGGCATTATGCGACTCTATAAGCGGGATGACGATGGCAGTCAGCAGTTTATCGGGGAAGACCGCATCGAACACACTCCCAAAGATGAATCGGTGAAACTAAAAATCGGGGAAGCTTTTGATGTGGTCGCCAAAAGAATTCAGACCGATTACCGCCGTATAACGACCCAGCGGCACGAATCCGAATGGGAAATTTCTCTGCACAACCATAAAGCGCAGGCGGTCGCAATCGGCGTCATCGAACCCTTATTTGGAAACTGGAAAGTGATCAGCAACAGCCATCCCTATCAGAAAGTGGACGCCGCCACCATCCGCTTCGATGTCAATGTCCCAAAGGATGGTTCCCTAAAAATACGTTATCGGGTTCAAGTCGGTTTATAGCGGAACTGAGACCGTGAACACAAATATCCAAAAACAGGCTTTGGCTTTCATATTAGCGATGATCGTCATTGCGATTCCTTGCTTTTCGCACAGTCAAGAGACTCGCTCTCTAAAGGTTACGGCAACGGCCTATAACTCCTTACCGGAACAGACGCAGGGCGATCCGCGCCTGACAGCCTGGGGTGAAACGCTAAAACCCGGCATGCTGGCGATCGCTGTTTCGCGGGACCTCATCCGTATGGGGTTAACCCACGGCGTAAAGGTTAAAATAGAAGGATTCCCCGGCTCGTACGCTGTCATGGACAAGTTGCATAAGCGCTGGAAACTGAGAATTGATATTTACATGGGTAATGATGTCAAAGCAGCCAAGCAGTTTGGTAAACGAAAAGTGACGATTCAGTGGTAGCTGGTGCCCATCCAGAATCAGCGCCGGTCACGGATCCTCTTCAGTATGATCATTCCGTATGGATGGAAAGGAGTTTGCTATGGAGACCCGATCATTTGGAAAGACAGGCGAAACGTTTCCGATATTGAGTTTTGGCGGGCAACGGATTGTGGACGAACATGACTGTACCGAAGAAGCAGCGCTTGAAATCGTCAATACGGCCATCGATAGAGGCATCCGCTACTTCGACACGGCCTGGATTTACTCTAATGGACAGGCGGAGACGCGCCTGGGCAAGGTGGCCAAACACCGTCGGTCAGAGATGTGGATTGCCACCAAGACCTGGGATGCCACCCGGGATGGGGCACGGCGTCAACTGGAGACGAGCCTGTCTCGGCTTCAGACCGATCATGTGAATGAATGGCGGCTGCATAATGTATGGGATTATGCTCGCCTTGATGCGTTCACGGGCAAAGGGGGTGCCCTGGAGGCAGCCATACAGGCCCGGGATGAAGGGGCCGTGCGCAACATCAGTATCAGCGGACACACCGATCCGCAGATTCTGGTCGAGGCGCTTAATCGTTTTCCTTTCGATAGCGCGCTTATGGCCGTGTCGGCGTTGGACCATTTCATTCTCAGTTTTGCCGAGGAGTTTTTGCCTGCGGCCAATGCCAAAGGCGTGGCGACGATAGGGATGAAAGTGCTGGGATTGGGCAGTTTAACGCACGAAGTGGAACGCTCGCTACGATACGCCTTCAGTCTTCCGCTGAGCACGGTGATTGTGGGAATGGAGACGATGGATCAGTTGGAGCAGAACCTGGCGATAGCCGAATCATTCACGCCCCTGTCCGACGAGGAGCGATTGGCCTTTTTTAAGGACATCATCGCGCTGGTGCAACCGCAAAAGCTTCCCTGGAAAGCGGTTGACTGGAACAGCCCAACAAAGTGGGCTCCGCGCGGCCGGGGATTGGTACTACCTAACCCGGCAAAGCCGGAACCAGATTGTTGATTGATGATTGATGATTTGAGGTATCGCTTCGCTCTGTCATTCTTACGGGTCTGTAGTACAAATGATGCGCAAACATGATGTGATTTCAATAAATAGGTACTAAATAACCCAAGATGTGAGATGAAAATGATGCCCTATGCAGATTGAACAGATACGCTTATCGAAAATGGAAACTTTTGCCTATATCGTCGGCGATGAATCTTCGGGAACCTGCGCCTTGATTGATCCTGCATTCAATACCGATCGGATTCTGGACAAAGCCGCGACCGGCAGTTTCAAAGTGACCCATGTGATCAATACCCATGGGCATTCCGACCACACGGCCGGAAATGCGGAAATTATACGCGCAACCGGGGCAAAACTTTTAATTCATGCTGACGATGCCGGCAAGCTGGCCCACATTTTAAACCGTTCCTTTTCCAGATTGCTGGGGGGGAAGGGATCTTCCAAACCCGACCTTCTCGTAAAAGATGATGATAAAATTCAAATCGGTGAAACGATTCTAACTGTTTTGCATACACCGGGACACACACCCGGGAGCATCTGCCTGTATTGCGAAGGACATCTTTTCACAGGCGACACCTTATTTGTAGGAGCGGTGGGAAGGACTGATCTCCCGGGGGGGTCGCTGAAAAAACTGCGTCATTCAATCCATAGCAAGCTTTATGGCTTGCCCGGCGAAACCCGGGTTTGGCCGGGACATGATTACGGCGTCACACCGGTTTCAACTATTGAACAGGAAAAAAATACAAATCCCTACACCCGCTAGATGAGGGAGAAATCAGCAAAGGAGGAATCCATGAGTCATGAAATCATTGAGCTAAAAAGTGTTCACCCTGCCATAGGGTATTCTCATGCTGCTAAAGCAGGCAATACCTTGTATATTGCCGGGCAAATCGCAAAAGATGTAAATGATAATTTGGTCGGCCTTGGAGATATCGAAAGCCAGGCCCGCCAGGTTTTTACAAACCTGAAAAACATTTTAGAGGAAGTCGGCGGTAATTTGTCCAATATTGCAAAAATGACAACCTTTCTGACGCATTACAACTTCATTGAAGGCTACCGAAAGGTTCGGAATGAGTTTTTGAGCGAACCTTTTCCCCCTAACACCCTTTTGATAATAGAGAGTTTAGCCTTACCGGAATTTATGATAGAAGTAGAAGCCATTGCGCTGCTTGATCAGTAGAATCAAAGTTATTGGGAGGAACAATGTCCACTCTATTTGATAGTACAACGATTAACAGTATGCCTCTGAAAAATCGATTTATCCGGTCAGCCACATTTGAAGCAATGGCAGATTTTGATGGGGTGTGTCAACAGGAGTTAACAGATCTTTTTGTTGAACTCGTCAAAGGAGATGTCGGCTTGATTCTGACCGGTTTTGCATACGTCAATCGAACCGGACAATCAAGGCCTGTGCAAACAGGCATACACCGCGACGAACTCATTCCCTCACTCACCGAATTAACATCGGCCGTGCACAAAGAGGGCGGGAAAATTGTCATGCAGATCATGCATGCCGGTTGTAATACTTTTACGATTCCTGAAGGTGAAAAAGCGTTGGGAGCTTCGCCCATACAAATGCCCCATGGTATCGAAAGCCGGGCCATGACCAAAGCCGAAATTTCTGAAACGATAGAAGATTTTGTAAACGCCGCGGTCCGGACCCAAAAGTCCGGATTCGACGGGGTGCAGCTTCACGCAGCCCACGGCTATCTTCTCAGTCAGTTCCTGTCTCCCTTTTATAACAAACGCACAGATAATTACGGTGGCAGTCTGGAAAATCGCGCACGCATCGTTTTAGAGATTGTTAAAGGGATAAGATCCGCTGCGGGGAGCGACTACCCCATCATGATCAAGATAAACTCGGAAGACTTTCTTGAAGTCGGTTTGACCCGATCTGAAATGGTTCAGGTAGCCCTTATGCTCGAAGCAGAAGGGATCGATGCCATTGAAGTCAGTGGTGGTACCCATTTGAGCCCGGCCGAATATTCTTTTTCTCGAAAAACCGGTATCGTGCCCGAGAGGAAGGAATTGTACTTTGCCGAAGCAGCCAGGCTATGCAAAGAAACGCTCAAGGTGCCGCTTATGCTGGTGGGTGGGATACGTTCTTACGGTGTTGCGAAGCGAGTTATCGATGAAAATCTTGCTGACTATGTTTCTTTATGCCGGCCGCTGATTCGAGAGCCGCATCTCATTCGACGCTGGCAAGCCGGGGATACCCAAAGAGCTGCCTGCATTTCATGTAACGAGTGCTTCACTCCCGTACGCTCCGATAAGGGGATCTATTGTGTTGCCGAAGCCAAACTGCGTCGCAAACAAAATGATAGGATGAAAGGAAGCAAATGACAAAAGGTTGGTTATTGCCGGCAATTTTTATCCCAATCGTTTGGGGCTTTTGGGGCTTTCTGCCCCGGCTTGCGGTAAGATATATCGAACCCTGGAGCGCAATGGTGTTTCAAACCGTAGGAATGACCGCCTTTGGTATTATTTTACTTTTTTGCATCGATTTTCATCCCGAGTATAATCTCAAAGGTGTTGTTTTTGCCATTTTAGCCGGAATTTTCGGCTTCGCCGGTGCCTTTCTGTATCTTATGGCCATCAGCAAAGGGAAGGTTTCGGTTATCGTCTTCATGAGCGCCTTATATCCGTTTATCACTATCGCTTTGGCGTACATTTTGCTGAAAGAACCGATTACATTCAAAGAAGGCCTCGGAATGATTTTCGCGTGTATCGCCATTATATTATTTTCAACCTAGAAACAAAAATAGCAAGCGGAGGGATTAAAATGAAAATTCTGGTCGGTTTTTCCAAATCCAATGTGCCTGAGAATGCATTAAAACGTGCCAAAAAACAAGCCAAAGCCTTTGATGCCGAAGTTCATTTACTCACTTCATTGATGCAGGGGTCTGATTTGGGGCTTCTAGACATCGAAAAAGCGGAAACTGAACTCGAGAATAAAAAAATGTCTTTTACAATTGATGGCATCTCTTGTGAAACGCATGCGGTCGTCAGCTATCTGACCCCCGGCGAAGACATCGTTGAGTTTGCCAAAGAGAATAAAATTGATGAAATCATTATCGGTGTCGTGCGAAAATCAAAAGTTGGAAAATTAATTTTCGGATCTACGGCGCAGTACGTCATATTAAGTGCAAGGTGCCCGGTCACGACCGTCAAGTAGTGTCCATCCATAAATAGCATCTTTCGGCCCAGGACAGCGTTCTCGCATTTTTGCAATCCTCAACGTAGCGCGCTACGCCTGCGGTTGCAAAAATGCTGCGGCCTTGTCCTGAACCAAAATCTACCAGTTCTGAATGGACACTATAGAGTGTCATTATTTATTGTTAGGTAAGGCGATCATCGGTCCTTAGACCCAGAGCCATAACAAGGCTGATTAGACTAAGGCCAGTGGTGACCCAAAACGCTAACGCATAATCACCGCGCTGATCAAACAGCGCTCCCGCCATGATGGGGCCCGCCGCAGCCCCCACGCAAGCGGAAAAATTCACCACACCTAAAAGGACGCCGTGGGAGCTCAATCCAAATATTTCAGCCACGATCGTTGGCATCACCACAGACCCGCACGCGTAACCAAAAGCATAAAAAAGGGCAAACAGATACAGGGACCATAATTCTCCGGTGTTCAACAACCAGAGAAGGCCGACGGACGTAAGGCTCAGCCCGATGATAAAGGCCCGTTTGCTGCCGATCATATCGGTGGTAATACCAAACATGATCTTGGCCAGAAAAACGATACCGCCGATGAGTGCCAGAACGCTTGCGGCCTGATCGGCGGAAAATCCCAGCTCGATGGCATGCGGTGCAATATGAACCATAATAATCAGCGAAACAGCCCCCCAACATAACAATATGCTGCAGAGCAGCCATATCTGCCGTGTTCGAATGGCGCTTCGGAAAGAAACCGCGTCTGTTTTTACTGGTATTGCACCTAAGGGTCGCTCCGAATTATTTAAATCGTATCCTTTCTCCGCCGCGGGATTCCGCAAAAATTGTGCCGCAACCACGATAAGAAGTATGGCCATCACCCCCACCCAGACATATGAAGTCCGCCAACCAAAAGCCTGGATGAGCCGATTCGCCAAGGGCGTCATCAGCAGCGTCCCCATACCCATACCGGCGGAAACGATTCCAACCATCAGGCCTCTTCGCTTGACAAACCACCGGGTAACGGTTGACGTCAATGTTACATACGTTCCGCTCAGACCGAGTCCTACCAGCAGACCATAGAATACATACAGGTGCCATATTTGCACCACCCGCGACATGAGAAGATAACCGATTCCCAGGCTCAGGCCGCAGACCGTCATGACCTGCCGCGCACCGAGGCGATCGTTTATTCTCCCCAAGAACATCCCCCCGAAACCTTCCAGTAACATCGCCAACGAGAAAGCGCCTGATGTCACGGCGCGGGTCCAACCGAACTCCTTTAAAAGCGGGGTAAAAAAGATGCCGAAGCTGTAGTTGGTTCCCCACGCGATCACCATAATGAGCACTGCCGCCGTCACGATGATGTATCCGTAGAAAACAGGAAATTTATTTGCCGAACGCACATCTTCCATAGTTGGTAAGCTGATACCATCTTCGCGTTTATAATGCTATCCAAATTGACATGTCATCTTCCATATGGTTTAAATCGGCAAACGATAAAAATGCCTGATTATTCAGCCTAACGGTCACCTGACGTATAGCAATTAAAGTAAAAGGAGGACTCCGTGTTTGATTTAACCGGTAATACCGCCATCGTAACCGGCGGCGCCAGAGGTATCGGCAAAGGGATTTCAACCGCTTTAGCAAAACAGGGCGCCAATGTCGCCATCGTCGATCTGCTGCTGCCGGAGGCTGAAACGACGGTAGCCCAAATCAAAGATTCCGGCGGAAACGCCATCGCTGTTCATGTGGATGTCAGTGCCATCGCATCCGTTAAAGCCATGGTTGCCACGGTAAGAGAAAAATTTGGCCCGGTCGATATTCTGGTCAATAATGCCGGCTGGGATAGAATGGTTCCGTTTATCAAAACCACGCCCGATTTTTGGGAAAAAGTGATCGCTATCAACTACAAAGGTGTCCTCAATACCTGCTATGTTGTAATGGAGGAAATGATTTCGCGCAGCTGCGGCAAGATTATCAACATCGCCTCAGACGCCGCCCGCGTTGGAAGCACGGGTGAAGCTGTCTATTCGGGCGCCAAAGGAGCCGTGATTTCCTTTAGCAAGACGCTGGCCCGGGAACTGGCCCGCAATAAAATCAACGTCAACGTGATTTGCCCCGGCCCCACGGCCACACCTTTGGTGGAAGAGATGAAGCAATATGACACTTTCGCAGAAAAAATTTTCTCCGCCATGGACAAGGCCATTCCTTTGAGGCGTTTGGGTGTGCCCGAAGATATCGGGCATGCGGTTGTTTTTCTGGCCTCCGGGGAAGCCGATTTTATTACCGGACAGGTCCTCAGCGTCAGTGGCGGACTGACGATGAGTTAACCCCAACACATGACATGGTCAACGAATGCTTCGAGCTGGTCGCCGGAGCAATGGCAAAAATCAGGATGGCTCAAAATGAAACCTGAATTTGCGTGTTCAAGCGATGAATCCCTGGTAAAGCAATTGCTGGCGGAGTGCCATTTGCCCTTTGAAGACATTACACCATCCCATTTGCAGCACTTTCTGGTCGCCAGACAAGAAACCCGTCTCACGGGAGTAATCGGCCTGGAACTCCTGGGAACATTCGCTTTGCTTCGTTCTTTGGCCGTTAGCGAACCTTTTCGCGGACAGGGAATCGCCTCGCAGTTGACAAAGCAGGCCGAAGATTACGCAAGTACGCACAAAATCGAGTCTTTATACCTGCTGACGACAACCGCTGAAAATTTCTTTGTCAAACGCGGTTATGAAACCATGGACCGCGACCGTGTACCGACCGCCGTGAAGAAGACCGCTGAGTTTGAAAGCATCTGTCCTGCCACGGCGGTATGCATGGTTAAAGCGATTAAGATTTCCTGAATATGAATATGCCCTAAAATCCATGCCAGAGGAGACGGTTGAATGCCAAAAGCAAAAATCGGAAAGGTTCAGATTTACTATGAAGAATATGGCCAGGGACCGCCTTTGGCAATGATTCTCGGTCTCGGCCAGAGTATCGCAACCTGGGGCCTTCAGATTTCCGAACTCTCAAATCATTTCAGAATCATTGTTTTTGATAATCGGGACTCAGGTAAAAGCGCACGCACAACCGAAGCCTATACGACACAAGATATGGCCAGCGATGTCCTGGGTCTCCTCGATCACCTGGAAATTGATCGCACGCATCTCCTCGGAACCTCGATGGGGGGTATGATTGCCCAGCAGGTCGCCCTTCTGGGCCCGGAGAGAATCATGAGCTTGATCCTGGCCAGCACCACCATTGACGGCGGCGACTGAGTGCAGGTTTTGTATGGCTCCTGGAAGGAGCATTTGAATCATTCCGGTAAATCCGCCGACGATCCGATGGTAATGCCCTGGCTGTTCTCAAAACCTTATCGTAGACAACATCCTCAAAGAGCAAGCCAAATCAAAGCGCGCTTCACAAAAGATTACCTTCCCCGAAATTCTGAGGCATTTGAAAGACAGATGAAAGCCAATGTCGAGCACAACACCAAGGGACAGTTACACGACATCGATGTGCCGACCTTGATTATGGTGGGAAAACATGATGAGCTTACACCGCCCCGGATCGCAAAAGCGCTTAAATCAGAAATGCCGCATGCAAAGCTGCTGGTCTTTCAGCAGGGGGGACATGGGTTGTATTGGGAGGTACCGACCCAATTCAATAAAGCGGTACGCGATTTTATAAACAACAACACTTGATGACGTCGTAAAAAGTCCCATCTACAGCGTTGTAGCATTTTTTCAGACACTCGGCATATCACATGTATGGCCTCGTGCCTGAAAAAATACCACGCCTTGTATATGAACCTTTTTACTTAGCCATCTATAGTTGAATTCGTAACTTTTTATGAGTTCATCATACTTAAAGGAGCTATATTCATTATGTTTTTACAGCAGTTAATTGAATTACTCGGCAAGTTCTGGACATCGGCCATGGGGATTTTCTGGTTTTTTGTCATTTCCGTGCTGGTCGCGGCAGCCATAAACGCTCTTAAACTCGATCGCAGGGTCGTGCAATTATTCAAACGAGCGGGGATCTGGTCCCTGCTGGGAGCCCTGCTGCTCGGGCTGGTCAGCCCCTTTTGAGCCCTGGGTGTGCTGCCCGTGGTGGCAGCGCTGCTCGCTTCCGGCGTACCTCTGGCTCCCGTGATGATTTTCCTCATTAGCTCACCCCTGATGAGTCCCAGCGCTTTTGTCATCACCCTTGGCGGCCTGGGAACGGCCCTGGCGGTTGGCAAAATCACAGCCGCCCTGGTGGTAGGACTGACGGCCGGCCTGGTTACCAAACACCTTACGGCAACGGGCTATCTGGGTCGCCACTCGCTGAAACTGAAAGAAAATGATGATCCCCCCACGTTGCCGGCCTCTGCCGAAACCCGCTCCGCAGCCCAAGTCCTGCAGGAGTTTCTATGGGGCGCGTATCGCATGACGCGCATGATCGGGAAGTATCTTCTGATAGCCCTGGTGCTGCAGGCGTTACTCAAACAATACATGCCCACCGAGTGGGTTACGGGCATTCTGGGCAGCAGGCAAACCTGGTCGGTGGTACTCTCTTCAATTATCGGTGTGCCGCTTTATGTAAACGGTATTTCAGCTGTTCCATTGCTGCAGGGCCTGCTGGAAATGGGGATGGATCCGGGCGCGGTGCTGGCATTTCTGATCGCAGGCCCCGTGATGACGGTACCCTCCGTGGTGGCGGTGATGGCCCTGGTACGGCGCCAGGCACTTTATGTCTATATATCGGTCGGATTATTGGGCGCTATTTTTATGGGATACAGTTATCAGTTGGTGGCTGCCATTATATAGTGTCCATTCATAACTGGTCTTTTTTTGCGGGTAGGAACAGACAGAAAACGAAACACAGAAGCGCGATCAAAAATACGATCCAGAATACGGCCTGAACACCTTCGCCGACCGATTTTTGAAGCATGCCCTGAACGAAACCGCCGCAGACACCGACTCCGACCGTACCGCCCAATGTCCGGGCAAACTGGTGGGACGAAGTGGCGACACCCAAATCGGAATTGTCTAGACTGTTCTGCACCACCAACAGCGTAGACAGGGTGACAAATCCCATGCCGACGCCCACAAGCTGAAAAATCCAGAAACAGGCGGACATGGTGGTTGTGTGCGAGAACGAAAGCGTCAAACCTGTGCCGAGGCAGAGAAATATTGCCCCGGCAACAGCCGCTGACTTTTCTCCGATTCGGTGCAGAACCTGCCCCAGGGCTAACGAACCGATCGACCATCCCAGGCTGAGAGAGAGCATGGCGATCCCCACCTGCATGGGTGTGTTGCCAAGTGTATCCTGTATGTAGAGGGGTGCGTAAGCAAAAAGAGAAAAAATTGCGAAACTGCTGAGAAAGACACTGATATTACCGATGCTGAATCCGCGGATTGTGAAAAATTCCAGCGCCAGAATAGGCTCTTTTGATTTTTTCTCGGCAAAATAAAACCCGACCCCTGATAAAATTGAAACTGCCAAAAGGGCGACCGCCGGGGGCGACACCCATTCAAAGTCCCGCCCGCCGAGCATCAAAAGCATCAGCGGTCCAAGTATGGCGATGCTGAGTGTAAACACGCCTGCCAGATCGAGGTGGACATGATCCCGTTTGGGCCGCATTTCAACCAGAAAGATGGTGATCGACACCATGGAAAACAGGCTTATCGGAATGTTGATGAAAAATATCCAGCGCCATGAGAAATAAGTAACGATAAAGCCTCCCAGCGTTGGTCCCAGCACCGAGGCAATACCCCAAATAGCACTTCCCAGTGATAGCGTTTTGGCCTTTTTTCCCGCTGGTGCAATATCGGCCAGAACGATGTACACCAGAGCGAAATTTCCGCCCGCACCGATTCCCTGGAAAACGCGCGCCGAAATCAGAACTCCGATATTGGGAGACATCCCGGCCACGATCGAAGACAAAAGAAAGATGCCGATTGAAATGATGAAAAGCAATTTGACCTTATAAAGATCGGCCATCTTGCCGAAAATGGGAAGCGAAACCGCCCGCGCCAGGAAATAGGCTGAGTAGACCCAGCTGTAGGCATTAATTCCACCAAGCTCGGCAATAATGGTGGGCATGGCAGCAGACATAATCAGAGCGTCCATCGCGCCCAGGAAAAGAGCGATAAGGGCTGCTGTAATCACATACCGGCGGCTCTTTTCACTGATATCGCCATCCGGGCGGAACGACTCGACACCGGATTTTAGTTTTCGGATGTTAGTATTCAAAATGAACAATCCTTGTAACCGTTCACGGGTTCAGAGGTTAAGCGAAAGCTGAATTTCAAGATTTGTATGATCCTGCCGAACGCGCATTTACCTTAGTAATTGCTCAACTTAGTTAGTGCCTCTCTATGATAAATAACGGCACCATAGAGTGTCCATCCAGAAATGGTAGATTTTGGTTCAGGGCGAGGCCGCAGAATTTTTTCAGCCGCAGGCGTAGCGTTTCTACGTCGAGGATTGAAAAAATGCGAAAACGCTGCTCTGGGCCAAAAGATGCCATTTATGGATAGACACTAGTTGATATGTATGCTGGCCCCCTGCATCCAATGTCGCAGTTTTTGCTGCAGCTTTTTTTTAATCCAAAAGCGTGTTACCGGAAAAAGAAGCAGAAGGCCGGCAATATCCGTTAAAAGGCCCGGTGTCAGCAAAACGATGCCGGCGACAAAAATAATCAGGGCGTCCAGCAGGTCATCCGCAGGCATCTCACCCTGCTGAAGACGCGCTCGAACCCTGAACATGACCTGCAGGCCTTGAAGGCGGGCAAGATACGCACCGGCGGCACCGGTGATTATCACCAGAAGCAATGTGTTCAAAATCCCCACAGTGGTCCCGACTTTAATCAGCAGGTACAATTCAATCAGCGGGATCAGGGTGAAAGCCAGAAAAAGTTTCAAAAACATTTGTAATGATTTCCTTTTTTAAGGCAAAATCCAAATTAAGCCGTTGTAATTTTTTGCAATAATTCTCTGTAATAACGGTAGTTTTCAAAAGAAACATCTTCACGTACGCGCCCGTCGGCCATCGGCACATAGCCGCCGTCGGTAATCAGGGGAGGAACTTTTTCTTCAAGTTCCTGTTTGATGGCCGCTTTGCCGTGTCGCAGTGCATCCAGATCTATACCACCGATAAAGCGTAGATCCCGGCCAAATTCCTTTCGTAAATTGCGATAATCCATGGCCGCGATATTGACCTCGCAGGCCCACAGGCAGTTAAAACCGTATTTTAAAAAACACGGGATCAGCAGACGTGCATTGGCATACGTCCTGAGTATGATCGTCCGAATGCCATGTCGATTCAAGACGGAAAGAATCGGCCGGTAGCTCTTGATGACAATTTCTTCATACATCCGGGGCGAAATAAGCGGCCGATCGTTGCCGCCGATGGGTTCACTGAAAATGACAGCCTCAATCTCGACCTGGCCCAGCACCCGGTCGGCCATAGCGGCCGCAAACTCACCTTGCATCAGCATATACTGGCGCACGAATACAGGCTCATCCGTTAAAAGAAGCATGACTTCCCGAAACCGATCCCACCCTTCAACCCCCATTGAAATAAAGAACCCCCGATGAATTCTTAACATTCGAACCGTATTTTGGGTTGA
>CAZNFS010000014.1:0-32547 GCA_964572695.1 uncultured Desulfobacteraceae bacterium
CCTTGGAACTATATGCAAGAGAAGGTAACCCGGGTATTAGGACTCTTTTGCTCTCTTTTGGTTTGGAAATTTCAAGAATCGCTAAGCTCATTCATACCACCCGTTGAACGAAGGAAATGATGAAAATGCACAAAATTAGATTTCTTCCACACAATAAAGCGATTGACATTGACGATGGTGAAAATCTGATTCGCGCCGCCATGGACCTGGGTGTGCATATTAATGCGTCGTGCGGAGGCGCAGGTGTATGCGGGAAATGCCGCGTAATCATAGAAGAAGGTAAAGTCGATGGGGGTATCAGTGAAAAGCTGGATGAAAATGACATGGCCCAGGGTTACCGGCAGGCCTGCCTTTCGCAAGTTAAAAGCGATTTGACGGTACGCGTTCCGGTTGATTCCGCCATCGATGCCAGTGTCCTCGAAAGGCAGACAACATCCCGTAGGATTGCTCACATCCAGGGGATCAAACTGGAGGAATTAAAAGATAAGGGGCTTTTTTTGCCGCCGGTTGAAAAAAAGTACCTGGAACTCCCGGCACCGTCTGCGCAGGACAATCTTCCGGATGTCTCCCGCCTGGTCGGGTTTTTAAAACTAAGTCACGACGAACACCGTCTCGAAGTCGATCTTGCGGTGATTCGTAAAATTCCGGCCGTGCTGCGGGAAGGGGATTTTAAAATCACGGCCACACTGGTGCGACCGGTTCGCGAAGGCGGCGGAAGAACACAGATCGTCAATGTTCAACCGGGAGATAAAACCGGGCGGAATTTTGCGGTTGCCATGGATATCGGGACAACGACCATTTATGGACAGTTAATCGACCTCATAACCGGCCATACACTTGCTCAATACGGTGATTTTAATGGTCAAATCAGCTACGGCGAGGATGTGATCAGCCGTATCGTATATGCCGAAAAACCGGGCGGTCTTGAACGGCTGCACGAGGTGGTTATGGAAACCATCAACAAGGTCATCCATAAAATCATCGCGCGTTCAAAAATTGATCCCGATGAAATCTCAACCATTACGCTTGCCGGTAACACAACCATGACTCAGTTGATGCTGAAAGTCGATCCCCGGAATATCAGACGATCGCCTTATGTGCCGGCTTCCACCCTTTACCCGCCGCTCAATGCGGCCAGCCTCGGCTTTGACCTGGGAGATCAGGTCACGGCGCTGGTATATCCGGCGGTTTCGAGCTATGTAGGCGGGGATATCGTGGCCGGTGTCATGGGTTCGGGGATGTATCGGGCTGAAGAGCTGACCCTGTATATGGATATCGGCACCAACGCCGAAATTGTCATCGGGAACAAAGATTGGCTTGCCTGTGCCGCCTGTTCGGCCGGACCGGCGTTTGAAGGCGGCGGAATCAAACTTGGAATGCGAGCGGTAAAGGGAGCGATCGAAGATTTTTCAATCGACCCGCTCACATTTGAGCCCATGATTATCACGATCGGGAATGTTAAACCCAAGGGCATATGTGGTTCGGGTCTGATCACAACCGTGGCAACCCTGTTTGAAGCGGGCATTATCGATAATATGGGTAAATACAACCGTGATCTAAACACCCCCCGTATCAGAGCAACGGATGGAATATGGGAGTATGTGCTGGCATGGGCCGCTGAAACTCAAATCGGAAAGGATGTGGTGTTGACCGAACCCGATATGGATAATCTCGTTCGGGCCAAAGGCGCCATGTATAGCGGAACATTGACACTACTGGAAGAGGTGGGCTTAACGATAAACAATATCAAACGTATCATCCTGGCCGGC
This sequence comes from uncultured Desulfobacteraceae bacterium, assembly GCA_964572695.1. Taxonomy (GTDB): domain Bacteria; phylum Desulfobacterota; class Desulfobacteria; order Desulfobacterales; family CAZHA01; genus CAZHAH01. The sequence continues at coordinate 1,770 of CAZNFS010000014.1, forward strand.
GGTTTTGGAAGTTATGTCGACCTGGAGAAGGCGATGACCATCGGCCTATTACCCGAGATGGATCCGCAAAGGGTCGTTTTTATCGGCAACGGTTCGCTGATGGGCGCCAAGATGAGTTCCCTGACAAACCGCATCCGCAGAGATGTGGTGGAGGTGACTAAAAATATGACCAACTTTGAGCTTTCTGAAACCGGCTCTTACATGGACAATTATATTGCCGCCCTTTTCTTACCGCATACCGATGTTGACCAGTTTCCGAAATTAAGCGCCCGCTTAAGCGCCCGCCAAAAGAAAAAAACCCCATGAACAAGAATGATGAATTCTTAAAAGGTCCGATTTAGACGGTTTCGTAATAAGTTCAAATTCAAGGCGTGATGATCTCGTAAAAAGCGAATTCAACGATAGATGGCTAAGTAAAAATGTTCATATACAAGGCGTAGTAGATGGGGCTTTTTACTTAGCCATCAAGAATGATTATTAGTTATTGACAAACCGGTACCTACCATATAATTAAATCCTCTTTTATATTTTTTTTATCGGCCGAGTCCGAGTGTTCAAATTAAAAAATATAACCTTTTGTAATTTAAATAAATAACGATATCGGATGGCTTTATATCTACCGTTGTAGATTATGAATACTAAAAAATTTCGAAGAAAGGAGGATAGTAATAAACAGGATATTTTAAGAATGTGTTTTAAGAAACTGAGATTCACTTACAAAAACCTCAATATACCATCAATAAGGAGGTCGCATTGGGCTTAGAATTTTATAAAGAATCATATACCGGCGGGATAAAGGAAATTACCCTGGGAAAGGGCGAAAAGGCCGTGACCGTCGGTGGTGAGACATGTTATCCTTTTTACCAGTTCGAAGGCAAGATGCCCCACAAGCCCAAAGTCGCAATGGAAATTTGGGATATGGAACCGGATGACTGGCCGGAGTCCGCCCTCTGCCATTTTAAAACGGTAGTTTCCGATCCGGCGGCATGGGCAAAAAAGTGCGTCGAAGAATATGGGGCGGAGTTGATCGTCCTGCAACTGAAGAGTACCGATCCAAATGGGCAGGATGCCGGCCCCGAGGAGGCGGTGGCCGTCGTCAAAAAGGTGCTGGACGCCATTGATGTTCCGTTGATTATATGGGGTACGGCCAGTCCCCAAAAAGACGAGGATGTCTTAAAGAAAATTTCCGAGGAATGCCAGGGGGCCAATCTCATCATGGGTCCCGTGGAAGATAAAAACCATAAAGGCATCGGCGCAAGCGCCATGGGTTATGGTCATACCTTGATTTCGTCTTCTCCCATCGATGTAAACCTTGCCAAACAAGTCAACATCCTTTTGGAAAATCTGGGAGTCCAGATGGACCGCATGATCATTGATCCCACCACCGGCGGTTTGGGGTATGGGCTGGAATATACCTATTCGGTAATGGAGCGGTTGCGGATGGCAGCCTTGACCCAGGGCGATGATAAGCTGCAATTGCCGCTTATCAATAACCTCGGTAATGAAGTCTGGAAATGCAAGGAAGCCAAACAGAGCGCCGATGAAGCACCGACTTTGGGTGACCCCGAAAGGCGTGGCGTTCTCATGGAAGCAGTTGGGGCCGTGAGTTATCTGATGGCGGGTTCCGATGTCCTGATTATGAGACACCCGGAAGCGGTTCGCATGGTAAAGGCTTTTATCGATTTGACTGTCGACGGCGGGGAGGCGACCGATGTGGCACCGATCAGTAAAATGCTGGAGGCAGCCACGATTGACTATGCATCGCTGGCGCCTGAGCCCGACTTGACGATCGAAGAGGAGTCAAAGAAAGCAGCTCCGGCCAAAAAGGCGGCTGCACCGCAAGCGGCTGAAAAACCGAAGGCGCCTCCGGAATCGAAGCCGGCTCCCGAGCCAAAAGCAGAACCCAAAGCAGAGGTCAAAGCGGAAGCAGAGGCCAAAGAAGAAGTCGATGTCAAGGCTGTTGAAGAAGCAAAGGCCAAAGCGGAGGTAGAAGCAAAGGCCAAAGCGGAAGCAGAGGCCAAGCAGAAGGTGGAAGCCGAAGCCGCGGCTGAAGCAAAGGTAAAAGCGGAGGCCAAAGCCAAAGCGGAAGCGCAAGCCAAGGCCAAAGCCGAAGAAGAAGCCCGGGCCAAATCCGAGGCAACGGCAAAGCGTGAAGCTGAAAATGAAGCGCTCCGACAGAAGCGGGCCGCCGAACGCGAAACCCTGGCAGGCAAAAGAACAACAGAGGAAAGCGCGGAAGTCACTATGACGGCAGCGGCTGACCAGAGAACAGAGATCGAAAAAATTATCCAAAAACTGAACTGGCTGCACCGCAGAGCCTCTTAATCCATTACAATACCTTCCTTTGGCATCGTGCTGAGAGCCGTGTAGCTCTGAAAGCAAAATTGCCGAAAGAACAATAAAACTGAGGAGGAACCTCTAATGGCAGAAGAAAAAAAACCAATCGTTGCCAAACCGGTAAAGGCGCCCAAGCTGGCGGATCCGGAAGCGGCATCTATCGATCTTTCCACCCAGGAAATGATCAAACGGTCGCATCAATTGGGCGTAGAAACCGTTTTTGATCGGGCTGTGCAAATGAGACCCTGTAATATCGGATTGCAGGGAACCTGCTGTAAAAACTGTGCCATGGGACCTTGCCGCCTGCCACTTCCCAAAGGTGGAATTGAAGGCGAAGATGATAGAAAAGGCCTGTGCGGGGCGACGGCAAATACCATCGCCGCCCGTAATTTTTCGCGCATGGTCGCGGCGGGGACTGCGGCGCATTCCGATCACGGCCGTTCGGTGGCCGAAGTCTTTTTGTCCGTTGCCAGGAAAGAGACCGAGGACTATAAAATCAAAGATCCGATCAAATTGCGGGCCATCGCGCCCCACTTTGATGTGGCCACCACCGTTGAGGTCGACGGTGAGACCCAAGAGCGCGATCTGGATGAAATCGCACTGGAAGTGGCGGAAAAAGCACTTAAAGAATGGGGCAAACCCGAAGGTGAACTTTACTACCTGAAGCGGGCCCCGGCACCTCTTTACGAGCGCTGGAAAAAGCTGGGCGTTCTGCCCCGAAGCATTGACCGCGAAGTGACTGAAATCATGCATCGAACCACGATGGGGGTTGACCAGGATTATAAAAACATTACCAAGCAGAGCACCCGAGCCTCCCTTGCCGATGGATGGGGGGGCGCAATGATCGCCACCGACCTGCAGGATGTCATGTTTGGGACGCCTTCACCCCTTCAGTCCGAGGCCAATCTCGGTATCATGAAGGAAGACCATGTCAACATCATCGTGCATGGGCATGAACCGGTTCTCTCTGAAATGATTGTCGCCGCATCACAATCCAAAGAGATGCTCGATTATGCCAAGGCGAAAGGCGCCAACGGAATTCAGCTTGGCGGCATCTGCTGTACGGCCAATGAAATCCTTCAAAGGCACGGTGTCCCGCCCGCAGGAACGTTTCTGCAGCAGGAATTGGCAATCATCACCGGGGCCTGCGATGCCATGGTGGTGGACGTGCAGTGTGTGTTCCAGAACCTGGCCAATGTGGCCAAATGTTTCCACACCAAACTGATCACCACGCATCCGATCGCTAAAATGGAGCAGGAAAACGTGATCCATATTGAATTTGATGAACACCACGCCATGGAAGATGCCGTTAAAATTGTCAAAATGGCCATCGACAACTTCGGCAACCGGGGAGCTGACGTCGTTATACCACCGTATAAAGAAGTCCAGATTGCCGGTTTCGGTGTCGAATCGATCAAATATCATCTCGGCGGAACCTTCCGCGGGAGTTATTATACCTTGAATGACAACATCATCAACGGACGCATACGCGGTTTAGCCGGTGTGGTTGGCTGTAACAATGCCAGAACCGTGCACAATAACGAGCATATCAATTTGATCAAGGAACTCATTAAGAACGATGTCCTGGTGCTTTCAACCGGATGCAGTGCCATCGCCTGTGGAACCCATGGGCTCTTGACACCCGAAACGGCGGCCGTATATTGCGGGCCGGGCCTGGCGGAGGTTTGTGAAACCGTGGGCATTCCCCCGGTGCTCCATCTGGGTTCCTGTGTGGACAATACCCGGATTCTGCTGGCAGCCACCGAGGTGGTCAAGGCCGGCGGTCTCGGCAACGACCTGTGCGATCTTCCGGCAGCCGGAAGCGCGCCGGAATGGATGAGTGAAAAAGCGATCGCCATCGGTCAGTATTTTGTCTCTTCGGGTGTATATGTCGTTTTTGGATACCATATGCCGTTGGATGGTGCGCCTGTTTTCAAAGACCATCTGTACAAGGAGATGGAAGGCATTTACGGCGGCAAGTGGGATTGTGAACCCGACCCGATCAAACATGCCCACAAAATAATTGCCCATATCGATAAGAAGCGCAAGGAGCTCGGTATAGACAAGGCCAGAGAAAGAGTATTGATGGACATGGCCGATCGTCAGGCTCTGGAAGCGTAAAAAATAATATCAAATTGATCCTCAACGAAGGAGGAAGATTATGTCTAAATTAGTCGCATTTGCCGGTATTCAGGGTGGCTATAAGGTTGTTTCAACGGCCGAAGGTCAGTACAAAAAGGCCCTTGAAACGTATAACGCGGATTCGAAAATCGAATTCCCGAACACCGGTTATTATCTGCCGGTGATTTACTCGCTCACCGGTATGAAGGTTGAAACGCTGGAAGATATAAAGAAACCACTCGATTTTGCGCGCGGGCTACTCCCGCCGCACATCAAAGGCAAAAACCACCTGCCGTATCTGGGACCTCTTTTGGACGCCGGCATGGCGGCCATTTTTGCCTATGAGATTATCGAGGCCCTGCGGGTTTTACGGGAGCCGGATTTCTATCTGCCCCAGGAAGATCCCGACATCGAAGCCGGCAAATTATGGCTCGGACCGGCCGACGATATTATTTTGAGAAAAAGAGGGGTCGAATTTGTGGACGGGACCGCACCCGGTTTCGCGGCCATCGTGGGTTCAACCCCCAGCCCGGAGATTGCCAAAAAGATTGTAGAAGACTATCAGCAAAAGAACCTCTACATCTTCTGTGCCGCCCATCACAACGGCACCAGCGTCATCGAGCAGCTGATTGAAGCCGGGGTTCAGATCGGCTGGAATACCCGCATCGTACCTTTCGGTCCGGATATCTCTTCTGCCGTATTCGCGCTCGGTTTTGCCAACCGCGCCGCCATGGCATTCGGCGGTGTCGAACCCGGCGATTACAAAAGAATCCTGCATTACAATAAAGACCGTGTCTTTGCTTTCGTGAACGCATTCGGCGATATCGGAACCGAATGGGGTGTTGCTGCAGCCGGCTGTGTCAACTGGGGCTTTCCCACCCTGGCCGACACCGATATTCCCGAGATTCTGCCTACCGGAATCTGCACCTACGAGCATGTCGTGGCCAACGTGCCGCATGACGAAATCTGTCAAAAGTCGGTTGAGGTCAGAGGCCTGAAAGTGACGATTTCCGAAATCGATATTCCGTGCGCCTTCGGTCCGGCTTACGAGGGTGAACGTGTGCGCGGGGCGGATCTCTTAACCCAGATGGGTGGCGGCAAGACCCAGGCCACCGAGCTGGTCAAAATGGCCGAAATGAACGAAATCGAAGACGCCAAAGTAGAGATTATCGGCAAAGATCTCGCCGATCTGAAAGAGGGTGAGAATTTACCCCTGGGGATCTATGTCCAGGTGGCCGGGCGCGAGATGCAGCCCGATTTCGAACCCATTCTGGAACGTCAGATTCATCATCTGATAAACTATATTCAAAGTGTGATGCATATCGGGCAGCGGGACATCGCCTGGATTAGGGTCAGCAAGGCGGCCATGGAAAAGGGCTTTAGCCTAAAGGATATCGGGGTCGTTTTGCACGCCAAATTCCATCAGGACTTTGGAAAGATCCTGGATAAGGTCCAGGTAACCCTCTACACCGAAAAAAAGGATGTCGATGAACTGACCCAACGCGCCCGGGCAGAATATAAGGCCAGGGATGAAAGGGTCGAGACCATGACCGATGAAGACGTGGAGCTTTTCTATTCCTGTACCCTGTGCCAGTCGTTTGCACCCACCCACGTGTGCAGCGTCAGTCCTGAAAGAACCGGACTCTGCGGTGCATACAATTGGATGGACTGTAAGGCATCTTTTGAAATCAATCCCACGGGTCCCAATCAACCCATCGAAATAGGTGAATGTCTGGATCCGGTTCTGGGCCAGTGGGCAGGGGTCAACGAATTTATCAGGCAAGCCTCCCGGGGTGCCATCGACCATTACAACTTTTATTCTTTAGTCGTCGATCCCATGACCACCTGCGGCTGCTGCGAATGTATCGCCGCCATGCTACCTTCCTGCAACGGGGTGATGACCGTAGGCCGGGATTACACCGGAGATACCCCTTGCGGAATGAAGTTTACGACGCTGGCCGGAGTGATGGGCGGCGGCGCCTCTTCGCCCGGTTTTGTGGGGCATTCCAAATTCAACATCACGCAGAAAAAGTTTATCAAGGGTGACGGCGGACTGCTGCGGATGGTATGGATGCCCAAGATGCTTAAGGAAGAGATCAAGGAGCGGATCGACAAACAGGGCAAAGAGATGGGTTGCCCCGATCTGTACGACATGATTGCGGATGAAACGGTCGGCGTTACGGAAGAAGAGATCCTGCCCTTCCTGCAGGAAAAAGGACATCCGGCCCTTTCCATGGATCCGCTCATCAGCTAGAGCAAAAACAAAAGTTCACCACGGAAAGACACACAAGATCACCGGCAATGGAAAGAACAAATAAAATTCAGTACCCATATTGCTAAGAACTCAGTGTAATTCCGTGGTGAACGAATACGAATAGTCAGCGATTACAAATCGTCAATCGAAAGAGGAGAGAAAAATGGCATTAACCGGAATTCAAATATTTAAACTCCTTCCCAAAACAAATTGCAAGGAATGCGGTGTCCCCACATGCCTGGCGTTTGCCATGAACCTGGCTTCGGGCAAAGCGGAATTAGACAGTTGCCCGTATGTATCGGACGAGGCTCGCGAGCAACTGGCGGAAGCCTCCGCACCCCCAATCCGCCCCGTGGCGATCGGCAAGGGGGTTCGCCGTTTTAGCGTTGGCGGAGAGACCGTGCTGTACCGGCATGAAAAAACCTTCTACAACCAGACCGCCCTGGCAGTCCTGGTCACCTCTGATATGGCCGATTCGGATCTGGCCGGCAAACTGAAGACCTGGAACGCCTTTCAATTCGAGCGCGTGGGCTTGAACCTGCGTCCCGAGCTGGTGGCATTAAAGGATGTCAATGGCGAAAAAGATGCCTTTGCCCAAAAGGCGAAAACAATTGCCGAAACCTCGGAATTTAACCTGATCCTCATGAGCGAGGATGCCGAGGTGATGAAGGCCGGAATTGAGGCCTGCAAGTTCAAGCAGCCCCTTCTGTATGCGGCCTCGGAGGCCAACCTGGGGGCCATGGGTGAACTGGCCAAAGAAAACGAGCTGCCCCTGGTTGTTAAAGCAGACACAGCCGAGGGTTTGACTCCTTTGAGCGAAAAGCTGGCCCAGATGGGGCTCAAAGATCTGGTGCTCGACCCTGGATCCAGAGAAATTAAGACGGCCCTGGAAGACCAGGTCGCGATCCGTCGCGCAGCCCTCAAGGACCAGAACCGCGCCCTGGGCTTTCCCACCATTACGTTCCCCTGCGAGATGGCTTCCAACCTGGATATGGAAACCATGATCGCCGCCATGTACATTGCCAAATATGGGGGAATTGTGGTCCTGTCCGATTTTAGCGGTGAGGGGCTGTTCCCGATTCTGCTGGAACGTCTTAACATCTTCACCGATCCGCAAAGACCCATGACCGTGACGGAAGGGATTTATGAGATCGGCAATCCTGATGAAAATTCACCGGTGCTGATAACCACCAACTTTGCCCTGACCTATTTTATCGTTTCGGGAGAGATTGAGGGAAGCCGGGTTCCGGCCTGGCTGTTGATCAAGGATTCTGAAGGGCTTTCTGTTATGACGGCCTGGGCGGCCGGCAAATTTGCCGGTGATGACGTGGGCGTATTTGTCAAGAAGTGTGGAATTGCCGACAAGATTAAAGATAAGAAACTGATCATACCCGGGTATGCCGCGGCCATTGTCGGTGATATCGAAGAGGAGTTGCCCGACTGGGCCATTACCGTGGGGCCGCGAGAGGCGGCTCATCTTCCGGGTTTTCTTAAAGGAAAGTGAAGGGATTGGCTATTGTATATTGAAAATTGAATATTGGCAAAAAAACAATTCATCAGATTTGCACCGCTTGTATCAGATTAGAGTGTTTCAGGTATAAATAATAGTCAATCATCAATAGTCAATTTTAAATTATTAAGGGGGGAATATGTTACTTATCGGAGAAAGCCTAAACGTTATATCCACAAAGATCGGCCGGGCATTTAAGGAGCGTGATCCGAAACCGATCCAGGAGGAAGCCCTTTTTCAAAAAGAAAAGGGGATGGATTTCATAGACATCAATCTCGGTCCGGCCAAAAAAGACGGGCATGAACTGATGCCGTGGGTGGTCGAGGTGGTTCAGGAGGTCGTCGATGACGTGCCGCTGGTTTTGGACACATCCAATATCGATGCCATCGAAGCCGCTCTGAAGGTGTGTAAATTGACTCCGATCATTAATTCCATCATGGTCCGTCCGGAGCGCTATGAACGGATGGTTCCCCTGGCCGCAGAGCATAATGCCGATTTTATTGCACTGATGTGGGGCCCGGAAGGACTTCCACGGGATGAAAATGAACGCGCGGCGCTGGCCGTTGAGCTGATTTACTTCGCCAACGAGGCCGGCATTCCCAACGAGAAGATCTGGGTCGATGGTATTGTGACGCCGGTCAACATCCAACAACCGCAGCTAATGAGCCTGATGGCATTCCAGGAGATGCTGCAGGAAATTGCACCGGGAACTAAAAGCACATGCGGCTTGTCGAATATTTCCAACGGGCCGCCGGAACATCTGAGGCCGATTCTCAATCAGACTTATATGGTCATGCTTCAAAAATGCGGAATGCATTGCGTGATTGCCGACCCGCTAGACGATAAACTCGCGGATATCGCACGCGGAAATCGCCAGGATATCGTGGATGCGATCTATAGTGTAATAGATGAAAATCCGCCGGTAGTGGAGAGTCTTTCTGACGAGTTGCAGGAATATGTCAAAACCACCAATGTCATCCTTGGAAAAACCCTCTATTCCGATTCGTGGTTGGAAATCTAATATCGAGTTCTTTTGAAATATCGAGACAAAGCCCCGTCTGCGCTTTTGGTGTGCGGGGCTTTTGTTTTAATCCACCAACAAATTGTAAAAAATTATCATGGCACGTGTCGATGACTACATAGAAGCAAGGCATCTGGCGATTGAAACGCTTTCCCGGGAGACCTTTGCAAAGATCGCCCGCAGATCCGGTTTTGAAATTCAGACCGAAGACAGATTTGCGGTTTCGTTTTTGGACCGGGAGTATTCCATTTCATTTCCGGCGTTTGAATTTAGCGACAGCGCCGCAGCGGAAAAAGAGATCCCCATCCAGGAGCAAGTCCTGATTTTGCATTATATGATGGGAACCGGTCAGACGGATTTATCCCGAAAATGGATCGCCTACAGAGAGATCGAAGGCGCCTCCTTTTATTTCAGTGCATTTGTAAAAAGAGCCATCGATCCGCTCAAAAAGGTATTTGGGCAGAATCTTAAAGGCTTTACCACGGCCGCAAAAAATTTAGGTGGCAAGCCGATTCAATTTGGCGATGCCGGTTTTGAATTCAACTTGTTTCCCCGCGTTCCGGTGCAGTTGATTGTATGGGAAGGTGACGATGAATTCCCTCCCGAAGCCAACATTTTGTTTGATCAGACGATTGGGGCAATTCTATCGCCCGAGGATATCGCCTGGTTGGCCGGAATGTTTGTCTACCGGATGATAAAGCTCGCCCACTCCTAAGGGCTCGCTCAAAAATAATTTCACACTTTAATGCGCCGATCCATCACGCCTGGTTGCGTTGCTCGTCTGTTAAATAGCTTGCTATTCGTCCTCCTCGCGTCTTACCATGCGTGCGCCTCGACACCTGAAAATGTAAAGTTATTTCTTCGCGAACCCTAAGACTTCCCCCAAACCACATCTTCTAATCTCCTTGAAAAAAGTGAGAACTTTTGATAAATAAATGATAAACGTTCATAGGTTCAAAGGTTCAGGGTTCAGCGTTCGCCGAAAATCTGAACGGTTGATTCGTGATTTCATCATTTGCTCACTTGCCTCCGGACTGGGGCATCTTAAGAAAAAAACCCTGAACGGTGAACGTTGAACCTCTGAACGCCTACAACAAGGAGACTTCTGTGATTAAATCGCAGGCCTTAGAAGCCAATATCGCCAGTTATCAGGTCGATGTCGTCATCGATCCCAGATATGAGGTCATCCAAGACGTCATGTCGCGCTATTACGGGCTTAGGGAGGGCCTTAGCCTTTTTTTGAAGGAATTGTCACACCCCTATAAAAACTGGCAATTTATCGTCAAAGAAACCCGGGGCTATGCGCTCGATTATTTTCATGTTCTCAAAAGTCATGCCCGGGGACCCCGGGCGGCGGCTCTTATTATCGAAATTTTCGAGTCTGCCGTATGGGCCACTCAAAATAATGAGGTTCGCGCGGATGCCGTGGACAATTTGCTTTTGTTTCTTCAAAAAATCATTAATGAAACCGATTCCGAAATAAACCGGTTTATGCCGGTTCTGGATAGTACTTTTAAACGGATCTGTGAATACGAAGACAATTATTTTTTTCTGTTTGTAAAAAGCTTTTACCAGATAAAGAGACTAGGTGAAGCGCTTTTGAAGCATTCAGCGATAGATGAAAAACAGAGTCAAAACTTTAGAAATCTCTGGGGAAAATATTTTGAGTATACTTATCGTTATTGGCTAAGCACCGATGATCCGTGGACCTGGTTTAGCAAGGAGGCTGAATTTAAAGAACCGGATGAGACCTTCCGGTCTATCTCCGACCACATTTCCCACCGGGTGATTGAATCCCACCAGACCAGCTTAAAACAAGCGCTGCAGGCCAAGCAAAGCGATACCCGCAAAATGCTGGAAAACACCCTAAAACTGCCTGGGTACGGCCAGATCGTGGACAGCTATCGCAAGATACCGGGAATGCTTTTTGAAGCCGGCAAGGAAACCGGAAAAGGGAATCAATGGAAGGTCATTTTTTTGTTTCAAATTATGAACCTTGAGGGGCTTTCCATGATCCACGAAGAAACCTTAAGAGACATCAATCGAACTTTGAGCTGGCTTATCGCTCACGAAAGTTCACTCTATATCTACAGATTAATCGAAAAAACATTTTCAATATTAAAAACCCAAACCACTAAATTTCCGTCCACGGCCTTAAACTGTGTTCTCAATATGGGGAAAGGGGTCTACAAAACCGATGACAGTGATCTGGTGAATTATTTTATCGATTGTGTTATCGATCTCGGTTTTGAATCGCCCTGCTTGAGCGGGGTGGGCAATGACTGGCAGATTAAAGTCAATAATGCCCATATTCAAAATATTCGCACCTGGCTGGAGCTCATCAAATTGAATCCCAAGTGGTCCACCCGGCTGATTTCAAATCTGATTATTCATCTTTCTGTGGGTGGGATTTTTATCAAGGATACCGATCTCTTTCCGCGCGAGGTGACCGGCCTGCTCAACAGCGACATCGGTCCCGTCTTCAATCTGATCAAACAGTCGGCCAAGCTTTTTCCGACTTATTTCAACGACATCGGCGCTGAAGGGAAACTGCGGGATATATCCACCCAGATCGACGAAATACTGAATCGCAGAGATGTCCTGATTCATTTTTTGAGGAAACAAAGCCATGTCGAAAGCAGCAACCGGATCCTCGACCTTATCAATGCGATTCTCAGATTCTGGGAAACAAAGGTCAAAGATGGACTTGAGCCCTTTGTTCCTCCCAGCATTTATCGTCAAATCGATACCGAGGGACCCTATATCGATGGCGCCAACCGAATTATTACGGTCTTAAAGGAAAAGGGAGTGTGCCTGCCGGAGGACATGGTTACCCTGGGAGAGACAGAAATCGGACGCCTTCTGCAAGACATTGCGGATGTGCCGGCTGAGGATTTGGAACGGGTCGGACTCTTTATTGCCTTTTACAAGCTCTTGTACCAGAAATACAAAACCAGTTTTGTAGGTATTGAAAATTATATTTTGCGGCTTCAGCCGGAGAACTTTCCCGACTTGGCCAAACTTAAAAACGGGCTGGCCGAAAAAGATCTGAAAACAAAAATTTTCAAACTGCTCGATTACCTTGAACAGTTAAAAAAAATGATCGTATCCCCCGAAACATACGAAATACACGAAGATATATATAAAAAAAGACACATTACAATCGATATCCCCTCCATGTACGGCAGTTATCATGAAACCAAATTCGACGCCCTGGGCCTGACCTTTCGGATTGAAGCGCTGGTCAATATTTTATTTGAAGAGTTAATCGAAAAAACGGATCACAGCCTGATCACAAAAGCGACCTTTTCTGATATATATGATCATTTACTCTTGTTTGATAAAGCTTTGAAGCTTGACGGAATCTCTTCGGTTGAAATTTATCACCAACTCGATCTGCTGTCCCATTCGATCGAGGTCAAGGTATTTACGATCACCCAGTATCTCGATATCTTTAAAGGATTTGCCAAAGGGGTCAAAAACATTATCAACGATTATTTCAGCAACATTCACGAGGAGAACTTGAACAGTGTTCTGGCGCGGTTACCCGTGGAACAGATTTTGCCCAAATACCTCCCCAAGGAAAAAATTACCGATCAGGAGAAAATTAAACATCGTGTCTCGGAGATCTTTTTTCGGGATCGAATTACGCTTTCTTTAGGCCTCCAGCAGCTGGATCTCTTTTTAAGTCGAATTTTAAATACCCTTTATCAGCAGGCGGAGCAGTTACCCAAAGATAAACTGCGAATGCTTTTGATGTATGATCCCGGAACCTGCATGACGCCGCTCAATGATTCGGGCAGCAAGGTCTCCCAGATTATCTACCTCGGGAACAAAGGCTTTAATCTAGTCAAAATGAACAACTTCGGCCTCCCTGTACCACCGGGGTTTATTGTGACGACCGAAGTTTTCCGTTTTCGAGAGATCATCGAGGGATATCCACCGGCCGAAAAGAATTTTAAGGAACAGATCGCCAAGCATGTGGCCCTGGTGCAAAAAGCAGCCGGCAAGGTCTTTGGAAAAACCAAAAATCCGATGCTTTTTTCGGTCCGCAGCGGCTCTTCGATTTCACAACCGGGAATGATGGACACATTTCTTGATGTCGGAATCAACCAGGATATCGTCGAGGCGATTGCCGCAAAGACGGGCAATGTTTGGTTTGCATGGGATAATTACCGCCGGTTTTTACAGTGTTACGGGATGTCCTTCGGGCTTGAGCGCGATGACTTCGATGCGGTCATCAATGAGTTTAAAGAAAAATCCGGAATTTCAATGAAAAGAGGATTCTCGGGCCTGCAGATGAAAGAAGTCACCCTGGCCTACAAGAAGTTGATTGAGGATACCGGAATCCGTGTTGCCGACGACCCCTTTGAGCAGCTTCATCTGGCGATAAATCGAGTACTCAATTCGTGGGAATCCCCGCGAGCCAAAACATATCGCCAGATAATGGGGATTTCGGATGATTGGGGCACGGCGGTTACGATTCAACACATGGTCTACGGCAATATTTCGCGTGATTCGGGTTCAGGCGTATTTTTCACGCACAACCCCAGATGGTCGGAAGACAGCCTCCGGCTGTGGGGCGATTTTACAACTTTCAATCAAGGCGAGGACGTCGTTGCCGGTCTGGTCAACACGCTGCCCATATCGATCACCCAGCAAGAGATTGAAATGCGGGAAACGGACATGACCCTCGAAACGCATTTCCCGGAGATATTTGCGACCTTAAAGGCATGGGCCAATGGCCTGATATATGAAAAGGGCTGGAGTCCGCAGGAAATGGAGTTCACCTTCGAATCTCCCCATCAAAAAGATCTTTATTTGTTACAGACCAGAGACATGGCCATCCGGGAGCACAAGAAGGCGCCTACCTTCGATCTTGAAGGTTTGGCCGAAGCGCAAATATTGGGCCACGGGATCGGCGTCAGCGGAGGGGCCATGAACGGGCGGTTGATTTTCAGCCTGGACGATATCGACCGGTGGCGGGAAAGGGAGCCGGAAACACGCTTAATTTTGGCAAGGGGTGATACGGTTCCGGATGATATTCGGGAGATTTATGCCGCTGATGGTCTCCTGACGGCTCGGGGCGGAGTCACTTCGCATGCGGCCGTGGTGGCGCATCGGCTTGGAAAAACATGTGTGGTGGGATGCGGAAACATGATTTATCATGAGAAGCAAAAAAAGGTTTACTTTGACAAATCGCTTTTTCAATCGGGTGACTATATCAGCATCGACGGCATGAAGGGCGAAATCTACAAAGGGCTTGTCAAGACCACCGGAAGCCTGACTTAAAGGGGGGAGCGTGATGCAGGAGGCTGCAATCGGGAAAGGGCGAAAATTGGGGATTAACGGCTTTGGCCGGATTGGTAAACTGACCCTATGGCACCATGTAGCCAGAAAGTATTTTGATGAAATTTTCATCAATATCGGCCGCGAAGTCGGCACCTCTCTCAAGGATATCGCCCACTATACTGAACGGGATTCCACTTACGGTTTGCTGCGAAACTATTTGTATGGCCATCAGGCTGAAGAAGTGATCCATAATCTGGATGAAGCCGCCGCATGTATGACCGTTGATGGGGTTCGGGTGAAATTTTTAAAATCCTCGCGCAATCCGGCCAAAATCGATTGGCGCCAGGAAAACATCCGTTTGGTCGTGGATACGACCGGCAAGTTTTTAGATCCGACCCTTGCCTCCGATTATGACTCCGGGTCGCTGCGCGGACATCTTGACTCAGGAGCTGAAAAAGTGATCGTTTCGGCGCCTTTTAAAATCAGGGACAAGGGTGGAGCGATGCCGGAAGATGTAATTACGACGGTAATGGGGATCAATGACAGTGTCTACGATCCTCGTCGACATAAGATCATTTCGAATGCTTCCTGTACCACCACCTGCCTGGCCCATATGATGAAGCCCCTTCTGGATGCATTGGGCCCCAAACGAATCCTGTCGGCATCGATGGCCACGGTTCACGCCGCGACAGGATCACAGGAAGTGTTGGATCGTCTCCCCAAAACCGGAAAAACGGATTTGCGCAAAAACCGCAGCATCATGAATAATATCATCCTCACCTCCACCGGCGCCGCACAGGCACTTCGATTGGTTATTCCGGAGATGGAACAAATCGGCTTTATCGCCGAATCGGTTCGAGTTCCCATCTCAACCGGTTCCTTAATCATTCTGGTACTCAACCTGCAGGAAGAGATTTCAGGAGAACCGATCCGTCGCGATTTGATTAACGATATCTATCGTAAAGCCGCTGAAGCCGACCCGCGAGGGTATCTGTATTATACCGATAAACAGAATGTTTCCGGAGACATTATCGGCATGCCCCGGGCAGCAGCCATCATCGAAGGGCATGAAACCCACCGGCGAACGGCAGAGATCACCATCGATCTCGAAAGTGTTCCGGGGATTGAAGCGTGCGTCGGGCTGCCGCTGAGAGATCCGATTCTGCGGATACCTGTTACCCAGGCGGTGATCTACGGGTGGTACGACAATGAAATGGGCGGCTATGTAAACATGCTGGGCGATCGGACCGTTAGCATCGCAGAGAATATGTAGAAGCTGCAGATACTCGATACTTGATCCTGGATGCTTGATGCTTAATTCTGAATTTAATAAGTTGTTTTTATATCTTCGGAAGGTTTACTCAAAAAAATGAACGTCCAACATCGAACGTCCAGCATCGAATGATGAATGAAAAAATAAGAAGAAAAAAATAGCTGTGAAATGTTCGCATAGGAAGTTTGTTTTTCATTAGAGACAACCTCGCGAATTAAATTGAAGATCTGGTAAAAAATCGCGAATCCAATTATAGATGGCTAAGTAAAAAGGTTCATATACAAGGCGTAGTGTTTTTTCAGGAACGAGGCCATACATGTAGTATGCCGAGTGTCTGAAAAAATATTACAACGCAGTAGATGGGATTTTTTACGACGCCATTAAATTTGAAGGGACTAACGAATGAATGACATCTATCTAAAGCTGACCAAGCATCTGGAAAATCTGATCATGGGGTATCCTTTCAACGAAGCCCTGATCGACCTTCTCAAAGAGATGTTCAACCCGGTTGAAGCTCAAGTGGCGCTGGCGATACCCAATGATTTGGCGCCGCTGGAGGTGATGGGGGCTACCGCTATCTGCGCGCAGACCGATCTGCCCGAGAACACGGTTTTGGAAGCGCTGGCAGCGATGTCGTCGCGAAACATGATCTTTACGGCCCCTCTGAAAGAGGGCGGCACAGGGTATTCTCTGTTGCAGGTGGGGTATGGAATGCCCCAGGCATTTTTCTGGGAAGGCAGAGACGATGAGACGGCCAGACGCATGGCCCGAAACGTTCTGAGTTATTTCAGCGTGCCCACCACGCGGCAGGTCTACGGCGGCGTACCGACCAAATGTTTTAAATACACTCCGGCCTCTTTATCGATTGAGGTACCCATCCAGGGCGTTTTCCCCAATGAGCAAATGGGTCCGATAGTCGAGGCCACCCAAAAAATTGCCCTGGCTCACTGTCCCTGCCGCATGTCGGCCAAAATTCTGGGCCGCACAGATTGCCAACACAGTCTTAAAGTCTGTCTCAAATACGATGAACTGGCCGAATTTGTCATATCAAAAGGTCTGGCGCGGGAAATATCCAAAGATGAAGCGCACAAGATCCTTTCTGATTGTGAGAAAGAGGGGCTGGTGCATATGGTGGACAATGCTCAAGGAGAAATCAAACATACCTGCAACTGCTGCGGGCATTATTGCTGGAACGTGGGTATCATCAGACGCCGCAAAATTCCACGCGATGTCCTGATGGCGGTTTATTTCATCCGTGAAACCGAACTGCAGGGATGTATCGGTTGCGGGCCTGTGCCGATATTTGCCCGGTTGACGCCGTGGAGATGGCCCAGGAAAAACCCAATGTGGATCTTGACTGGTGCATCGGCTGCGGTGTATGTGCCGTGGTCTGCCCTACTGAATCGATTTCAATTGTCAGAAGGTCCGAAAAAAAATCTCCCCCAAGTGTTTCAAACCTTCATAAGCGCATCAGGCAAGAGCGTGAATTAGGCTGATCCTTTAAGCCCTTCTTTATTGCTACGAGACCTTTGAAAAACGTCTAATTTTGTTCAAGTTCAAGGAAGAGGAGAATATTGCGCTGACGGTTGCGCCTTACGGCTTGAAAAAATGCACTGTGTGCAACCACAGGAATACATTGGGTATTTTGAGGATAGCGCGATAGCTTCACTTCGTGCAAAATTTGAGTCTGACGCCGGCACGTTAGTGTGATATCCTCAAGCCTTCAGGCGCAACCTTTAGCACAAATTGGGCAAAAGGAGGTGTTTTTCAAAGGTCTCGGAAACGATCCCGGGCAATAAGCGCGGCCCCCAGGGCGCCAACGATATCGGGACGCGGCGGCACTTGGACTTCCATATCCAGAACCGCACCCAGCGCCCGAACAACTCCCCGGTTATGCGCGACGCCACCCGACATGGCTATCTTCAGTTGATCGAGATTGAAAGCCACCCGTTTAACCAGCGCAAATGTGCGCGAAGCGATGGACCGGTTGAGGCCGTTGACAATTTCATTGACTTCGACCCCATCGGCGATTAAAGAGACGACCTCGCTTTCGGCAAAAACGGTGCAAACGCTGCTCAGGGTGAGGTTTTTTTGGGCCCCCTGATCAAGGCGGCCCAATGCTTCGATATCCACCTGTAAGGCACGGGCCATGGCTTCCAAAAATCGGCCTGTGCCGGCGGCGCATTTATCGTTCATCGCAAAGTCGGCCACCTGCCCGTTTGGATCGATGCGGATGGCTTTGCTGTCCTGACCGCCGATATCGATTAAAACCTGAACGCCATTGAGCAACGCACTGATCCCCCGGGCGTGGCACGTAATTTCGGTTACCGAAGCCAGGCGGTCTTCAACCCGGTTGCGGCCATACCCGGTTGAAATGGTGGCCGTAATATTTTTTTGAGTCAGATTTGCTTCTTGAAGGACTTGCTCGGTTGCGGCGGCGATGGCTTCCTGGTTACGTGCTCCCGTCGATACAACGGCGGCGGACAAGATTCCCCCGGCTTGATCAATCAAAACCGCATCACATGACAGACTGCCGATATCGATTCCCAAATAGTACATACGATGTGAGTATACGCAACCAGCCTGATACGTCAAACATAAAACGACCCTGAGAACGTTGACAGGTTCGGCGTTCAGAGGTTCAAGCCTTAATTGACAGCCTGTGACAGGTTGCAGTATACTGCAAGCAAGGCATTTATCTCAATTGTACCCACCAATGAAAAAGGAGGATTGCATGACTAAAGCGATTCGAATGTATGAAACCGGTGCCCCGGAGGTATTACGATGGGAGGATTTTGATCCAGGCTCCCCCGGGCCCGGCGAAGTCTTAATCCGCCATGAAGCCGTCGGACTCAATTTTATCGATGTTTATCATCGCTCCGGGCTTTATCCGCCTGCTGCGCTTCCCGCGACACCGGGATTGGAAGGTGCCGGGATTGTTGAGGAGATTGGTGAAGGGGTGGCGGAAGTATCCGTGGGCGATCGGGTTGCTTACGCCGGGCTCCCGCCGGGTGCTTATGCCGAATCACGATGTATACCGGCCCATCGCCTGGTCAAACTGCCGGATAACCTATCGACTCGTCAAGGGGCGGCCATGATGCTGCAGGGCATGACGGCTCGCTATCTCTTGCGAGGATGTTATGCCGTCAAGACCGGGGATTCAATATTGATTCATGCCGCTGCCGGGGGTGTGGGATCGATTGTCTGCCAGTGGGCTAAACATCTGGGAGCAACCGTCTTCGGGACGGTGGGGTCACCGGAAAAGGCGGAGCAGGCACGGGCAAACGGCTGCGATCATCCGATTCTCTATCAACAAGAAGACATCGTCGCGTGTGTTAGGGAAATTACCAACGGGAGGGGTGTCGACGTGGTTTATGATTCGGTCGGTCAGGCGACCTTTATGAAATCGCTTGACTGCTTGCGGCCTATGGGAAAGAAGGTCAGTTTCGGCCAGTCTTCCGGTCCTGTGCCAGCGCTTGACCTGGGCCTCCTGGCCGCTAAAGGTTCGCTATTCCTAACGCGGCCAAGCTTGATGGCCTATACCGCTCAAAGGGATGATTTATTGAATCATGCCCGGGACCTGTTCGATGTGGTGGCCAGGGGAGCGGTCAAAATTGAAATCCGGCAGTCTTATGCACTTTGTGAAGCCGCCCAGGCCCATCGTGATCTCGAAGCGCGCAAAACCACAGGTTCGACCATATTAATCCCGGATTAAGGATCAGGCCGGATCTCTCCCAGGGTGTTGCTAAGGCGCACAAATTCAGACACCATGAGTGTTTCCGCGCGACGCGCAGGATCAATCCCTATCCTCTCCAGGGCCTGCCGGGCGATTTTTGGCTCAAGATGAAGTTCGCTTCCCGCCAGCGCATTTCTCAGGGTTTTGCGGCGCTGTGAGAAAGCGGCTTTTACGACCCTGAAAAAAAACGTCTCGTCATTCGGTCTTTCCGGAGAGGTTGGTTTAAATTCGATTTCAATGACTTCGGAGTCGACTTTGACCATCGGGAAAAAAAGAGGCGCTTTTACCTGCGCAATCGATTGAACCGATGCGCAATAATTGAGCATCACTGTCAGTCTGCCATAATCCTTTTTTCCCGGTTGAGCAGTGATCCGCTGTGCGAGTTCTTTTTGAAGCATAAGAACCGCCCGCCTTATGGACGCACGCCTATCAATCAGTTTTACGATGACCTGCGAAGATATGTTGTAGGGCAGATTCCCCATCACCGGCAATGGGTGACCTGCCTCACGGGCCAGTTTAGAGATATCGAAATCGAGTATGTTTTTTTGAACAATGGTGACGTTGCCGATTTGATTGCTGAGAAGCTCGGTTTTTAAAAGCGCTGCCAGGTGCGGGTCGATTTCGACGGCATGTACTCTTTTTACGCTTTTGGCAAGCGGAATCGTGAGTGCACCCAGGCCGGCGCCGATTTCGAGAACAATGTCTTCGGCCTGCAGTTGAGAACGGGAGACGATCATCTTGGCCGTGGAAGGGTCGGTTAAAAAGCGCTGCCCCAGGCGTTTTTTGGCCCTGAGGTTCGAGGCGGCAAGTAGTGCTCTGGGTGAGGTCATAGGGAAAATTCCGTTATCGCGGTGGTCATTTTTGAGTACGGGACCGAAGATTAACAAAAATTTTACGTGTAATAAAATAAAATACAACCGCCGGGGGAATACCGATAAGAATTCCACCCAAAATCATCACCAGCAAAACATCCAGCCCGAGCTTGAATATTTCAAATACGGACTCAAACTTTTGAATATCGAGATCGGATGAGTTTCCCCCAAAAAGGCGTCCCACCTTGTAACTGGCCCAATAAAAAAAGGGTATCGTGACGGGGTTCGCAAACCAGACCCCGATGGCTGCCGCCGGTTTGCTGCACCGGAATACGAAAGCCAGGGCAATGGCAATGGCCGTATGAAAGGGGATTGTTGGTGTAACGCCTATAAATACGCCGATGGCCATGCCCAAGGCCACATAATGAGGATCGCCCTGAAGCTGTTTAATTTTTTGCCCATACTGCCGGATGTTGTATCTTAGATTTTTATGGAGTGGCTTTTTATAAGCCGGATTGAAGTGATGATCATTCATGGGGTTCTGAATTGTGATTCCTCGGGGCTTGGCTACCATGAAGTGTTTTCTTTTTCAACGGGTTAATCTTTTTATAGTCGGCGCTTCGAGAAGTGAAATCCCCCGGCTTGACTTTTACTAGAATCTCGAGTAATTTTTATAACATACTCAGTATCCGTTCGCGGGTTCAAAGGTTCCCCGCTTTGCGGGATCTTCGTCAGGGTTTAAGGTTGCCTTTTTTGTGAACGGTTACAATCTATTCACCCAAAAGGAGGATAGCATGGCCAGGAAAAAAGGGAAAGCGACCAGTTTCGACGCAATGGTTAAATTCTTTATGCAGAACTATGAAATTCCAACCAAACGTGATGTCGACAAGATACTGGCGCGAATCGAACGTCTGGAAACGTTGATCAGGTCGGCCCCGGGATCCGGTGGTAAACGAAAAATATCCGGGCCGAGGGGGTCCATTCAAAAAAAATACCCTCTAACCGCAACCGATAAGGTTCTGAGAGTGGTAAGGCGGAGTCGAAATGGCGTAAGTTTTGCTGCGATTCAGTCCAAAACCCGATTCGAGGAAAAAAAACTCCGCAACATCATTTTTAGGCTGGACAAGCTTGGCAAGATTAAACGTAAAAGCCGTGGCGTCTATGAAAGCGCCGCATAAACCTTGATGGCGTCGTGAAAAGCCCCATCTGCGGCGTTGTAATATTTTTCAGGCACTCGGCATACTACATGTATAGCTTTGTTCCTTAAAAAAATACTACGCCTTGTATATGAACCTTTTTAGGTAACCATCTATGGTTGAATTCAGGGCTTTTGATGCGATAATCAAACTTAACGCACGGACATATCAATTAAAATAAGGGTGTCATGCAAACTGCGAAAGATAAAATCAACCCTGACGTTGGCAAAGGAAAATTTATTGGGGGCTATCACGTAAAACGGGCTGTCGAGCTGACGCAGATCAAGGCCTTCTATTATGAACTGGAGCATCAAGACACCGGGACACGTCATATCCATATCAGCAACAGCGATAAGGAGAACACCTTCAGTGTGGCCTTGAAAACGGTACCGGCCGATTCGACCGGAGTGGCCCATATTCTGGAGCACACGGTATTATGCGGATCCAACCGGTTTCCCGTGCGGGATCCATTCTTTTCGATGTTGAAACGAAGTTTGAGCACCTTCATGAATGCATTTACCGCTTCGGATTGGACCATGTACCCATTTTCGACCCAAAACCGTAAAGATTTTTACAATCTCATGTCGGTCTATCTTGACGCAGTATTTTATCCGAAGTTGGAGGAACTCAGTTTCAAGCAGGAAGGACATCGGCTGAGTATTGAGGGAGATTTGGATTCGGACTCATTCGACCTCACATACGACGGTATCGTGTACAACGAAATGAAGGGCGCCATGTCATCGCCGGATGAAGTAATGGTGCGATCTCTTTTGAACGCCCTCTATCCGCAGACAACTTACAGCCACAACTCAGGCGGTGATCCGGTTGAAATTCCCAACTTGACCTATGCCCAACTGAAAGCTTTTCACCGGCGGCATTATCATCCCAGCAATGCGTTCTTCTACACGTACGGGAATCTGCCGCTAGGGGAGCATCTGGCATTTATTGAAGATGCAATACTGAAAAACTTTACCAAGACCGATCCGGAAACAACCGTACCTTCGCAGCCCCGCTGGAGTGAACCGCAAAGCGTTACCTACCCCTACCCTCTGTCTGCAAACGAAGACCCGGCCCAAAAATATCAGGCCTGTGTCGCCTGGTTGACAAGCGGCATCGAAGATTCTTTTGAGGTTTTAAGCCTGGTTCTGCTGGAGGAGATCTTGCTCGGGAATGCTGCTTCACCCCTTCGTAAAGCGCTTATCGATTCGGGATTAGGATCGGCCTTGAGTGACGGCAGTGGCTTTGTGGCAGATCAAAAGGACACCCTGTTTGCTTGCGGCCTAAAAAATGTAAAAGAATCTGCCGTTGCCCAGATCGAAAAAATTATTATTTCGGTTTTTAGAGATCTCTCAAACAAGGGTATCGAAAAAGAGCTAATCGACTCCGCCATTCACCAGATAGAATTTCATCGCAAGGAAATTACCAATGCGCCCTTTCCATATGGGATAAAACTCCTTTTGTCTTTTGCCGGGAGCTGGATACATGAGGGCGATCCTCTTAAGGTACTCCAGTTTGATGCCGATCTTAAACGGCTGCATGGGGAACTCGCCCGGGGACGATTTTTTGAAAACCGAATCAAGCAGTATTTTCTCGAAAATCCTCACCACGTTCTGTTTACGCTCAAGCCGGATCAGTCGCTGGAAAAAAGGAATCAGAAACGCGTTTTAAAAGAGCTAATACAGATCAAAGAGGGGATGTCGCGCTCGCAATTGGAAAAGGTTCAACAGGTGACCCGGGCGCTGCTGAATCTTCAGGAATCAAAGGAGGATCCGTCATGTCTGCCCACTTTGGAACTGCAGGATATTCCGCCTGATGTTCAGATCGTGACCGCCGGCGCTGCGGCGCCAAAGGTTCCGGCCATTATTTTTAAACAACCGACTTCGGGGATCTTTTACCTGTCCGGAGCGGCTGCAATCGGATCGGTTCCCCTGGCGTCGATTGCGATGATCCCTTTTTTCAGTTATGCCATTTCCAAAATGGGGACCACAAAATGTAACTATGTCGAGATGGCGCGGCGTATCGACGCCTGCTCAGGGGGGATCGGCATGTCAGCGCATGCGCGGACACGTTTTGATGATGAAGGTACGGGAATTCCCTTTATTTCCATAAACGCAAAATGTCTTTATCGAAACCAGGCCAGGATGACGGGGATAATTGAAGAGCTTCTGGATGAGTTCGATTTTTCAGATAGGGAGCGCTTGAAAAGCCTTCTGCTGCAATATCGCTCCCAGATGGAATCAGCGGTGATCCATAACGGTCACCGGTTGGCAATATCGCTGGCCTCAAGAAATTTTTCATCGACCAGTTTTCTCAGTGAAACATGGGCGGGGATCCACCAGTACCAGACCATCAAAGGAATCACCGAAGATTTGTCCGATGATCGCTTGAAAACGATTGCGGATGAGCTTGCGACCATCGGCAGAGCGATATTTGCGAAAAATAATATGTCTTTGGCGATGGTCGGCGAAGAAGATGCCTTGACAAACGGGTCAAAACTCCTAATCGAAAATCGCGGATTATCGGCTTTGGGCCAAAAGGGGATTGAGGAGGGGCGCTTTGTGTTTCCGGGCCTGGAATATAAACGGGAGACGCCGCGCGAAGGATGGAGTACCGCGTCTGCGGTTTCATTTGTGGCTCAGGTTTTTGAAACGGTGCGTATGGAGCATACAGATGCCCCGGCATTGTCCGTGATCAGCAAAATGCTCAGATCCTTATATTTGCACCGTGAGATCCGTGAAAAGGGTGGCGCCTACGGCGGGTTTGCTCTTTACAATCCCGAAAATGGCTTATTTTCATTTGGATCTTATCGCGATCCTCATATTGTCGCCACTCTCAGGGCGTATGCGGCCGCCTCGGACTTTATCAAGTCAGGCGAGTTTGGGGATGAAGATATTAAAGAAGCCATTTTGCAGGTTTGCGCCGAAATTGATAAGCCGGACCCGCCCGGGCCGGCGGCTAAAAAAGCATTTTTCCGACAAATCATTGCGTTGTCGGACGAAAAGCGGCTGCAGTTCAAACAAAACCTTCTCAAGCTAAGCCGCAGTCAAATCCAGGCCGCTGCAGAAACATATTTCGATCAAAAGCAGGACCGGAAGTCCGTAGTCGTCATCTCAGGAGAAGAACAATTAAACCAGGCCAATCGAAAACTGGGCCAAAACCCGCTTGAGCTGAAGCGGATTTAACCTGTCAACCCAAATTCTATGAGGAGGAACAGCCATGTCAGTTGCACACACCAGTCATGTCCGGATTGAGAAGCATCAGGGGCCGCATCGAACGGCCCATATCGAAAGTTTTACGGAGCCGGTTGATTTCGGCATTCATGGAGGGATCAAGGATTTTTACCAGAATAAGTATGGACGCAAAATTGAGGGACCGGAGTATCCGGCAACCCTTGACCACATCATTGCCGGGGTGGCCGGGTGACTCACCGGAACCTTAGGGGCCGCGCTGGATGCGCGGGGAATCACGTCAGCTGAAAATCTGGTGGCAGATGTGGAAGGCGATATCGAAGATGTGGAAGGTGTTTTAAAGATTTCCAAAATTCGCCTGAAATACCGTTTCAAGGCTCCGGCCGGTTTGAGGGAGAAGGCGGAACGGGCGTTAAGCATGTACGCTGATCTGTGTCCGGCTTATCAAACCGTCAAGGGATGTGTGGAGTGTTCCTGGGAGGCTGATATCGAAGAAGTCTAGCCATCGGGGTCAACCCATTTTTTTGAACACTCACAAAACCTTTTTTCGATCGTGCAGGAGGTCAAGATGGACTCGGCCAATCGTACATCCATGGAACCCGTACTCGGGGATATGTGCCCTGTTTCCGGGTTGCCCCTTCGCAGCAAATCGGAATGGACCGATGTGAAGTGCGGTGACAAGTTGACGGTTACTATGCGTGTGGTCGGGGAAAGCATCCTATGGGGGCAGGCATTGGGGTATGGTGATCTGCAAAGTGTCAAAGATTCAACCGGCCTGGCCCGCAGGGTGGCAGCCGAAGTATTCCCCCGCGAACAGTTGTATGTTCAGATTGACGACTACACCCGGCTCAAAGGCGTCTCGCTCGATGCGCGCAGATACTTCATTGACCATATGAAAAAGCGCGCGCGCCTTTTGGGTCTGATTTTTTGCGGCGTTACGCCTATGCTCAAATTCAGTATTCGGCTCGGCAGACGATTCAACCTCGTCAAATACGACGTACAAATCGCAAAAGATTATGCCGAAGCCGTACAGCTGGCCCAAAAAATGCTGCCGGACGATAAAACCCGACCGCCCAAATCGCCCATCCACGCGGATTCCAAACCAGCTGAAGTCACGGTCCCAAAGTCAACTTTGACCCTTCCGGACTGGTCGATTCAAACAACGGATTTTTCGGCGCAGCTGCATATCATCGATGACGATATCTTCCATTGGGTTTCCATCGGATTTTTCAATGAGACCGATGTCGCATCCATATTTGAGATAAATGAAAAAGCGATTAACGCCCGGAATAGACCCGCGACTCCTATTTATTTTCTACTCGGTGTTGCCGGAATCACCGGGAGCACGCGCAAAGCCCGCAAACGATACATTGAGCATATCAAAAGGTGGCAGGCGGATCACCCGTTTGAAATGTTTATCTGTTATGGGGCCAACCGGATTTTGAGCGCGGCTGTCAACCTGGCCCGGCCTTTTGTATCCTTTGCCGTTCGAATGGTGAAAAATTTAGATGAGGCGTTAAAACTGATCGAGAACCAAAAATCGAGCATTGAATCGGTTTCGCCTTCATCGGATCCCCTCGTTGAAACCGATAAACCCCTTGAAGCGGATCAGGTCCCAAATTACGTCGAAGAGCTGGTGCGATATTTAGGGGGCATCGACTGGGAGACTGACGGGCTGGAGAAAGGTATAATAAATCCGGACCACCCTTTCAGGCAGGTGTTTGACGGCATTGCCCTCATAAAAGAAGAATTGGATGAGCTCCTGCAGGAGCGCAGGGAGAATGAGAGGGCGCTGCGGGAGAGTGAAGAGAAATATCGATCCATTTTAGCCAGTATGGAGGATGGTTATTATGAGGCCGATCTCTCCGGGAACTTCACTTTCGGCAATGCATCGTTATACCGGATTTACGGATATTCTCAGGATGAACTAATGGGAATGAATTACCGGGGTTGTATCGATCCGGCCAGCGTTGAGGAAGTGTACCAGGTTTTTAATGGGGTGTTCATTTCCGGCAAGCCGGCCAGGGGGCTGGATTATCAAATATCACGCAAAGACGGCGCGAAAAGGGATATCGAGGTTTCCGTTTCACTGATAAAGAATTCCGCTATGCAGCCAATCGGGTTTCGGGGCGTGGTCCGTGATGTGACCGAGCGCAAGCTGGCCGAGGAGGAAAAAAAGCAGCTCGAATCACAACTGGCTCAGGCCCAGAAGATGGAGGCCATCGGTACGCTGGCGGGTGGAATCGCCCACGATTTCAACAATATTCTTTCCGCCATCATGGGCTATTCGGAGCTGGCCGGATTTCAGATACCCAAGGGGTCTGAAGCCGAAAGCAGTCTGGAAGAAGTCCTGAAAGCGAGCCATCGGGCCAGGGATCTCGTGCAGCAGATTCTTGCCTTCAGCCGGCAGAGCGATCAGAAACAAAAGCCGGTTCAACTCGATTCGATCGTAAAAGAAGTCCTTAAGTTATTGAGAGCGTCACTGCCTGCTACAATCCAAATCCGCCAGACAATGGAGAACGGCAGCGGCATCGTTAATGCCGATCCCACTCAGATCCACCAGGTGCTGATGAATCTCTGTACCAATGCGGCCTATGCCATGCAGGCGCAGGGCGGCACTTTGGAAGTGGCCCTGTCTCAGGTTTGGTTGGATGATGCTTTTGTCAAACCCTATCCCGATCTGACATCCGGGCATTATGCTAAATTGAGCGTTCGTGACACGGGTGAAGGCATACCGCCAGAAACTCTCAAACGGATTTTTGAACCCTATTTCACGACCAAAGAAAAAGGCAAAGGCACGGGCATGGGGCTTGCCGTAGTGCACGGAATCGTCAAAAGCCATGGGGGTATCATTCTGGCTGACAGCCAATTGGGCAAGGGGACGGTTCTGGATGTGTATTTTCCGTTGGTCCAAGATGAGCTAAAAGAGCGCCAGGCAATCAAAGAGATGCCTGCTCCAACAGGTCAGGAGCGGATCCTTTTTGTAGACGATGAACAAACTTTAGTCGACCTGGGGCAAAAAGCGCTGACCCGTCTGGGATATTCCGTTGTCACCCGGACTAGCAGCCTCGAGGCATTGGAGTTATTCAAAGTAAAACCGGATCAGTTTGACCTGGTTATTACCGACATGACGATGCCGCAGATGACCGGACATAGACTGGCTCAGGAACTGATGAAAATCCGATCCGACATCGCGGTTATTTTGTGTACCGGATTCAGTCAGCAAATGAGCGAAGAGAAGGCCCGCGCAAAAGGGATTAAGGCCTTTGCCCTAAAGCCGCTGGTGATGAGCGATTTTGCCAGGGTTGTCAGAAGGGTGCTGGATGAGAGAATTTCCGCAACTTAACGAAATTATAAGTCTTTTAATGGAGCCGGTTTTAAAACGTCCCATTTTGGCCAATCTCCGCGTTGGGCTCAAATTTCAATCCTCAACTGCTTCTGTTGCTTTAGATATTCATGTTTGATTTTCAAGTAGTTGGCCCGGCCCGATCTCCCAGCCCCACTGAAATGACACCGGCTTAACATGTTCCACCACTACGTTGTAACAATATCAATCTGATTTTTGTATGAGGGGCATTATGGTACAGGCAATCCGCAAAATTCCCATTTCGCAGATTATACTCGATGAGAGAATATATCCAAGACGCGTCTCTATGTTTGCCGAAAACATGCGCGACGGTTTTAGATCGAGTCCATCGAATTACAGGTTCATCCGGAAGAAGGTTGACAAATGACAAAATATAGCTTAGTTTAAAACTAAACTAATTATTGGGAGGAGAAATGAAAATCGGTATCCATGAGGCAAAAACCAGGCTCTCCAAGCTCATCCCGGCCGTTCTGTCCGGCGAGGAGGTAATTATTACCAAGTCCGGGAAACCCCTGGTGAAACTGGTCCCTGTTCAAGGGAAAGGGGGTGATAGGCCCCTTGGTATTTATGCGAGTAAGGTCAAATTTCTGGGAGACCTTCTGGAACCATTGCCCAAAGAAATTATAGAAGATTTCTGGGTTAAGGAAGATGACAATGCGTTATCTTCTTGACACACATGTCTTTCTCTGGATGGCGGCTGCCCCTGACAGATTATCACAAAAAGCCAGGGAAATAGTAAACCAAAAAAACAATAGTCTCTATCTGAGTGCGGCAAGCGGCTGGGAAATTGCATTGCTTCGAAATCTCGGCCGTATAGAACTGCCTGATGAGCCACAACGGTTTATACCCGAAGCCATGCAACAGCTTAGTGTGGTGCCCATACCCATCGGTTTTTCCACAGCTATAGCGGCTGCGATCCTGCCTCTTATCCATAGAGATCCCTTCGATCGCATCATTATCGCAGAAGCAGAAAAAGAAAGAATGACCGTTATGACTAAAGATAAAAAATTTGCAGAATATGGAATTCAGTCGTTGTGGTGAACTTAGCTAAGCATTTTTTTCAACTGCCCCAGGGCCTCATCCGGCATTTTGAATGAATGTTCTTCGGCCGGAAAGCTGATATCGGTGACCTCCTGCTTGTACGCCTGAAGCGCTTCTAAGATAATCGGCCTGATTTTGGTATACTGCTTTACAAACTTGGGTATGAATTTGTCGAACAATCCCACCATATCATGGGTGACCAGCACCTGACCGTCTACATCAGGTCCCGCGCCGATGCCGATCACGGGTACCTGCACGGCTTCTGCCACCAATTTGCCCAGGGGTGCGGGAACAGCTTCCAGAATCATTGAGAAAACACCGGCCGCCTCAAGCGCTTTGGCGTCATCGATGATCTGCTTGGCGGCAGCCGCATCGCGGCCCTGCATCTTAAACCCGCCCAGTGCGCTGGCAGTTTGGGGGGTCAGACCGATGTGTCCCTGAACCGGAATACCGGCCTTGACGATGGCTTCGACCGTGGAGGCGAAATCAACCCCTCCTTCCAATTTGATGGCATCGCACCCGCCCTCTTTCATCAGACGTCCGGCATTGTGGATCGCTTCAGGGACGGAGGTGTTGTAACTCATAAAGGGCATATCACCGATAACGAACGGTCCCCGGCAGCCTCGGACCACCGCCCTGATATGGTGGATCATGTGTTCCATGGTGACTTCCACGGTCCCGTCAAGCCCCATAACCACCATCCCCAGCGAATCCCCGATGAGTACAATATCGACGCCGGCTTCATCCGCCAGAAGACCGAAAGGGTAATCATAAGCGGTCATCATCACGAGTTTGCGTCCCTCTGCTTTGGCTTTTAGAACATCTGAAATTGTCACTTTCGGATTGCCCATTTTAATCTCCTTCTCTTATTATTATTGATGATTTCATGAAGAGTAGCGAATTCAACTTTAGGTGGCTAAGTAAAAAGGTTCATATATAAGGCGTAGCGTTTTTTCAGGGACGAGGCGATACGTGTAGTATGCCGAGTGTCTGAAAAAATACAGATGGGGCTTTTTACGACGCCATCAACCTTGCCGTCAATAATGTGCTTGAAGTGTTTCGATTAAGGCTGTCAACGTCCGGTTGACCGGTGCCTTTAGACCCAGACGGCGGGCTTCGCGGACGATAAAACCGTTGATGGCGTCAATCTCGGTCTGCCGGCGGTTATCAACATCCTGTCCCATGGAGGAGCGGTTGACGGCCGTAGCCGTGGCAATTTTGAATACATGACCGACCGGGTCCCGGCGCACTTCAATCCCCTGGGCTTCGGCCACGGAGACGGCTTCTGCGACGGCAGCGCGGCTTAATTCCCGTGTGGTCTCAAGATCGAGAATTTCACCATTTTTAGTTCCGGTCAGAGCCGTAAGCGCATTGATGCCAATATTGACAAGGAGCTTGTCCCAAATAATATGGCGAACTTCTTCCGTCACTTGCGTTTCAAAACCGGCACTTGAAAGAACGAGCGCTAATTCTCGGGCGCGTTTGAAGCCGGCGTCGCTGTGCGACCACAGGCCCATCACCGTGGGCCCGGATCCGGCATGCCTAATTCGGCCCGGACCGAGCAGTGTGGCGCCATGGGACGTTGTTCCGGCAAGAACCCGGTCGGGATCAATGACCGTGGCAATCGTAT
>CAZNFS010000015.1:0-30222 GCA_964572695.1 uncultured Desulfobacteraceae bacterium
CATAATTTGCAACTCCGCATAATGCCGATTATGCCGAGCTCGGCATAATCGGCACTGGTTAGCTACCCGCTAGAGCGTGTCATTAATATATTCAAGTTATTTATTCGTCTATTTCAAAAGGAACAAGAACAAAAACTGGAACAAACGGTTAGCAATCTCGTGCAGTTGGGTCACACAGCCTCGCAAGAGTCGATCTATAACTTAGAAAAAAAGATTAAGACCGAGACGGATCGTTATATTCAAATCGGGCTCAAACTCCTTATTGAAGATGCTTCGCCGCGACTGATTTCGAGGCGCTTTGAAATCGAGGCCGAAGGCGTCAAAAATCGCCATCAGGGGGGCATCCAGCTTTTCAGCTTCATGGCCAAAGCCTCACCCTCTTTTGGTTTGGTGGGGACACTAATCGGCCTAATCAATGTGCTCAGAGGTGTTGGCAGTGACATGAGCACCGACACTTTGGGTCCCAGCATGGCGGTGGCTTTGGTTACCACCTTATATGGCAGTCTTTTGTCATTTTTATTATTTTTGCCGGCCTCGGAAAAACTGAAAGCCTACTCAGCCCGAGAATTCGGTATTATTAGAATCATCAGAGAAGCCATCCTTATGATCAAAGAAGGCCTCCCCAGCCGTGAGTTGGAGCAGATCCTCAACACGTATTTACCCCTGGAAAAACGCAAATCCATTGTCGATGATCTATTGGCCAAACAATATAAGACGAAGCCCACTAAAACAAGTAAAGCGCGGCCCGCTAAAACAGATACGTCGCAAACCCCAAAGACAGGTAAAGCACAACCCCCTAAAGCAGGTGCAGCGAAGATCCCAAAGACAGGTAAAGCACAGCCCGTAGTAGCGGCTAATTAAACGTTATGGATGCCAAGACCAAGATCACATGTTTTGAGTGTAACACCAGCTTCCGCTTTGATGTTTCAAGGCTCCCCGCAAATGTGTCCGAGAAGGAATGTATCAAATGCGGCTCAAAGATTCCGCTCCTCGGACGCAAACTTCAAATAAAGCAAAAATCTTCCAAGCCCCCAAAGCACGTAGAGCATGATAAAAAATCAAACCGTCCGGAAAAGGCACAAGCGGTGGACAGTATCTCTTATCTTGACGGCGGCGGAAATGAAGATCGTTTGGCCGTCCCCGAATATGAATCGGACGAAGGTGCAAGCTGGTTGGCCACCTATGGCGATATCATGTCACTCCTTTTGATTTTTTTTATTCTCATGTTTGCGATTTCAACCATCAACCAGCAGAAATTTAAATCGGTAATGAATGCCATTAGTAACTCGTTGGGAGGACAAATCACTTTTGCGGAAATGCCTGTTTCGCAGAAAGAGTCGGCCATCCTGGTCATCAAAAAGGAAATGCAGGCTGAAAAAAGTGCCCTGTCCAACCTTTATCAAATGCTCCACATGTTTTTAGAGGAAAGCCGATTAACGGATAAAATTGCGCTGTTTGATGAAGATCAAGATATGGTTCTGATAACCCAAAAATTAACGATGTTTGATTCGGGGAAGTCCGAACTGCGTCCGGAAATACTGCCCTATTTAAAAAGGATAAGCGAAATTTTGCACTTAATTGAAAATCGTGTCGTTGTCGAGGGCCACACTGATAATGTTCCCATTCACACCGACAGGTTCACATCCAACTGGGAACTCTCGACCTTAAGGGCGGCCAACGTCGTCCATTTTCTGATCAATGAATGTGATATGGATCCGCAGCAATTATCCGTCGCCGGGTATTCATATTTCAAGCCGCGATACGATTTTTCCACCCCCGAAGGCAAATTCAATCGGCGCATCGAAATACGGATTCGGAAAAAATATGCAACCCATCTGGCAGATCAAATATTAACCACACAATAACCCAAAAGGAAGACCACAATGGCGATGGCAGAGCGGATAAACAACGAAACCGAAATGGAATTATCAGACGTTCGGATTCTCTTCTTTAACGAAAAAATTGAATACCTTAGAAATTTCAACGAGATTTTCCGAATGTGCGGACTGAGACCGGTTTACCCCGCCGCGACCATCCCGGAAGCCATCAATTACTTGGTTTCTCAAAACATTGACGTGGTGATAATTACCCTTTTCAGCAAATTCAGCCATTCTGATCTCCTTATTGAAGAACTCAAAAGCCTGGACGGTACGGCCGACTTGCCGGTGATCGCGATTACCGTGACCAAAAGCGTAAAAACTATTTTGAGCCTTTACTCGAAAGGAGTCGATGCCGTCATGACCACCCCCCTAAACTTTAAAATGGTGGAAACCACCATATTTGACGTGCTGAGTCACAAATTCAACCAAGATCGATTAAAGGTGGAACTGGCAACGGCACAACAGAATTTGGAAACGGGAAATATTGAATCGGCTCATGACGGATTCTCTCGTGTGATAAGCGAAGATGCATATCTTTTTGAAGCGCATCTCGGAATGTATCATGTATATAGTGAAAAACAAACTTGGCCCCAAGCGACGGCACATCTGAAAAAGGCGGCCGAAGTGGCCAAAAACCGAAACGACGAAACGCTTTTGGGCAAATCACAATTATACCGCGATTTGGCTGTCACCTACTACAACTTTGCCGATTACCATCAAAAGCAGGGGGCGACTGAGAAAGCATTCAAAAACTGCCAAATCGCCCTCAAATTGAATCCTTTTCATACCGATAGCGTTGTGGCGATGCTCAGTTTTATGAATGACCCGGAACAGATTGATGAAATAACGAAGATGATCGAGGATAATGTCAAAACTTTTGTACCCTACAGTACTCCTTTGGAAAAAATCTGCCTGGAGTTGGAAAAGCTTGCCCAAAGATTTACTGAGCTCAATCTGTCGGACCATGTCCTGACGATCCATCGGCTGCTTGTAAAAATACCCCACGGCAATGTAGAGGTATGCATAAAGAATGCGGATTATCTGCTTGAACGGGGTGAGATCAGCTTGGTAATTAAAAGGCTGCTTAATTTTGCAAAGAAAATTTCAGATACCGATATTATGGTAAGAGCCGGCAAGATATTTCTGGATGTGGAAGCGGCCTATCTAAAAAAGAACACCAACCACCAGATGGAATACTGCGATTTAAGTTTTTTCCGCGAACTAAAAAGGGAAGAAATTATCGCCATGGCCGAAAAACTGTTCAAACAGGCCCTGTTGATTGATCCGAATAATTATTCTTATTGGATCAATATTCTAGATTGTTATCTTCGGTCGGACGATACTGAAAAAATCAATGAATTGGTGAAGAAATTGCTTGGAGCGGAACAGGACAATGAAGCGCTTTATGCCGACATTATTAGCATTATGCTTGACAATCGTTCCTATGATCTGGTTGCCGGTCATTTACGCGATGCCTTGAAGCGTTTCCCCAACAATAATACTTTTTATGAATATCAGGCCTTGTTTTATAAAGAACAGAACAAGCCCTTCGAGGCCATATCTTTTCTTAAGAAAGCCTACAACATACAGCCTGAAGGAGCCGAACTATTACTTCTGTTGGGCGAAACCTATCTTGAAATAAAGGACTTCTCCAACTCCATTGTCTTTTATGAAAAAGCGGCCAATTTACTGGGTGATGATCCCAGGGTAGAAGAAGGGATGCAAAAAGCGCTGGCAGCCAAACAGGCACATGGCGGCCAGAGCGAATCCAAATAACCCCCCTCACAAAATCACCTCGTTACAGTCATGTTTTGCTGAAAACCTGATACGTGTAGTTTTTCGGATAAAGATTTTGGGTTAGGACAAGGCGGCAGTATTTTTGCAGCCGCCTCGTCCAGACGGGATCCTTGACACGCGTAGCGTGGCTACGTTGAGGATTAAAATTTGAGCCTGACGCGGAAATTGGGGAAATTGGCCATTTTTGGACAGACACTATTTATGGATGGACATTATTTCGTGTAGGCCTTTAAAAGAAACTTCAAAGCTTTTTCTTGTTGGGGCTTGATGTCTTTGAATTCAAGTGCATGCTTGCGGTTTTGCAGAAGATCCGCCGATTCAGGTTTTTTAGTTGTCGCATCATAAACGGTTCTACAGCGAATATTTTTAAGCTGAAACTGGCCATCTTTTGTAAATATATCAACTGCCAATGGTTCATTTGCGTATTTCCCGATTGATGCATAGTTAAACGCAAGCCCCCCACTGCTAATATCTTCGATTGGACCTGAACGCCCACCCCCTGGCTGGAGCGTCACATATACACCGCCTTTGAGCTTGACCCGTGCATATTTTCTGCGCTCAACTGGTGTATCCATTCATAACTCCTCTTCAACTTGACCCTATTTTCGACACCATCGCTATGTTCTTCATCGGTTAATGGGAAGATAAACTGAAGCGTTAATTGGCAGAGTTATTGAGGTTTTATTCTCAGATGGCGGCCGGAACAGGGGCTGTCGTTAAATGATCGATCGTGTCAAATAGGGTCTTGATTGAGAAAGGTTTTGAAAGGACCGCATCGAAGGCGTCATCTTCGAGAAGCCAGGGGGTTCCGGAGATACCGATAATCGGCGTAAAATATTTTTTGGAATTGCGAATATGTAAAGCTAAATCGTTACCGTCAAGCCCGGGCATGCGAACATCCGTTATGACGAGGCCGAACCGACCTTTATCAAATTTTCTAATCCCCTCTAACCCATTTGTGGCGATTTCAACATTGTACCCGGCATGGGATAACGCCATCGAAAGCGCGAGAACAATGGCGTCTTCATCGTCGACGATTAATATATTTCGCATGGTTTCACCTATAAAGTCAAATGCTTACAAGTATAGATAAGCCTTGAAAGTTTCCTTTTTGTCTACGGCTATCGTTTCCACGCTGAATATGATTAAAGATTGCCAAAGCATACCAAATGCCTAAAGATATTATATCTTTATAACGTAGCATATATTGTGTGTCAAGTAAAAACAGATACAACATATAGATTGTTAATGATAGTGATTTTAGAAAAAGGGTATCAACAGCTGATTACAGGGAGGAAAGTGCACCACGAGAATTCGTTTGAAAATATTATTCAAGAAATTGTGGGATTGAATTTGCCTTTTTTATCCAGCGCCTTCCTGATAACCTCCGCCATCTTCGTCATAACAACCGGTTTCATCACAAAGGCTCTGATGTCCATGGCCTTGGCCCGGTCTTCATCGATCAATTCACTAAACCCGGTGCAGAGGATAATCGGGATATCAGGCCTAATCTTCATGACCACATTGGCCAAATCCATGCCTGTCATATTGGGCATCGTCATGTCGGTAATGATAAGGTCAAATTTATCCGGTTGCATCCGGAAGGTTTCCAGGGTTTCAATACTGCTCGTTTTGGCCGTCACAGTGTAACCCAGATTCTCCAGCATCGTCTGAATTGCATCCACCATCGTCTTCTCATCGTCAACAATGAGGATGCGCTCATTGCCTTTCGGTATTGGCGCAACAACTTCTCTTTTCGGGGCAGCCTCACCTTTTGCCATCGGAAAGAGGACCCCAAAAGTTGTCCCTTTTCCCGGTAGGCTATCCACGCTGATGTCGCCACCCAGATTTTTGATGATCCCGTGAACCACAGCCAGTCCCATACCTGTTCCTTCTCCCGGCGCTTTGGTCGTAAAAAATGGATCAAAAATGCGCTCGATTTCATCAGCAGCCATTCCCCGCCCCGTATCGCTGACGGTCAATCTCAGGTGGTCCCCTGGAGTCAGATCATGATATTGGGTTGCGGCTTGGGAATCGATATATTCATCCCTCAAGCTTACTTCCAGCACGCCTCCATTCGGCCGCATGGCATGGGCCGCGTTGGTGCCCAGATTCATCATCACCTGATGGATTTGCGTCGGATCGGCCAAAACCATATCTTTTTTGACTTCAATATTTTGTCTGATTTCAACCGTGGTGGGCAAAGAAGAACGCAGCATTTTTAGGGCTTCCTTCACAATGATGCCAAGTGACAATGGGCGTAGCTCCCGTTCACTTTGGCGGCTGAAAGTAAGGATCTGTTTCACCAGGTCTGCGGCACGGTTTGAACCTTTGAGGACCTCCTTCAATCTATGTGGGTTGAGATTTCCAGCAGAATATTCATACAAAGCCAACTCGGTGTTTGTTATTATAGACTGAAGGATATTGTTAAAGTCGTGCGCAATACCGCCGGCCAAGGTGCCGATGGCCTCCATCTTTTGCGCTTGTTGGAGTTGAGCTTCAAGTCTCTTTTGCGCACGAATATCTCGTATATTAACAACGCTGCCCTTGAGATTGCCCTCATTATCCTGAAAGGTCGACCCGCTTACACTGACCGGAATAGTGTCTCCCTTTTTGGTGTATCTGCGCGTTTCAACGCCGGAGAAGCTCTCGCCGGCTAACATTTTCGCATTCATCATCCCGGTTTCCAACTCAGTCCCTTCAGGAATAAAAACTTCCATCTTCTTTCCCAAAAGCTCCTCTAATGACCATCCGAAAACATGAGTGAACGAGGGATTCAAATAGAGGACCTTGCCCTCAATGTCAAAGACGATAACAGGATCGGGGCTCGCTTCCAGAACTGTTCGATATTTCTCCTCACTTTCCAGTAACGCTTTCTCGGCCCGCTTACGTTCGGTGATATCAGCGACAATCGCCATCGCCCCTCTCACTTCTTTTTGGGAATCTATAATAGGCGCGGAAGAGAGACTAACATTGAGTTGAGAGCCGTCCCTTCTTTGGCGCTCGATCTCAAGGTTTGTAATGCGTTCCCCCGACAAAACAGCTTTAAACATTCCTATAAATTCTTCTTCGGCGGTGGCAGAGACGATGGGATTATGCGTACCCATCACTTCCTGCGAACGCCACCCGAACATACGTTCGGCGGCCGGGCTCCACAGCGTAACTTTTCTGTCCGCGTCAAGCGCCATGATAGCAAGGGGAGAATTGTCGATCACGGAAAGCAGCAATTGATTGATTTCACTAAGATCCTCCTTCGCCTTTTTTGTATCCTTGTATGCCGCTTCGAGTCTGTGCACGTTCGAAACATGGAGATACAATACCAGGGAAGTGTAATGGATGAAAGGATCGATGGTAGCACGGTAGTGCGCATGGACAAGTGTCATCCCTTCCAGCCGCACTGCACCAAAAAAAAGATCGCCGATTGAAAGTGGGTATACCCAGGTTTCATAGTCATATCGAAATCCTGTCCCTTGCATCTTAGGCGGGTCAGGACTGGCGGCCTTTATAAATGAGCGCTCTCGAATCGCTTGCCGCACAATTGGATCGTCGGGCTCCGGCATCTGCTGTTTTGCACCAAGGACGTCCACGTATTGCCATTGCTCTTCCACCTGATAGTAGATTGCAATGTTCGATCCGCCAATGCCTTCCATTAATATCTGCAGGATGCGTTCCACAACGTTCTCCAGGCCCGTGAAAGTGGAGATCCTGTTGATAAGGTCAACGGCCAATTGAAGATTGCCCTTATCCCGTCCCAGCTCCTTGACCCTTAACCTAAGTCTTTTTAGTTCCGCCCGGGTATCGTCGATAGTGTCGATCATTCTTTTGCCTCTTCAAAAACGTCATTGATGCTCTGGCGTAATCGATGCTCGAGGTTTTCGAGATCTACATCGGTCCAATATAAGGGCAGATCTACCTGATCGCTGACGTATTTTGCCTGCTCTTGAAAATCCCCCGAACAGGGGGTGCGGATCGCAAGCAGGTACTTGTGTGCATCCTGAAATATCTCACGCATAATGTTTGTCCGCTTGCTGAATTGACGACTGACCTGATCCCAACGCTTAGCCCAATCCTCAAACAGGAAATAAGCGCCCTTTGAGAGTTCGTCCGTGAAACGATCCTTTCCGAGGAGGATCTCAACGCAATTCTGTCCCGGTGTGCGCCGAGCGCCTGTCACTGCTAACATCTCTTCCATTCTGGGGTGGCAGGTACCGTATACAACAAGGGTTTTAACTCCCTTGTAGCGCGTCAAGCTACCAGTCAGAGCGGCTGAAAGCCGGTCGAAATCCACATGCAGGGACGAGTCCAGAAAACGGGTCTCTACCGGCCAGTGATTCTTGCGGACGAGTTGTTTAATTTCCTTTTTGAAAATACCGCATCCGATGAGCACCGGTCTTTTCTTTTCAGTTGAGACGCTCATTTGTTCCTGGGGTATGCACTATGCCGGAAGGCGGCGTCGAAAAGCGCACGTATGTTCTCTTCCGGTATCAGGTAGGGCATTACAAGGGTGCCGAAGAAGAACCGCCCCCCTTCAGCACCGGCATCCATGATCCGTTTAACCTCGCGGTCGATTTCCGCGTGAGCCCAGTCCAGAAGCCGGATGTCGTTAATGACTCCACTGCTAACCCCTTTGTTGCCGATGATGCGCTTGGCCTCAGCGACGTCGTCCAGGGGGTTGATGTAGTATGCTGGAATCCCGGTGTTCTCGATGATTGGGGCCAGCATGGGATTGATACGCCCCCCTCCGTTGAAATAGGTGATACCCTCGGGGCCAACCGCCTCGATGTCGCGTATGATCCACTCCAAAGCGAGGTCTTTAAACTGGGAAAGAGTGATGAAATCGGCTGATGCGACCGGGTTCGAATAGGAAACCATGTCAACCCCTGCTTTCCGAAGGGCTTGGATCTCTCGGATGCAGAACTCGGAACACTTCTGCAACAATTCCCGGCGCAAGCTTTCAGGTCCGCCGGTAAGAAGCGCAAGCCATCGGTCAATACCCATCAGCAATGCGGGAAACGAGAAGGTGCCGACGACCGAGCCCCCGATGGGGTATACCCCTCCGGCTTCACGCCGCAGGATGCGGATACACGTGGATAGCTCCTCGAAAGCAGGTAGCTGCGATACATCCTCCGGAATATCGAGGTCTTCTATGTCATCATCTTTCTGAATGATGAAGTGCCCGACGTTCGGCGGTCCGCATTTCGAAAAAATGATTTTTCGACATCCGAGCATTTCAGCATCTTTGCCGGCGTAGAAAAATCCTGAGAGGTTGTCATATCCGTATCGTTCCCGCATCCGAAGTTGCCCCTCGGCCACGTATTCGCCTTTTGAATAGTACTCCTCGATCGAAAGCCCAAGTTCTTTTGCCCCCTGCTCGAGCAAATTGCCAAAGATTGGCACGCGATCGGGTAATTCCCCCTGTAGCACCGTACCGACTCGTTCCATTGCATTCATGATCGTTTAACCTCCCGGATTAGCTGTGTGATGACGTTGGCCGCCATTGAGCCGTTTTTGGCCCAGGCATCCGCCCCAACCTTCTGATATAGGTCCGGGTGAAAACGGTACGGTGCCCCACCAACGGCAAGCCGTATACGGTCTTCAAGACCTTCGTTGCGGAGGATCTCACGAACTTTGAGAGGACCATTTTCTCCGCGTGCCGTGTGAACCATCATGGATGACACCCCGATCACCTGAGCGCCCCGCTGTAATGCCTCATCGACGAATTTCTCCGGAGGAACATTTAGACCGATGTCCGTGACCTCGATCATCTTGGCCTTCAAACACCCTCTCACAATTTTTTTGCCTAAACCGTGAAAGTCCTCCGCAGCCGTCCCTAATACCACGTGCCCCTCAATTTCCGGAGTCTGTTGGAATTGAGGGACCAAGCGGTCTGTTACCTGGGCCGCAATTTGGGAAGAGACAAAATGCTGAGCCAAAGTCGTGTCAGGATCCTGTCTAACTTCCTCGGCCAACTTCTCCATCGCAGGCACCACGATGTCATAAATAATTGCCTCCGGGGAAAGCCCCTTCTTCAGAGCGGAATCAATTAATTCAAGTGCCCGGGCTCGATCGGTGTCAAGGAGGGCTTCATAATAATCCTTTAAAATTGATTCGATCATCATTAATCCTTTCGGCTGTTGCCAAGATTTGGCCTAATGAATTCCAAGATAAGAAAAGCCCCAAAGAATAATAAGAAGAATAGTAGAAAACCGATGAGATGTATTGATCCCGCATTCCAGTCCAACGCAGCTTCATTTGAGGCCAAATTGATACTTTTCGTTGGCATTTGTCATCAGTGAGTCAGGGAAAGAATCAAAACTTCCCAGTAAGTATAATAATTTTAGCGAATAATATAATATAAGTCAAAATAATTTCCGCCCACGCCCATCAGGATAGCTTGCAATATTTGCACCAAAAGGATCGGTTCACCGAGGGCTTAATCGGAAAACATCCAAACACCCATGAAATAGGTAAGAATCAGCCTATATTCACGATGAGGTCGGGTTGGCCGGGTTCCAAGAGGGGCTAGGGGGGATAAAAAGAGGGGGGTCTTCTGTCAACTTATTGACATATCTGAATGTATTTTAATCAGGTATTTTGCTCAAGCGCAATACGCTCTGCCATACTCAGCGAAGGGCTCCGCATACTCTGGATAAAGGCTAAATCTTTCTTGCTTCGCTCCGCCATTCTATTTTCAACTTCGTTTTTATCCAAATTCATCAATATCTTGTAGGCATTATACTTTGTCTTACAGAAATAAATATCAAAGGGTTTTTTTTCCCCTTCGATCCGGTAAATTCTGATTCCGGGAACTTCATCCTTTTGTATATATTCATAAGTGGCATTTATGAGAAGCGGTTCGACATCATGCTTATTCGGCCAGGGAATGCAGGCACCCTCCATTCCCAGATCAGGATCCATGATCGATCTGAGTTTTTCGGTCACACCACCAACGGCAAGGATAATATCACCTGTTAATGAACCGGTTACGCCGTATTTTTGATTAAGCGGCTGCTTCACATAGTCGGATATAAGGGCAATCTCCATGGCAACGGATGCACTGTCACCTTCCACGCCATCATGTGCCTGGATATATTCCACATGCATCTCATACCCCACATAGGGTGCGCCGATTTTTTTCAATACTTTTTTGATCGAAGCCCTCACATTTTGGACTGCGGCCTTGGCAATATCGCCAATCTTTCCGGGCGCAATAACTTGGTCGGAGCCGCCGGCATTAATTT
The DNA here is from genome assembly GCA_964572695.1 of uncultured Desulfobacteraceae bacterium. Taxonomy (GTDB): domain Bacteria; phylum Desulfobacterota; class Desulfobacteria; order Desulfobacterales; family CAZHA01; genus CAZHAH01. Next base: position 10,919 of record CAZNFS010000015.1, read on the forward strand.
GACAGTGTATCGGCAATGGCAGACCGCACATCTGTCCGCTTGAGCGGGAATGAATGACCGCAAGACCGACCACATATCCGATGGAGTCCGTCAGGGCGCCGATATACTTCTTAAGATCTTTCTTATGCGCAACCAATTCTTTGGAAAGAACGCCTTCAAGGCTCAAATGCTCATCCAACGCCCGCTTGACGTGCACCGGCATAACCAGTTGGGAATTGGCGCGTATGGCCTCAAATTCAGCTGACTTAATTATGCCGTTGATCGGTCGTAAGATACTGCTCAATTTTCCATCTGATGTGCGGCAACGAAGCTCTTTTACGATTTCCAAAACGGCTCCTTTGGAAAATTCGCGTTCCTGTAGTTTATAATCCTCCGGAAGCCGCTTGCCAAATATATGCTCACTTCGTTTCCTGACTCCCTCGTAACCTTCCTTTTGGATTACTTCTTGCCAGGTTTCACGGAGATCTTGACCGAGGTTAAGAATTTCCTGCTTAATATACTGTACAATCTGCTTGATATGTTCGGGTGTTTGGGAAACGGCACTCTCCAACTGGACAATCTCGCCTTTGTCCTCTATTCGGCTTAGGAAAGCGCCATCCCCTTCGTCCTGAAGAAATCTCAAGGTGTCATGATTACAGCATGCGATGATAATGTTATCCGCCTTTAAATTGTTTTCCGATTTGTCGGCCGCTCCGCTGCCCGTGTTACGTCCGCCCTCTAGAATATAGGCCTTATTCTGCATGATCTCCAGTAAGTCCGACATATAACCGACCTTAACCAGCGTCTTTAGCTCGTCAATGTAAATAATCTGAGATTTGGCGTGTGCCCCTAAATAGGTCCGCTTGTGCGCCGGTGTTTGAAGGTTGCCTGATTGATAAGGGTCATGCCGGAAGCCCCCTTTCATATTGCGGGAATCCGGTTCGGATATCCTGGCCATCAAATCATGATCTTTACGGGGGTCGTAGAGAATTTCCGGCACCATGTCATACAGATGTTTTACGCTGTTTTGTTTGTCTGACATGCTCTTGCGCTGGATGGTCTCCTGGGCCTTGTGATTATTCTCCTGCATGTACATGAAGATAGATCCGATCCCGGTAATTCCGGTGGCGATAAATGCCGGCGGAAAGAAAAAGCCGGCTGCCACACTGATACCCGTTACCCAAAGCAGGCCTTTTTTGACTTTGCGGACGGAATTTATCTGATCCGCAAGACTGAAATCCTTTACACCACTCTGGGCCTTTAGGATTGATTCATGTATCTTTTTAATCCGCTCATCAGCCTTATGCGGATTTTCATAAGCAATCCGTATATGATTCTTGTCCTTCCCGGGATAAGCCACGATTGATTCTTTGGGCCTGATGTAATCTCCAAGCGACCTATCGAGAACCTCATTGAACATATTCGCAAGCATTGATTTCCCGGTTCCCGGCCGTCCCACCATTAAGATGTGCCCCTTGTTTTGTGCAATCTGCCTGATGGCACTTTTTGCTTTATCCTGGAAAATGACTCTTTCAATCGGATCAAGTGGCAGGGTTATTTGGGAGGTATCTTCAAAAAAATCAAGATGCTGTTCAAGTTCCTGCGGATAGCGCATCAATTCTTTTATCCAGTTGTAATCATCTTCCTTATAATCATTCATCGTTCTTGTATCCCCGGAAAGAATCCAACAAATAATACTTACCCCCTTCGGTTACAGAAGCCCTCTTGTCAACCTCGGAATATACCTGAGGTAAATCGCTCTTTATGGGCTCAAGGGCGCCTATATTGTGCATCACCGATAAAGTGGTAAACGATTTATCTTCACTGGAGCCGGTTTGAGGTACACAGTTGAAAGAAACTCCCATCTGGGAGTGACTTAATGCTCTGGTAACAACAACCTTTTTACGTGAATCTATGTGATAGCGATCAAACATACCGCGATACAACTCCGGGAGTTGGGTTTCCGAATAATCGATCTCAAGTTGTTTGTTAAAAAGCAATTTTAATGGTTCGGCTTTCCCCTCAGAGCATAGCCTCAGTGATTCATTCATACGGGGATTCGTTTTTATTATTTGGTCAAATAACTGCATGTATTGGATCAGTTTAATGTCATCTACCCAGTATTCAATTTTAGTATCGCAATTCAAAACACAGGCCTTTGACTTGCCATCCAGCATGAATTTTATTAATCGGTATGAATTTTTGGGGTCAAAAGATTCAAAGTCAAACCCATTCATCTCGAACAGTCCCTCTGAAATATTCGCTTTTTCAAGGGTGACGCCGACATCTTTCAAAAGATAATCTTTTACATAGTCGATCTTGGCATCGATTGTCCCCGGGATATTCAAATAGGACAAATTACCTCCCTTGTCGCGGCAAGTTCCGATGATGTCCGCAATGTTACGCGGGTCTATATTTGACAACTTTTCCAACATGGAATCATAAGGTTTCAATACCTCCGTGATTTTATTAAAATGCGACTCCAGCTGTTCGTCTTTCATGGCAGGGTGGTTTTCTCCGAAATCGGAGAAGAATATGTCGGGCGGGATGGGCTTATCCTGAAGCCATCCTTGCAGCCCGGAGGGAAATATTGGGCTGATTTTTGTTTTCAGTTTATGGGTAGGCTGGTGGTAATGAGCCTCACATCCGACTAGTTTTTTATCGACTTGAATCGGTTTGGGATTCAGCAAATATCTGGCCAAATCGGATATCCGATATTCCATGACGGTTTGGCTTTTGGCCTCCTCACGGATTCGGCTTAAATCCAATTCTTTGTATCTCCCCTTGGAGATGATCCATATCTGTTCGGAGCGCAGCTTATCTTCGGTTTGCATGGGTTGTTTTCTCTTTGTCGGTTTAGTCGCCTATTCCATTATTCCAAGTGGGGCAAAGTCCTTAATTCAGACCCAGCCAAAATATTGTGTGTCAAGATGAAAACACTCCAATATATTGTAGTTTGAAATCAAACAATTATTTTAATGAATGCGGCCCGGAATTGCAATGGTTTTGGTTAAAATTAAAGCGTGGCGATTAAATCTACTTTTTTGTCAAACGCGGCGCGCTCAATATTTCGGGAGCGCACCGTGTTTACAAAGGCAGAAAAGAATCAAAATAGAGATTTTTCACCCTATCTTTGGTATGTCGGTTTATAATTTGAAGGAATTTATTTTTTATCGAGCCATAATCGCGGTTCCGGACCCATTTGTTCATAACCTCGGAATCAACCTGAATTAAAAAATCACTCTTGATCGATCTCATTTTACGCTTCAAATCAATACATTGTCCTTCACCCTGGCAAGGAATGGACATTTCGAGCACCACCTTACTGTTGCCGATATTTGAAATAACACCGACGGGAACCATTTTGTTGTTTTCGGGGGCTTTTTTTGTTCTGTTCATCGAAATTTCCGACAGTTTAATGTCACCCTGATAATGGCTAAGAAGCATGGCGCCCCCCAAAAACAGCCCCAAAAAAATGATCACCCCTAACACCTTTACAATGTCACCTCTTTTCACGCTTTGCCTCCTTTATGTATCGATCCTAAATGAGCGTATTTAAAATGAAAAAACACCGGCATGTTCCAATAAAAAAGCCCGTTTCCCAAAAGCGAAAGCGGGCCTTTTTGGCATTCGCATCCGCTTAGCAACCCCGCTATCTTATTCCGCTTGCCGAAACTTAGACCGGTGGTTTTGCGCCCCAATCTTTTAAAAGGTTTGCCCTTCAGCTTCCTAACTTTTATACAAATCTAATTATCCTATCGGTGCTTCTATAAAAAACTTTAATCCAATTTGAGCGTTTCAAATTTTTGAAATGGTTAAGTCCTCAATATTTTTAAGGAATTGTATCAATTTGAATTTTAAAAATTCGAAACCCTCCGGGATTTCCAATTTCACCGCACTTACGGCGTCAGATGCCGTTCCGCATAGTTCACTATAGCGGAACGACATCTTCCTTGTATCTGCGGCAAACTTGAAAATCGCTCAATTTGGATAAGTTTTTTTAGTCGGCCACACATCGAAAACCAAGGATGTTGGAATGTGCTTCACGATTCAATTTATAACGGTCGCATAATCTGATATTCTCGGCGGATGTCCAACTCCCGCCCTTGGCAACATAATCTGGTGGGCTATTTTTTTTGTTTGAAAGTGCTCTAAAGTCGTCCCTGATCCACTCCAACACATTTCCCAGAACATCGGCCACCCCGATCCCGTTTGTAAACTCGATGTACTGATCAACCGGTGTTGTTTCACCATGGCAACTCTCTTCCGTGTTGCAGGCATCTTTTTGCCAATCACCCCCCCATGGGAACATCAAAGCATTTCGGGTTCGAGCCGCCGCCTCCCATTCATCCTCGGTAGGCAGCCTTTTCCCGGTCCAGGCGGCAAATGCCATGGCATCCTCAAGGCTGATCTGAACAACCGGGTGATTGCGTTTATGGTGCAATGAACTTCCCGGTCCGGATGGCTGATACCAGCATGCCCCTTTGACCGTTTTACATGTCAGTGAAGAGTTCCATGTCGATGTGGCCAATCCCGTGCTTTCATCTTTGGTATTTCGAAAGCGTCCATTGTAAACCGTTCCAAAACCGGTTTTTTCGGCGGTTGTTTGATATCCGGTTTTCTCCACAAATATTTCGAAGAGTCCATTGGTAACAGGAAATCGACCGAAATAAAAGGAGGATAGCCGTACGATTTGTTCACGCCGTTCATTCTTTTTAGGTGTTGGATTCCCTACTTTGTAATCGCCCGGCGCGAAATATATATAATGATTAAAGTATCGATCCATTGCACCCAGATACCCATCGAATTCTTCCGCCAAGAGGCGGGCATCTTTTATTTGCGTCTCTACTTCAGGGGGGTATTCCTGCCCTAACGAATCGACCGGGAGTCCCACTTCCTCAGCCTCCTCAACCGGTTCCAGATCCGGTTCGTCGATATCCTCCAAAAGCTCATCCTCGTCTAAATCCTCGGCTTGTTCGATTTCTTCCGGATCCGCTTCTGCCTCAACTTCTTCGATCTCTTCGACATCCGCTTCCGGCTCAACCTCCTCCAGATCCTCATCCGTCCCAATCTCTACGGCCTCCTCGAGACCATCTTCCTCAACTTCCTCAAGATCCTCATCTGCTTCGACCTCCTCAACCGCCTCAAGATCATCATCTTCGTCTATAACTTCAGTCTCATCGATCTCTTCCGGATCCGCTTCTGCCTCAACTGGCTCCAGACCTTGATCGGGTTCTGTTTCCTCGATCTCCTCCAAAGCCGCTTCTGATTCAACATCCTCAACCGCTTCCAGATCCTCATCCGTCTCAATCTCTTCGGCCTTCTCCAGATCATCTTCCCCCTCAAGACCATCTGCTGCAATGTCTTCACCCACCCCCGCCTCTTCGTCAAAACCGGCTCCCGCGCGGTTCCCTGAATCGCCTTGTACCGCTTCGGGCAAACCACCTTGCCCGTCTCGGTGCCCCTGAGCGCCGGCATCCCTGCTGCCGTCAGCCCTTTCATTTTTAGTCGCCTTTGCCCCCGAATGGACGACGCCTTCATCGTCCTCGATCTGACCCTGGCCGTCATCGCCGCCTCCTGTCGCAACCTCGGCCAAATCTCCAGACGGTTCAGCAATTTCATCTGAAGCCACTGCGTCGATATCCTCCAAAACCTCATCTTCGTCTAAATCTTCCGCCTCATCGATCTCTTCCGGATCCGCTTCTGCCTCAACTTCTTCAATCTCTTCGACATCCGTTTCTGACTCAACCTCCTCCAGATCCTCATCTGGTTCTGTTTCCTCTATCTCCTCCAGATCCGTTTCTGCTTCGGTCTCCTCAATCTCTTGTGTGTCCGCTTCTGCTTCAACCGCCTCAAAATCATCATCTGCTTCGGCTTCCTCTATATCCACAAGATCATCATCAGCCTCCGACTCTTCTACCGTTTCCAGATCCGTTTCGGCTTCTAACATTTTCGCGTCGGATCCGGCATCAAATGCTTCCGATCCATTGCCAGCGGGGGCTGAATTCGAAGAGGCAATCTTTTGTGACAATCCCTGAATAAGGTTCTTTAGCTGATCGACGACTCCCAAATCGTTAGCAGTGTCTTTCCCTTCCGCGGTGATGTAGTCGGGTAGAGTTTCACTTAACCTTTTTAGCATGTTCAACATTTGGCTAAAAGAGGGGGTGCCGTCCGCTTTCATTTCATAGCCAAACGCTTTAAGGGCCTTATCCTTGGCCTCATCCGACATTGTAAAAACATTATTATCACCGATGAGGATCCCTTCCGGATTTTTTCCGGCGTCATAAAGCCTTGTTAATTCCGCATTGACTGAAGATTTAATGCTGTTCAAATTTTTGCGTCTGTTTCTGATCACTTCCGGTTGGTTGTCGGTTTCCCACAAGGCTTTCACCAAATCGTCTGTGTCGATCTCGCGTAACCGGTCGACAGAACGCTCATCACTATAATATTGGCGGATCAGGTGGACCATTTTGGACTTTAAGGCATTTGCATTCCTGTAATTAAGGTCTGATATGGCCTGATCGATACCGCTTAGGGTTATAAAGGAAGCCATGCGAATCTCCTCCAAAAGTCTTTTCGAATAGATCCGATGCAAAACTCATTCCATCAAAGTAAAAAATGGTACAAATTTTGCAGCGTTATGGAACGATCACGTATAATTGGTCGGAAATATAGGCAAAAAAAACCGGCACACCATCGGACAAGATTCGATTATTTTCGTTCGAGCTCCTTGGCCATATTGGGCTGTGGAGTTTATGCTTATATTTTTGTTATAAATACAGTTAGTTAAAATTATGGTTCGGATTTGGTGCTTATAGTGGATGATTCAAAATCTACCCGGTACATGCACTGATTCTGCATCATAAACCGAGAGTTATGGGTATGGGACACATTGTGTGTATCGCAAGTCAGAAAGGCGGCGTTGGCAAAACAACGACGGCCGTCAATCTTTCGACAGCCTTGGCCATCGCTGAAAAAAAATCACTTTTAGTTGACTGCGACCCCCAGGGCCATGCCACCGCCGGCATGGGGATCGACAAGACCCAGCTCGATCATACGATTTATCATGTCATAACGGGAAAGGCCGCAAAGGAGATACCCCTCATTGCCAGCGATCTTGAACGACTCCAAACGCTTCCGGCGCATGGGGAACTTTACCGTGCCGAGGCGGAAATGATGCGCCAACCGGACAAAGAAATCATATTGCGCAACTTTTTGAGAAATCTCAGGTCATCTTATGATTACATCGTTATTGATTCTCCTCCGACCCTAAGCCTTTTAACAGTCAACGCCATCGCCGCAGCGGATTCTCTCCTAATTCCGCTGCAATGCGAATTTTATGCCTTGGAGGGCTTGAGGCTTTTTTTGAAGACGGCGCAAGCCCTTAAAAAGGATTTCAACCCCGGCATCAGGATTTCCGGAATCCTTTTAACCATGTTTGACAACAAAGAAAAAATTTCGCTTCAAATCGGTCGTGAAGCCCGCCACCATTTCAAAAGCCGTGTATTTAAAACAGCCATCCCCAGATGCACCCAGTTGCGCGAGTCGGCCGCACACAGCAAACCACTTTTACTCAAGGATATTAATTCGACCGGAGCCCAAAGCTATCTTCAACTGGCCCAGGAGTTGATGCAGAGAGAGGAGATTTAATGATGAAAATTAGCGACCATGAGGTTATCAAAAGCGGAGAACAGGAACTGATCGACGCGATCACGGCTGATCTTGATTGGGGAGCAATCGAAAAGGTATTCAAAGAAAAGCATAATCTCGGAATTGAGGAAGATGTTGAATATCAAAGAGGCGATATCGTGGTTCATAACAATCAAGTGGCCTATAAATTAGAATTCAATGTCAATGTGGTTCTCTCTATTCTGTTGGATAGAGAGGGAAAATATATATCTGTGATAACACCCGGAAACTTGGAGACATCGCCTTCCGACAGCAATAATAATCCGACCGAACCGTCCCAAACAGATTTGGGTGAGTTGGAGAATCATAACGGGGCCGCATCGCCCGAATCGATGCCACTTTCTTCAACTGAAAATGATAAAAACGTTTCCGCCTTATCAACGGTAGAGAATCCGCAGGAAAAAATTTCCCAAATGACGTCCCTGGCAGAGGAAATGATTTCCGAAATGGAAAATGAAAACCAGGAGATTGTCGTAGGAGAAGAATCCTGAATTTTTGTGTACAGTCTTCATTTTATGGATGGACACTAAGCAGTCGAGAAACCGGAGGTGCGAATGGCATCTGAAGCCCAAATAAAGTCCAACAATGAAAGGAATGCCTGGAAGACCTTCGATCAAGTTTTGGGCCAGCATATCGAACGTCTTATCGGTAGCCGATATGGAATCGGCGGATTGCCGATGGATTCGAAAACCTTATCTTGTCTTATCCTGGTAATGGAACGCGAAAATGAGATCCAAGCATCTTCCGCTCCCGCGACTGAACGTTATACCCCGGAGACATTGCAGCATGAGTTAAATACGTTGGGTTTTGCATTAGATCAGGATCTCGGCACGCTCACCCGGGATATGGTTGAAAAGGGTTATTTTAACCTTGGTGATAGCGGCCGATTGGTTCCCCAAAAGCCGACCCGAAGCATGACCCAGCTCCTTGACCGGATCCTGCCCGGAATGCCTGGTATGAATTTTGTGGCTTACTGCATCCAGACTATCGATGAAGTAAAAACAGAGCGTAAAACCCTGCCTGAGGCCCTCAGCCAGTTTGATCAAACATTACAGATACAAGGTATTCCCATAAAAGGCGAACAGTCCCCGACAAAACCCCAAAAGACATCCTCGCCAGTCCCAGAGCGAAAAAAACAAATGCCTAAAATGGTGTCATCGTTGCAAGGCAAACCACGTCCATCGCAATTAGGAGCACTTAAACCTTCAAATAGACACGATTCGCTTAAATCCAATGTTCGATCGGAGAATAGCGCTATTTCTTCCGGGGGATCCAAAATTCTATCCCAAAATGCCTATTCAGGTCCGGCCAAAATTCAAGAGGTTCATTTCGGGAAGCATGCTTCAGAAAAAATGGCCTCTGAAGAATTCAATGCCAAAGCAGATCCGGAAATTGAACCTCAAAAATCACCGTTTCAGGCCAAGTCCGATCAAATGCAACCTGAATCTGAAACACCACTTGAAGAGGTTAAGGAGGCGATCCCCTCCGACCCGACACCATTAGAATCGGACATTTCCGCCACAGATACCCCTGCATCACGCCTAGGACCAGCAATAGAAAAAACCGATTCAGAGATCGACACCACCACAGAAGCAACACTCAATACGAGTCCCCCGAAAGCGGTAAGGATCGCACCTGAAACCGAAGACGAAACGGACATCGTATCCCCGCCCGAAAATCTTGATGACGGCGATGAGGTCATCGCCAAGCGCATCGCATCGTTTGAAGATGATCTGGCAATGGAATGTCCGCTATGCCGTCATTCGAGAGTTAGAGCCCATGAGACTGTATCGGGCAAAAATTATTACAAATGTTCAAATGAAACCTGCAATTTTATCACCTGGGGCAAACCCCATCATCTTCAATGTCCCCGATGTAACAACCCGTTTTTAGTCGAAGCTTCCGGTAAGGATGGGATCACGATTTTAAAATGTCCCCGGGCAACCTGCCACCACTGGCAGAATCCGGCGGGAGAGAGGGTAGAGCAATCTCAGACTAGGGCGGCCTCCGAAACAGCGGAAAATAAAAATGGGACTGTCAGCGCCCGCAAAAGGCGTGTAAGACGAAAACGTGTTCGCCGTAAAAAATAAGGAACCATGATAGATTGATGATTGGCGATCCTTGGATTGTTGATTTTCGATTGTTGATTGATGATTGTGAAGTTCAATCAATAATCATCAATCGCCAATAGCCAATTGACTTCCACCAATCGACAATCAACAATCACCAATCGTCAATCCGAATTAGGGTTTTAAAAGTGGGAATTTATGCGAGTAGGGGCTGTTGGCAATGACCATCTGCACCGCTTGGCGGACCTTGTTATTGATCAGGAGAGGGCCGATGAGGTTGCCCGTTATTTTGTGCGGTTGGCCTTGGGGAATATTTGCTATAATATATAATGCCACATGATGCCCCTTTGTATCCCCATTCCAGGACATATCCTTAAAGATCTCTTCAAGATCTATGGCATAATCCGGTTTAAACAGGAAGGGATTGGTTATGACAAAGGCCAATGCGGGGTCATCAACCGATTGGTACCAAAAGAACGGTGAACTCTCATGGTGTTCAAGGATTGCAAACCGTTTTTGATCAGGAAAACCCAGCATGCCAAAAGGCATCTGAATGATCTCCTCGTCTTTGATGCTGATGTTCCCGAATCGAGTGGTCTTAATCTTCACTTTGGGTCTCTTTCCCTGCTGACGGTTTTGAAAAGGGAGGCTGCCCTGGAAAGATCAGATGCGCTCACATCAGATGATTCCAGATTTTCCAGCCTGATTTTTTCATATATCTCTTGACGGTGAATACTGATATTCCTGGGTGCCTCTATTCCCAGCTTGACTTGGGTTCCCTTTATCTCAAGCAATGTAATAGTAATATCATCGCCGATTCTAATGCGTTCACCCAACTTCCTTGTTAGTATAAGCATGGCCCATCCATGGCATGTTTATTTGTATGTGTTCACGGGTTCACGGTTCAGATGTTCAAGATTACGTAAGACTTCGGGTCTTCAAATTTGTCTTTGTCCCTAACCCTGAACGTTGAATCCTGGTAACCTGTGAACGGTTACCTCCATTTATTCCAAACAATTACCTGTTTAAATGACGTGCTCTGGCCCGGATTGTCAAGCAAAACAATGTCAAGTGCTACATATAATCCAGCAGGCTCATTTTCATCACCTTGGCAGATGATGCTAAGGCGGCCTGGTAGGCAATCTCTTTCTCCTTCAGTTCAATGATTGCCTCGGTAATATCCGCATCCTCAATCTTCGAAAGTCTCGCAGTACTGGTGATATTCAAATCTTGAAAGATTTTTTCCTTCATGTTCATGCGGATCATCTTTGAACCTATGTCTGAAATCTTGTTGGAAAGCTGGCTGAGGTGACTGTCCAGCTTGCCCATCGCCTCCTGAATATCGCTGATATTACTACTCTGAAGGGCACTTTTCAGATTACTCAAGGTATTAAAGATATCGTTAGAGGCGCCTGCGCCCGAGGGCTGGAACACTGCCGATCCATCGCTTCCCACCTCTACGGTCGCATCCTTGCCAATCTTAATTGTAAAGACGTTGTTGTCCCCGCTGTATGTTCCGTTCTGGCTGAATGGGGCCGCATCGGTTTTCGACCCCGCGAAAATATAACGGCCGCTCACCTCAGTATTTGTCAAAGAGACGATCTCATCAAAGGTGTTTTGAACAACGCCGGCCATTGAAGACCTTACCGCGTCACTCGTGTTGGAGGTGGCCATCTGGACACATAATGCCTTGGTCTCGGAGACGAGATCCTGGACCGTGGTCACAGCGCTTTCAGAGGCATTTAGCCAGGACTTTCCCATCTCTATGTTGCGCTCCAACTGCTCGATGCCGTTTAAAGTAGACTTGATATTGAGGACCTGGGTGAGCCCCACCGGGTCGTCAGATAGGGCGTTGATACGTTTTGCGGTGGAAATAACCTCGTTGGCCTTACTCAACCCATCGGTGTTTTTCCCCAAATTGAATATTACCGTATTATAAATGGATTTGCTGGCCACTCGCATGGTAGTCCGCCCCCCTTTTCTATTTCACACTTAACAATGTGTTCATCATCTCATCTGCGATGCTGATAAGCTTGGCTGCCGCTGAATAGGCCTGCTGAAACTTCATGAGGAGGGTCATTTCCTCATCCAGAGAGACGGCCGAAATGCTGTCGCGTGTCTCACTCAATGTCTGCATCATCATCTCATGAAAGCCCCTGCTTCTTGAGATACTTGAGGCCTTGATCCCGATTGAACCCACCATTGAATGATAATAGTCCTCAAATGTGGCATTGACACTTCCCTCCGTGGGTGCGTTGATCCTGTCGCAAGTCCACTGAGAGATAGTCGTAGATGTGTATTGCAGGTCCGCAATGGCAAGTGCATTGGTGTTGTCTCCGGCCGCAGATGTTCCATGGGAATTAGAGTCTGCCGTTACACCGATTGTAAAGGTGTCCCCGGCTGTATAAGTATCAGGCAAAAAAGTAACGCTGACACCATCACCACCCAGGGCTTGGGCGGTAGGATAGTCTGCCGTTACGGATCCGGTCCAAGTGGAGCCACCGTCATCACTCCATCGAAACGTTGCCGCTGTCTCATCCCCGGTTGCGAGGATTTCAATCGTATAAGTCGCATCCGTTGTTCCTGTATAGTGACCGCTGGTCACGATGGTCCCTGCCCCCGCATTGCCACTGTCTGCTATAGCAGGCCCCACATTGTTGGTTACCTGAGCCGCTGCAATAAGATTCTTATTAAGACCTATCCCGTCGTTTACGCCCATGCCCCCGGCCGTCGAATTCGTTAAAAAAGTATTGATCCCAAGGGCCGCTAATACGTTACTCGTATCATCGGAAAAGGCAAATTGGTAACCGTTTGAGGCTGCAATATTCAGTTTGCTGTCGCTTATGGTTGCGGAAATCTCAGCATGCATGCTGGTGATTTGGCTGACAATGTCACGGGCGGCACCATCATCGAGCGCGGTCACGTCAGCGTCAACTGTTATGGTTTTATCGCTGACATAAGCCCCGCTTGAATCATAAAGCCACAACCTGAAGCCGCCATCCACTATTTCATCCTCGAAAGTGAGCCCGGATGAATCCAAGGCCGCGGTTGTGTCTGTTGCTTGATAGGTGCCCGTGACCGTACTAAAGGCCTCAAGCCCTGCACCCTGGCTGTGCTGCCGGTTTATGGCCCAGACAAATTCTTTGGCCATGGCATCGAGATCCAGCTTGTATTTTTCGACGACACTGTCCCGCATATCAAGCCATCCGCCTATTTTCCCATTTGTCATATAATCGGTGATTTCAACCCTGTTGCCGCCTGAACCCACCCATTCAATGTCTGTCGCGTTCGACAACTGGAGGTCATAGCTGGTAATTCCGCTGACAAGGACGCAGCCCTTGGCTGTGACAACCGTAAGCGTACTATTGCTCTGTTCAAAGGTCTTGACATCAACGTATTCAGATAGCTCAGAGACAAGCGTATTGCGCTTATCCCGCAAATCATTGGCTGCACCGGTTGTTTCCATTCCCGCGATCTGGTCGTTGATTTGTCCGATCTCAGCCGTGATCTGATTGACCGTCTCTATCCCGGTGCTGACGGCACTGGTTAAATCCGTTTGAAGCGCGATCAAATCATCGCTCAAGGCATTAAATTGCTCGGCAAGCAGGGTACTGTGCTCGTAAAGAGCGATCCGTTCCGGGGTCCCGGAAGGGTTGTTTGAAATATCGTGCCACATGTTCCAGAAGTCTGAAAGGATCCTGCTGATACTCATTTCTCCGCTTTCGCTAAATAGACCTTCCATGATCTGCATGTAGTTCTCCATCCCTTCGGAGGCTAACATGTTCGATTTTCGCTCCATGAGCTGCTTCTCAATAAACTGGTCACTGATTCGGAGCACCTGGGTCGTATTCACACCCCGGCCCAGGAGAACCCCACCATAAGGGGCAGGTTCATTTGACTCCTGCACAGCACGCTGTCTGGAATAACCTTCTGTGCTCACATTGGCAATGTTATGGCCCGTTACGCTCATGCCATAGGTTTGAGATGCCAACGCGTCTTTGGCAATACTTAATACAAGTCCCAGACCCGACATTATCAGGCCTCCCTGCTAAGGAGAATATTGTTATCGGGTTTCCTTAGATGACATCTGTCATTATAGGTAATACCGGCTTTGGTCTCGCCTGTTATGACCGATATCATCCCATCAAGAAAATGGAGTGAATCATCAATAAAGCTCATATTCTCTTTCCTTAAGACCTCGGCCTCACGCTTCAAGGTTGTAAGCGTGCGGTATAACTCATGAAATTTGGACCTATAGGCCCTTGGGATCAGACCCAGTATCCGTCTGAGATTAAAAGATTTTTCATCTATCTCCGGGTTAATAGTGGAAGTGATCTCCTGCCGGATGGCATTTATCTTTGAAGATATTTCCTCTTTTTCTTTGGCAATCTTCCACAATTGATCCAAATCGATCTCGATCAGCGCTTCTCTCTCCGCATTAAAGCAGTGGAGCAGGTCATGGTAGAGCATGATTTTTTGGTAAAAAAACGTTTCCATCAAACGCATAGTCGAGTCGTTCATAACTAGGCTCCCTTTTCTATTTATCGGTACAACTTAGGCGTAACTTGAATTTGGGTTTTGATTCTTGAGACGCTCATAAAGCATCTTTCCCATTCCGAACCCTTCACCTTTGGCAATCACTTGGGCCATATTTTCATCAAGCATTGATTTCAGGATTTGGCTTTCGTTGCTATTCCCCAAAAGACCGTCTTCGGAAATTGTAGCCCGCATTGATTTCAACATATAGGTGATAAAAATAGATTCGAAATCGGCGCAGGTTTCTTTCAATCCCGGCTGAGAGGCCTGGGGTGCCGGTTGTGTTTGAACGGGGTCGAATGCAATCTTTGGTAACATGGTTGCGCTCCTCTATATCGTTACCAGTTCCCCCTGGAGGGCACCGGCCGCTTTAATAACTTGTAAAATCGTGATCAGATCTCGGGGAGAAAGACCGATCGCATTTAATGCCTTAACCAGATCGCCTAACGAATTCCCGGGTGGAATTAAGACAAGCGCTTTTTTCTCCTCCATAACCGACACATCGCTCTCGGGGGTCACAACTGTATTCCCACCGGGTGCCACGATTGTGTTTCCTTGGCCGCTCATTTGAACCGGCGACCCAGACCCGCCCGATGGTCCAAAGGGAGCTGGTTGTGAAACGTCTTGGGTCTCTTTTATCTGGATACTCAAATTGCCGTGCGCAACAGCCACTTGTTGGATTCTTACATTTTTACCGATCACCACGGTGCCGGTTTTTTCATTGACAATCACCTTGGCCACGGAATCCGGTTGGACCTCGATGTCGCCGATTTTGGCAATCAGGCCGACCGCATTATTTTGAAATTCTTGCGGGATTCTTAATTTTATGGTACCCGAGTCAATGGCTAGGGCGGCCTGTCGGCCCAGACGTTCGTTAATCGCCGCAACGGCCCGGATAACCGTAGTGAAATCCGGGTTTTTGAGAATAAGCGTGAATTCATTTTTGCTTTTGATCGATACCGGGACCTCTTTTTCGACGGTCGCCCCGCCGCTGATTCTTCCAACGGTGGGATGATTCTTAGTGACACCGCCTCCGGAAGCACCGCCGGCGCTGAAGCCCCCAATGGTCACCTGGCCCTGAGCCAACGCATAGACCTTCCCATCAACCCCCGTTAGGGGGGTTAGGACGAGGGTTCCCCCCTGCAGGCTGCTGGCGTCACCAATCGATGATAGCGTCACGTCGAGTTTTTTTCCGATTCGGGCAAAGGGAGGAAAGGTGGCGCTGACCATGACGGCGGCCACATTCTTGACCGATATTTTTTTGGGATCGACATGTATTCCCATACGTCCCAACATATTTGCCAGGCCCTGGATCGTAAACTTTGATTGACTTTTATCGCCGGTGCCATTGAGGCCAAACACCAAGCCGTAGCCAAAAAGCTGATTAGGCCGAATCCCTTTAATCGAGACAATATCCTTTATTCTTGCCGCAGAACCGGTGGCCGGAAAAAGGAAACTAAAAATGACGAAAATGAATACTAGAAATCTAAAATGGCCAAACATAATCTAATAACCTCGTACCCCATCCGGGTCTCTGCTTGTCTGCCAAAATCCCAACTCCGGAATAGCTTATTCTGGCATCGGCCACTTTTATGGAAGAGATCTCATTTGTGGTGCTGATGTCCTGTGGACGTATGATGCCGGCTACAACGATATATTGGGTTTCATGATTGACTTTTATCTCTCTTTTGCCGTTGATATAAAGATTGCCATTGGGAAATACCTTCACAACCACCGCTGAAACAAACGCCTTTACATGACCCGTTCGATTACTGCTCCCGTCACCGGCCATACCGGTCTTCAGGGCGGCCGTGATCAAATCCTCCTCGCCTGGGTCCTGAGCCAGGTTTTTATGCTTTGCCGCCAGGGACTTCATAACACCCAGAAACTTTAAGCTTCCTCCCACTTTAGAGCTTCGATCGGCTTCGGTTTTTGCATTCAGGGCGGCCTCCGGATCCTCCTCAACCCTGACAACGACAATATCACCGATTTTCCTGGCGCGGTTATCCGGATAGAGGGTGATCTGGGACAGCTCCGACCACAATGATCCCTCGGCGGGCTTTTGAGGCTCATAATAGGGGAATTTCGGTGTCTGGACACTTTTTATTTCAGGTACATGCGCGGTGTCCGTTCTCAGAGCTGCGCAACCGGTTATGAAAACAAATGTTAGACTCACAAATAAAAGTATTGGACGGGTCATTGTTCTTTCCTCTGTACTAAAAATCCACCCTTACCGTAGAATTATTAATAACCTTGGCATAGATTTCTTTTTTACTCACCAGGTTTCGAACCTTAACAAATTGACCAAGATCGGCGTTGCTTAATATTTTTCCCGGGGCCGTCACTTTTATATAACGCGATTCGGCCAGGATGGTAACCAGCGCTCCTTTTTCAATCACGGGCGGTTTTTTGAGCATCCTTCTCTGAATATAACCTCCCGCTTTAATATGGTTTTTGATTCTGTAACCCACCACTTGATCGATGTCGGTGGCATACTTTTGCGATAGATAGGAAATATTTTTGCGTACCAGATAAACAGCCCCGACGGTGATGATTTGTCCTCTTTTTAAGGCACGATCCGCGCAGACGAGCGACGCGTATATATCCACCCAAGCGGAGAGCCTGACCTGATGGCGGGCGATCGAATTTACACTCACGACCGCAATTAACCTTACATTTCCTTTAATTCTGCGTCTATTCTTTTGAGACAACTGAATGCTTATGCTGCCGGGCGGAACCGGTTTATTGCCGAGGACTTTTAATTTGGACACAACCACATCCGACGGTTCTTTTTTGAGAGTACGGCAAACATATGCTTTAAAAATTTCTTGGAACTTGATCGGTGGTACGGTTTGATAATTTGGGCCGGCCTTCGCCCGGTCGGTTTTGCGAACGGCCGCGTCAGCCTCGGCGCTGAAGCCGATCCACCCCCATAAGAGCAAAATAACTATGGCTTGGATGCTTCGTCTCATGTCGGTTACCTCGTAATGTTATTAACAATTGACATCATTTGATCGGCTGTTTTGATGGCCTTGGAATTGATCTCATAGGCGCGCTGGGCCATAATCATGAAAACCATCTCCCCGACAACATCCACATTCGACATTTCCAGAAACCCCTGCAGCGTCGCTCCCATACCATTTGATCCGGGGGTGCCGGCAACGGCCTCACCCGATGCATCGGTCGCTCTATATAAGTTTAGCCCGACGCTATGAAGTCCCGGCGGGTTGGCAAAGTTGTACAGCTCGATCACGCCCAGGGCAGTTCCGGCTTCGTCAGGGCCAAAGGAGGTGACGGTTCCGTCCGAATCGATCTGAACCGATACCGTATCGACCGGAACGGTCATCTCGGGCTGTAACTTGTCACCGGTCGGCGTAACGATGTTGCCCTCTGAATCCAGCTTAAAATTTCCGGAGCGACCGTAATGTTCTTCTCCATTACGTATTATCTTAAAGAAACCCATGCCCGAAATCGCCACATCCAGCTCATTTTTGGTTTCTTTAAAATCCCCTTGTGAAAAAGACTTCTGCACGCTGATCGGCATTGTTCCCATACCGACTTGAATACCTGCCGGAACCTGATCACCGGCGGCTGTTATCGATCCCGGCCGGCCGACGGTCTGGTACATTAGGTCCTGAAAATCAGTCCGGCTCTTTTTGAAACCGACCGTATTGACATTGGCCAAGTTGTTGGCGATAACATCGATGGTCATTTGCTGACCTGTCATTCCGGTTGCCGCTGACCACAATCCTCTTAACATAATGATTTCCTCCTTTACTGTATTATACCGAGGTCATTAACCATTTTACTGTTGATTTGATCAATGGCCTGGATGGCTTTTTGCGAGGACTCAAAAGCCCTCATCGACTCAATCATTTGAATTATTTCCTCGGTCGGGTTAACATTGGAGCTCTCTATATATTTATGCTGAACATCGACTTCCTCTGCCGGGGCGATCCATTGGTCTTCGCCGTTATACACATAACGCGAAGCGCCTTCTTTTTTAAGAAACCGCGGTTGTTTAAAATCCACCACACTGAGCTTGTCCACGGGGTTTTGGTCCACGATGATCTGTCCATCACGCTTTATGGAAATCTCCTTCCCATTTATGGTGATGGGGCCACTTTGGCCTAAGACGCTATCCCCGCTCTGAGTTACCAGCGTGCCATCTTTGTTTAGCGTAAAGGCTCCATCGCGGGTATAGCGGATCCCCTTGGGGGTCTGGATTTTAAAAAAGCCTTGTGTGCCCAGGGCTACATCGAACTGATTCCCCGTGTGCCTTAAATCACCGGGCGTAAAGTCGGTTGATGAAACAACGACTGCCAGTTGTTTATCAAAGGAGAGAGTATCCTTCCGAAAACCAGTCGTGTTGACATTGGCCATATTATTGGAGAGGGTTTCAAATCGAAGCTGATGAATCAGACAGCTATCAATCATTTTGTATATCCCGGATACCATTTTTTAACGCTCCTTTGTCCGCTCGAATTTGTTTAGATTACTTAGTAAGCAAAATTGATGCCAAACCCAAAGTAATCGTGACCATTTGTAATATATTGATAATAAAAGGATTATTTAGCCGGCCTTGCAGCTTGGGACAAAAAGGTAGGCAAAAAATTCCTATGGGTAATTTTTACTGCGATTAAGGGAGTATACAAAGGACAACAATTCGGCCACAACCGCATACAGATCGGGGGGAATCTCATCATCCAAATCGAGTTGGGCCAAAACCTCTATCAAGTCCGGATCATTTTGGATGTGAATATCATGCGCCCGGGCAATCTCAATGATTTTCTCAGCCACCTTGCCTTGACCCTTGGCAACCACCCGTGGTGCCGTATCCGATTGGGGTTGGTATTTTAAGGCCACTGCCTTAGGGGGTTTCTTGCGTGCTGTCATTAGGCTCTCAGGCTAATGGTACGACCTTCCTCCGAAATCATTTCTTTGATAAGGGATTCCTGGACCTGCTCCTTATCTCTGAGCTGGCATTCGATGCGATGGATCAGAAAACCATGTTGTCTCAGATTGTCGATC